>JAUYQH010000061.1 GCA_030697365.1 Novosphingobium sp. | reverse complement strand
TGCGGATTCCGAGGTGATCGCGCCCACCATTCCGAGGAATTCCCGCCCGGGATTCCGATCTGATCCCGCCCACCATTCCGATTAATGTCCGCCCACCTTGTGGGGTGCGGGGCCTGATCGTTGGGACCATACTTTTCGGCTGCTGATTAGCCGGGAGGAATGGATGCCGACGAGGAGGTCAAGGATGCGCGAAGTGCGCGAAGTGATGCGGTTGTACCGGGAGAGCGGTCAGCCTGTACGAGATATTGCGCGGCGGATCGGAGTTGCGCGCTCGACGGCGCGCGACATGATTGCGCGGTTTGAGCGATCTGGCCTGGCCTGGCCGGTTCCAGTGGAGATGAATGACACGGCACTCGAGGCGCGCCTTTACGGTGCGGCCGGGGTCAAGCCTGGGCGGCGCAAGTTGCCGGAGCCGGACTGGTCGGTGGTGGCGCGCGAGATGAAGCGCAAGCACGTGACGCTGCAGGTTTTGTGGGAAGAGTACATCGCGCTACACCCTGACGGGTATCGCTACAGCCGGTTCTGTGACCTGTTCCGAGGTTGGGAGGGTCGGCTGCCGTTGACGATGCGGCAGAGCCACGGCGGCGGCGAGAAGCTGTTTATCGATTATGCCGGCGACAAGGTGCCGGTAGTCGATCGCCAGACCGGCGAAGTTCGCGATGCGCACATCTTCGTGGCGGTGATGGGCGGCTCGAGCCTGTCGTTCGGTTATGCGACCTGGACCGAGCAGATGGGCGACTGGATCGATAGCCACAACGCGGCCTTTGCCTTCTTCGGCGGGGTGCCGCAGCTCCTGGTGCCCGACAATGCCAAGGTTGCAGTGATCAAAGCATGCCTGTTCGATCCGATGGTCAACCGCAGTTACACCGACATGGCGCGCCACTACGACACGGCGGTGCTGCCGACGCGGCCGCGCAAGCCGCGGGACAAGGCTAAGGTCGAAGCCTGCGTCGGGATCGTTGAGCGCTGGCTGCTGGGACGGCTGCGCAACCGGATCTTCTACAGTCTGGCTGAGCTCAATGCGGCGATCGCCGAATGTATGGCGCTGCTCAACGACGTGCGGGTGGTGCGCCAGTTTGGAAAGACGCGTCGCCAGATGTTCGAGGAAATCGACGCGCCGAACCTGAAGCCACTGCCTGCCGATCCCTGGGTCCATGCCGAATGGAAGCGGTGCCGGGTCGGGCTTGATTATCACATTGCACTCGAGCGGCACCATTACTCGGTCCCCTTCCGCTTCGCCCGCCGTGAGGTTGAAGCCCGCTTTACCACCCGCACGGTGGAGGTCTTCCTCGGCGGCGAGCGCATTGCCGTCCACATGCGTGGATCGGGCAACGGGCGGCACACAACGATCCCTGAGCACATGCCGTCGAGCCACCGCCGCTATGGCGAATGGACGCCGACGAAAATCCGCGAGGAAGCGACCCGGATCGGGCCGATGATGTCGCTGCTGGTCGAGAAAATCATCGAGGGACGTCCGCATCCCGAGCAGGGCTACCGCTCGTGCCTGGGGATCATTGGGCTTGAGAAGCGCTTCGGCGCTGAGCGGCTTGAAGCCGCCGCACTGCGCGCACTGGAGATCCAGGCCCGCAATTACCCGTCCGTCAAATCGATCCTTGAGAAGGGGCTCGACCGCGTGCCCGTGCCCACCTCCCCGGAGCACGAGCCGATCGTCCACACCAACATCCGGGGCTCTGGATATTACCACTGAAAGGAAGCGACATGCTGAAGCACCCAACCCTCGATCTGCTTGGCCAGCTCGGCCTTGCCGGTATGGCCAAGGCCTTCGCGGACCTGGCATCCAACGATGATGCCAGCAGTCTGGGCCATGCCGAATGGCTCGCCCTGCTGCTCGATCACGAGGCGACGTACCGCAACGACCGGCGCCTGTCATTGCGCCTGCGACAGGCCCGGCTGCGGCACCATGCCGTGCCTGAAGACGTCGATTACCGCGCCCAGCGTGGGCTCGATCGCCGGCTGTTCGATACGCTGCTCAGGGGCGAATGGATCGCCAACCACGAGAACCTGGCGATTATCGGGTCGACCGGTATCGGCAAGAGTTGGCTCGCCTGCGCCATCGGGCACAAGGCCTGCCGCGATAATCGCTCGGTTCTCTACACACGGCTGCCGCGGCTGATCGACGAACTCGCCGTCGCCAAGGGCGATGGCCGGATCGCCGCCCGCCTGAAAAGCCTCGCCCGCGTCGATCTCCTCATCCTCGACGACTGGGGCCTGGAACCGCTCGATGGCAATGCCCGCCACCATCTGCTCGAAATCCTCGAAGATCGCTACGGGCAGCGTTCAACCCTGGTCACCAGCCAGCTCCCGATCACCCGATGGCATGAGTTGATCGGCGACCCCACCTACGCCGACGCCATCCTCGATCGCCTCGTCCATAATGCCCATCGCATCGAAATGTCCGGCGACTCCCTGCGCCGCCCAGCCAGCCCAGTAGCCGCTTGACCAAAAGCTGAAATAAGTGACAAACCAAACCAACGATCAGGCACTCTCACCCGGGCGGCATCAGCTCGGAATGGTGGGCGCGATCAGATCGGAATAGGTGGGCGGCATCGTCGGAATCCGCACAAGGATCGTTCAGCGATATTATTATCGATCTCGAGACGGCCATCGTCGATGAACCGGGTGAGTGCTGTCCACCGCTTGGTGCCGTAAGCAATAGCGACCGCCAGCGCCGACTTGGGCGAGAGGCGACGGTGCGCGTTATCGAGAACCGTGCGAAGCTCGGCGATCAGTGGCTTGGTACGATTCTGGCGGGCATCGTGCCGCGCATTGGGCGGTTGCCCGCGCACTTCGGCTTCGACGGAATAGAGCGCGGCGATCCGCGCGAGGATATCGGAAGTGAGCGCGGTTGGCTTGGGCTTATGGATATCAAATATCTTGCGGCGGAAATGCGCCCAGCAGGCGACTTCGGTGACGCGACCGCTCTGGTAGAGCTTGTCATATCCGGCATAGGCGTCGGCCTGAAGATGGCCGGTAAACCCGGCCAACTCCCTTTGCGGGTGCGCGCCGGTGCGATCGGGCGTGAAGCGATACCAGGCCAGCGGCGGTGTGACGGACCCAGATGCCCGATCATCAACCACGTAAGTCCACAGCCTGCCGGTTGCGGTTCTACCCCGACCGGGATCAAGCACCGGAACCGGTGTATCATCGGCGTGAATCTTGGTGGCCTTCAACCCTTCCTCGCGGATGCGGCTGATGATCGGATCGAGCAGCGCCGATGCTTGCCCTGTCCATCCCGCGAGCGTTGAGCGATCAATCTCGATGCCCTGTGCCGCCATCATCTCGGCCTGGCGGTAGAGCGGGAGGTGGTGATCGAACTTTGATACGATGATGTGCGCCAATGTGGCGAAGGTCGCCTTGCCGCGTGCGATGGCCTTTATGGGTGCGGGGGCCTGGACAATCTTCTCGCACGACCGACAGCTATATTTAGGGCGGATGGTGCGGACGACCCGCCATTGAACTGGGGCAACATCAAGCTGCTCGGCGCTATCCGCGCTCAAGCGGCGCAGCGCCCCGCCGCACGACGGGCAAGCACATGGGCCGCTGGCGGGTTCTGCGACAATATCAACGCGGGCGAGATGGTCAGGAAATGCACGAACAGGCACGGACCGCTCGGCCTTCGGGGTTGGTGAGCCTTGCGCCACTGGGGCGGCAGCGGCTTCAAGTTCTTCGAGCGCCAGCTCAAGCTGGGCGATCTCTGCGTTCAGCTTCTCTGACGATGCCCCGAACTGCATCCGGCGCAACCGCGCGAGCTGTACGCGCATCGTCTCGATCAGAAGATCGCGGTGGAGCAGTTCCGCCCTTGCTTCGGCGAGCGCCACATCGCGTTCAGCCAAAAGCGCCTCCAAAGCGGCAATCCGGGCGTCCTTGTCGCTGATGATGGAGGGGCTGTCCGACACGCTCAGCCGATAGCAGATCGGACGGGAATATGCTACAAAAACAACGCAAATTAGCCATTATTGCGAGCGACTTTACCCCGCCAGCGACGGCATCCATGTGCGTTCCGGGCGGCGCCAGTCGATGCCTTCCAACAGCATCGAAAGCTGCGCCGCAGTGAGGGCGACACTGCCCGTCCGGGTCATCGGCCAGACGAACCGTCCGCGGTCCATACGCTTGGAAAACAGGCACATGCCCTGGCCGTCATACCAGAGCAGCTTCACCAGATCGCCGCGCTTGCCCCGGAAGGCGAAGAGCGCCCCGCAATGCGGGCTCTGTTCGAGCACCTGCTGAACCAGCACCGCCAGACCGTCGAACCCCTTCCTCATATCGGTCGCCCCGCACGCCAGCCACACCTTGACGGGACCGGTCCCGACCAGTGCCGGAAATGGCAATGAGTCCATGGGGGCGATCATTGGCCGATGACCGACAATACCCGCCTCAGGGCATCGGCATCGACAGTTGAATCGATGGTCAGCCGGATGCCCGAGCGGAGCTCAATCCCGATCCGCCCCACCGGTTCCACCGGCCCACTCCCAACAGCCAGGGGCGGCGGCAAAGCCGGGACAGCCGGTCCAGACTCGGCAATCCGGACTTCGGCGAACACCGGCACCGTCGGTGCAGAGATCGGCTTGCCACTCAACTCACCCGACATGGCTTGCCGGCGCCATGAGTAAAGCTGGCCGCTCGTCACCTCGTGCCGATCCATCGCCGTGCGAACGCAGCCGCCGGAGCCGAATGCGTCGCGCAACATCGCCATCTTCTGCTCGACCGTCCAATAGCGGCGGCCCGATACCCGATCGATCACCGTGATCCGACTACTCATACGACCAGTCATATGACCGGTCGTATCTCCCGCTGACGCTTCAATGACCTGTCCCAACACGCACCGCCCTAACCAAAAGGCGGCTATCATCGCGGCCACGCCATCAAGCGCAAGGCGGCCTACAGACCGCGCTTACGTTATCCATTGGCCGCCCGTCGTTCGTGGAAGATCAGGCGCTGCATATTGTAGGCAAGATTGGCGAGGGTGATCTTGGCTTCGGCGCGCTTGATGCCGATAGTTCGGATGAACAAGGCCATGTGCGCCTTCTGCTGCGCAAAGACATGCTCGACCCGCGCGCGTATTTTGGATTTGACACTGTTGGCAGCGCGCAGTGCCTCTGATCTCGGCTTGCCCTTGGGCTTTTTGCGGTGGATGCGGCTGACCCGTCCGTTCACCGCCAGCCATGCTTCATTGCTCTTTGAACGGTAAGCGGTGTCGGCCCATACATCCGACGCGGTGTTATCGGTCGTCACCACTTCCCTGAGTTGCGATCCATCGTGGCGGGCACCGTGGGTGACGACCGATTTGCGGATGAAGCCGAAGCGCCGATCAATGGCGATGTGATTTTTGTAACGTAACCCTCCGGCGGGTCCCGCCTTGCCGGGCGGGTGAGTGATCGATCTTAAGCGTGCTCTTATGAGCGTACTCAGGAGCGGTTGATGGGTCAGATTACGGTATTCTCGGGTCCTGAGCGGCGCCGTCGCTGGAGCGAGAACGAGCGGCTCGAGATCTTGGCTGAGGCATTCTCGCCCGGTGCCTGCGTGGTGCAGGTGGGGGTTCCCGTAACATATCCGGCAAAAGTAGCGGTAGCGAGGATGGCGGAAATCAGCCATTTTTTGCGGATCGATTTCGCTAAGTGATTGATTGTGCAGGACCGGCAGCTTTTCTGACTTTGCGGGACGCAGGGGGGATATCTCGGTAGCCTGCCGCTGTGAAGCAGCGAGGTTCGAGTCGATGCAGGATTGGCGGGCGCAGTATCTGGGTCTGACGACGTTCCCGACCAGTCTCACCGCTGCCGAGATCGATGCGCTCTTCACGCTGAATGGCGAGATTGCCCCGGTAGTTGGAGCGCGGCGCACGCCGCTAACCCGCCTGGGACTGGTGCTGCAGATTGGATTTTTACGTCTCACCGGGCGCTCGCTTAATTCCGTGCAGATGATCCCGCCAGCTGTGCTGCAGCGCGCTGGCCAAGCAGCAGGGATTGCGGCTCCCCGATTGGCATCGATCCGTTCGATCTACCCGCGCCGGATGACGCTGTACCAGCATCAGCAGGCGGCGATGGCCGCGATGGGCTTCAAGGACTATGGCGAGGCCAGCGAACGCGCCCTGACCGGTTATTTGCGCCGCTTGGCGAGCCAGAACTTCGATAGCGGCGCGCTCACCCGCGAGGCGATGGCCTGGCTGTTTTCGCATGGCTGGGTGCTGCCGGGCCAAAGCCGGATCGAGGCCCGGGTGGCTGCCGCGCAGGCCTATGTCACCAAGCGCATTCGCATGGAGATGTTACAGGGAGCTGGCAGGCAATGCGTGCAGCGCTGGGTCCAGGTTTTGTCGGCGATCCATGCTGAGGAAACGGAAGAGACACTGTTTGAATGGCTGCGCAAGCCCGCGACGGGTACGAACCAGACCGATATTGCCGAAGCGACACGTCGGCTCGAGGTGCTGCGGAACTTGGGTGCTGACAGGCTTTCCCTGGCCGCCCTGCCGATCGCCGGCATGCGCCACTATGCCCGTGGAATGGCCAGCCAAAAAGTTCGGACGCTTGCTCTTATCAGGGAGCCTCGCCGCACTGCCGTGATCGGGTGCTGGCTACGTTTGCAGTTCCTCCAGTTGAACGATGTTGCGCTTGAGCAAATCAGCCGCCGTATCGGCGACCTGTGGCGCGAAGCACATGAGGCCACCTCGAAAAATTGCTCTCGCGCTCAGCCGCAGGCACCTCCGAGGTGAACGAATATGATTCGAAACGAGAACAAAGCGGAATCAATCGGGGTCAATTGCGGCGCGCTTTACGAGCTACAGCAATTTTTCGAGGTGCCCATGAGACAGTCGAGACCCGCGCCTTTCGCGAGCTCGACATCTATCGCGCCGGTGTGAGCGCAATCCGGCGGGCATTGGGCGACCCCGCCCTCACCGATGCTGGTTTGCGGACCAAAGTCGCGATCGTGATCGCACCATTGCCGACGGTGTCTATCGGAAGCGGGCGGGCGCAGGCCATTCGCGCCGAGATGGCGACCCGGCCTGCACGATTGCGGGCCTTGCTCAAAGCGGTGTCCAGCCTGAACCTCGACTATGACGACGATCATCCCCTTGGAATTGCCATGACCGCCCTGGGCCGGGTTTATACCAACAAGGAGAACGGACTGGCTGCGCTGGGCACGCCGTTTGCCACCACGCCGCGTGCCTTGATCGAGGCGGCGGCCACGGCTGAGGAAAGGCTGGCGGCCTATGAAGTTGCGACCGCGCTGCTGCTCAAGCGTTCGTTGCGCAATGGCGCCGCGAGCAGCACACACAGCATCAAGCATCGCAGCCTGGCCGATCAGCTGATGCCGCCGACGCAGTGGCTCAAACACAAGGGCAACTTTGCCAGGGCGCAGACATTGCCCAAAACCCTTGAGGCCTGGCTCAGCGGCTACAAGGCGACATTGACCGTACAGATCGCCGCACTCGATGCCGCGATCGCCGTCGGTGACCTCGGCATTCGCGAGGATCGGCTGCGGATCCCCAAACTCAAGGCGCTTGGCGAAAGTCCGGAAGTCCGGGCCACTCGCCGAGCCTTGTTTGGGGCGATCGGCGCGGTCCAGCTGCCCGATATACTTATCGAGATCGATGCTCGCACCCATTTCTCGTGGGTCCTGCTGGGCCGCCAGCCTGCCAGTACCAGTGAGCTGACCCTCGTCTATTGTGCCCTGCTGGGATTGGGCACCATGCAGAGCGCGGCCAGCGTCAGCCGGATGGTTGCGGGCGTCAGCGATGACCAGATCGAACATGTAATGCGCCAAATAGTAGCAAGCGGGCGGCTGCGCGCCGCGAGCGACGCTGTCGTCAACCACATGCTCTCCCATCCGGTTACGCGGCGCTGGGGCTCGGGCAATCAGCCCTCGGCCGACATGATGAGTCTCGACGCCACGCGCCATCTCTGGAACGCGCGCACCGAACCGCGCCGCGGCACCAAGGCGATCGGCACCTATTCGCATATTCTCGACCAGTGGCCTATCATTTACGATCAGGCTATTGTGCTCAACCAGCGCCAGGCCGGGGTGGCGATCGAAGGTGTGCTGCAACAGCAGATCGCCACGCTCCAGCGTCTGGCGGTGGATACCCATGGCTTCACCCATTTTGCGATGGGCTTGGCCAAGCTGCTGGGCTGGGCTTCGATCTTTGTCCCCGCCTCGCCGGGTTTTCAGGGCGCAAGCTCTATCTGCCGCGCGGCATATCGGTGCCTGCCCGTCTCGAGCCGATTGTCGAGCGTGTCCCGCTTGGCCGCACTGCGCGCAAAGGCTGGGACGGACTCCAGCACATCGCGGCCTCGCTCCAGAGCGGCTATGGCTCCGCCGCAACCATCATCGAGCGCCATGGCAGCGCGGCGCGTGGGCATACGGTCTATGAATGCGGCACCCTGATCGGCAAAGTCATGCGCAGCGTGTTCATGCTCGACTATCTGGTCAATCCCGAATTCCGCCGCGAGATTCATCGACTGCTCGCCCAGGGTGAATCACTCCACGCCCTGCAGCGCGCTTTGCTGGCCGGGCGGATCGAGGCCAAACATGGCCGGACCGAGGATGATGCGAACGCCATCAGCGGTGCTCTCACCTTGCTCACCAATGTCGTGCTGGCCTGGAATACCGCAGCGATGCAGAGCGAAATTATTGCCCAGCCCGCCCGGTACCCAACCGAACATCTGGCGCATATCGCGCCGGTCGCGCACCGACACATCAACATGAAGGGGCTCATGCTCTTTGCCATCGAACCGCACCATCAATTGGTGCGCAACTCCACGGGGAAAGTCCGAAAAGCTGCCGGTCCAATAAACTCAATCACTTAGCAAATTGAATACACCGAAAATGGCTGTTTTCAGCCATTTTCCCTACCGCTACTTTTGGGAGAAATGTTACGGGAACTCCTGATGAGACGGCGCTGAAGCGGTTCAACTTTTCTCATAAGCTGGAAATCGCATACCTTATGGGTTTCGGGATTAACGATCCCGTCGTTATTCCGAGCATCGAGCTTAAACAAGATCCGCAATCAGGTTGCGCATACTTTCGAGATCGATCGCGCGATGTTCGACGAGATGATCCGAATAAATTCGGAGGATTTTGGCGAGTTCGCCGAGATGAACGATCGGGAACGCGTGCGGCGGCTGCGCTGGATGTGCGTGCTAATAACGGGGCGCGCGGCGGGCGAGCTATCGGCTCATCATCATTTTTGGGCGCGTGGAGATGCTCTCCTCCGCGCCGACCTTGGAGGCTGAGGCTGGCGTAGCGTTCTGGGGCATGCCTACCCGGGAGTGAGACAGTTATCCGCGTTTGCCAGCCTTGACCGCCGGAGCCGGAGGCGGCGGCGAGGCCAGCGTTTAAAATCAATCCGCTATCGGCCCATTGGCGCACCATCGCCGGCAAATCCACCTATATATCGATTGCCACGCGCAGACACTCTCCGGACCCCGTCTTTTATCACCGGCCACGAGCAAATGGTCGAGTGGCGGGATGACGGAGGCCTGATCACCGGCGCCGGTCGGGCCAGCGTGCCGATTTGCTCCGAACGTGACGGTCATATCATTCGGCTTGGTCTGACGTTCGTCGCGCCACTTCTCGGTGGAATGCCGTGAGTCGGCCCTCGGCAGTGTTGAACAGATAGTCGCGCTGGCCAAGCGAACCGGCGACCGTTCCCCAGCCATTGATGATCCCGATATCCTCGCGCGAGACGGCTTCGAAGTGTTCCCAGTCGCGCTGGTTGCGTTTCGCCCATTGGTCTTCGGTCAGACCATCCGGGACGGGGCCGACCATGCCGTAGGCGATGAAATGGGTGCGCCGCTCCCCGGCCGGCCAGATCGTCCAGGTTTGGAGGTGGGTGGGAAAGTTGCTGTAGATGGTATTGGGGAAGGCCAGGTAATGGGTGATATGCGCCGCGCGGTGGTCGGCGTCGTCGGGCTGGCGGTCGGTCAGGCCTTTCACAGGTATAGTCATCCAGCTGTGCGGGTCGCAGATTCGCAGGTGCGCTTTTCCCCACTGCACGATGTCCGACAGCGTCGCCTGGTGCGTGAACGGCACGTGCCAGGTTTCGTTGAAGGCATCGACGACGACCTTCCAGTTGGCGTCGAGCATCACGTCGAATCGATAGCGCACATCGAACTTGTCGAGTCCGAACCAGTCGAGTTCGTGACCGATTTCAGCGAGGTATGTCTTCAGGTCTGGCACGTCGTCGCTAAGGCAGATCCAGGCGAACCCGGCGTAAGCCTCGACGCGGACCGGCGGGGTGCGCAAACTTTCGATCCGGTCCGCCTGGAACGCATTCTTCATCGGCGCAAAACGGAGCTTGCCTGTGAGGTCGTAGGTGAACCCGTGCCAGGGACACACGAACCGCTCTTTGTCGCAATGCCCTGATGCCGCGACAAGGCGCGCGCCGCGATGCTGGCAGACGTTGTGCCAGGCGCACAGCGAGCCGTCTTCCCGGCGGACGATCGCAATCGATTGGTCCAGCTCTTCCCAGATCACGTAGTCGCCGGGTTCGGGCAGATCGCTCAGCGGGGTCGTGCGCAGCCAACCGCGCTGGAATACTCCCGCGAACTCGCGTGAATATTGGGCGGGATCGGTATAGGACCGTGCGGCCACATGGCTGGGCGGCAGCGGATACTGGGCGTCGTTTTGCATGGCCATCGATGGTTCCAGATGTGTCACCGGACAAACGGTGCGGGATAACGCCTCTTGCGCAACGGCGCACGCAAATGGCTTGACCGGCGAGCGCTTTGATGCTTAAAACAAATGATTGTTTTTAGATAGCAGTGCGGTCGAGGATGTGCAACCATGAAAGATGAGCCCATTACCTTGCCGCTGGGCGAACCGCCGACGAAAGGCCAGATGATCGCCAGGTTCGGGCGCGATCTCGTCACCGATTTCGATCTCGACGATCCCGGCTTCAACGACAAATTCGACGAAACGCTCGATTTTCTGGTTCGCAAATGTCCGGTGGTCCACTCGCAGGTCGGGCGCGGATATTATCTGATCAACACCCAGGACGACGTCCGGCGCTCCGCGCAGGATTGGCAGACTTTCAGTTCGGCGAAGGGCTACATGCCCAATCGCCCGGAAGGCATGCCGTATCTGATGCCCGAGGAATCGGATCCCCCGATCCACACCGAATGGCGCAAAGTCCTCAACCCGCATCTGAGCCCCAAGGTTTCGCTGTCCTACGAGCAGCCCATCCGTGACGACGTCAACGAACTGATTGATCGCTTCATCAACAGCGGTGAATGCGAGTTCATCGGCGAATTCGGAGCTCTCCTGCCAGGCTGGGCGTTCTTCAAGAATGTCCTTGGTCTACCCATCGTTGATCTCGCCATGCTCATCGAGGGCGTGGAGGAGGGCACGTTCAGTCCCGATCTCGGCACGCGCGCGCGTCATTTCGGCAACGTCTTCGCCTATCTCGAAAAGCATCTTCGCTGGCGCTCCGAACAGTCCGAGCGCGATGACCTGATAGGCACAATCCTGAAGGGCGTGACCTACGATAATGGCGAGCCGGCGCCTTGGGAGCACATGGTCTCGATCCTTGTTGACCTCACCTTCGGAGGTATCGCGACCACGACCTTCGTCATGGCTTCGGCCATCCATCACCTGGCGACACATCCCGACCAGCGCCAGTTGCTGATCGACAATCCCGCGATGATCGATAATGCGATCGAGGAATATGCACGCTTCTTCCCGCCGCTCGTCGCCCTGGGTCGCACCTGCACGCGTAACGTCGAAATTGCCGGGACCGAGATCCGCGCAGGCGAATTCGTGATGCTGACCTATGCCGCCGCCTCGCGCGATCCGCGGCATATGGAAGATCCGGGCAAGATCGATCTGACCCGCACGGGAATTCCGCACTCCACGTTCGGCGTGGGGTGGCACCGCTGCATCGGTTCCAACCTGGCCCGCATCGAGCTGTCGACCACGATCGAGGAATGGCTCAAGCGTATTCCCGAATTTTCGGTCAAGCCGGGGACCGAGCCGGTCTATGTCACCGGCTACCTGCGCTCGATGCGCAAGCTCGAACTGGTGTGGTGATCCGATGAGCAGACTGGCGCCACAATTCGCGGATTATAAGGATCGCTACCGCAACATCGCGCTGGCACGCGACGCGGCGGGTGTCCTGCTGGTGCGTTTCCACACCGCTGGCGGGGCGTTCGTGTGGAGCGAGGAAAGCCACGAGGAACTCGGTTACTGCTTCGCGGAAATCGGCGCGGATCGGGGCAACCGGGTAATCGTGATTACCGGCACCGGCGATGTCTGGTGCGATGTCATCGACTTCGCCAGTTTCAGCCTGAACAATCCGGCCGAATGGGACCACACCTTTTTCGACGGGCGCAAATTGCTTGGCAGCCTGCTCGATATCGAGGTGCCTGTCATTAGCGCCGTCAATGGGCCAGCGCGGATCCATCCGGAGATCCCGGTGATGTCCGACATCGTCATCGCATCGGACACCGCGCTGTTCCAGGATGCGCCGCACTTTGTCGGCGGCATCGTCCCCGGCGATGGCGCGCAGGTGGTGTGGACGCATGTTCTGGGGCCAAACAAGGGCCGCTACTTCCTCCTGATGGGGGAAGAACTTGGCGCGCAAGAGGCCCTGGCCCGCGGCGTCGTCGGTGAGGTGCTGCCCCAGGGCAAGGTGCTCGACCGGGCGCTGGAAATAGCCGCGATGTTCGCCGGCAAGACCGATCTGGCGCTGCGCTATTCGCGGGTGGTCCTGACCCAGCGCTACAAACGGCTGATGGCCGAAGGGCTGAGTCTGGGGCTGGGGCTCGAGGCGCTGGCCGCGATCGACCTTCTGGCCGGAATGAAAAGCGAGGGAGTCAGTTGATGAAGATGAAGATCGACGAGGAACTGTGCACCGACCACGGACGCTGCGCCCATTTCGCTCCCAACGTGTTTCGGCTCGACGATGACAGGTACAATGCCGATCGCGGTGGCATTGTCGAAATCTCCGCGGGCGAGGAAAAGAACGCCACGATGGGCCTGAAATCCTGCCCCGAGCGGGCGATCTCCATCGTCGAGGAATAGCCCTTATCCAGCCGACCCGCGCCGGACCGGCGGTCAGACTTCGAAATGTTCCATGTTCGAAGGCTCGGCGAAGTACGGCCCGGCCAGCCTCTTGAATTCGTCGAACGTGGCCGTCTTGGTCAGCGCGATATGATGGTCGACCGATTCCCATTCGAGCAGTAGGATGAACTTGGAAGGGTTCTCCACGCCGCGCCCGACGCGCACCGAGTGGCAGCCTTCGCCACTGGCGAGCAGCGCGCATCCGCGCCCGGTCATCATCTCGGCAAAGGCCGCTTCCTGGCCTTCCTTCACAGCTATTTCAGCGCGTTCGAGGATCATGGATTTGCTCCCTGCTGAGCGGCCAGCCGTTTTTCGGCCAAGCGCGCGAGTTTGAACTTCTGGGGCCGCCCCGTCACGGTCAGCGGGATCTCGGATGCCGCGAAGACCAATACGTGTCGAGGTACCTTGAATCGGGCGAGACGCTCGGCGCAAATAGCAACCAGCGCTTCGGGATCGGGTTCGGCGTCTTGCGCCGGTACGATACAGAGACAGCCCGCCTCGCCCGAGCGAGCGTCGGGCACGCCGACCACCAGCGCTTGCGCAAGCTCGGGGTGATCGACGAACAGATCCTCGATTTCCTTCGGCATGACCATCTCGCCGTTGCAGCGATAGGTTTCCTTGATCCGTCCCGTCAGCGCCAGATAGCCGTCCTCGCCAATCCTCCCAAGGTCGCCGGTGCGCAGCCATCCATCCATCGTGAATGCCGCCGCGGTTTCGTCGGGCTTGTCGTAGTAGCCCTGCGTCACGACCGGGCCGCGCGTGACCAGTTCGCCTTCCTCGCCGGGCCGAACATCGGCCCCCGTAACCGGATCGATCGCCTTGTATTCGGCCACGCGCCCCCCGATCGCAGGATCGCCGGCCACGCCCGCCAGCTTGTAGCCGCCATTGCTGATCAGCAACCGCTCCCGGCCGTCCTCGGGCAGGGTGCAGGTGGTCGATGCCGTGGTTTCGGTCATGCCGTACGCCGTGACGGTTTCGCGCGGTCGCAGGACCTCGTCGATCTCGCCCCAGATCGACGGCGGGTTGAAGCCGCCGCTGTTGAACATCGTTTGCAGGTGAGCGCAATCGAACCCGCGCTCGCGGGCCGCCTCGATCAGTTTGGCGGTCATCATCGGCACGCAGACGATCTCGCTGGCCCGGTGGCGCTCAGCGAGCGCGAGCATCTCGTGCGCGTCGAACGTTGTTTGGGGAGTGATCGCGCCTCCCACGAACGTCGCCGCGATCAGGCATTCTACATAGCCGAACACATGGTACATCGGCATCGCGAAGAGGATCCGCCGCCCGTCCTCGAACGCGCGTGTCAGTGCCGAGGAATAGGCGGCGCGCAGGACCATGTCGTGGGTGAGCATCACACCCTTGGACCGGCCAGTGGTGCCCGAAGTATAGACGATGTCGGACAGGCTGCCGCCGTCCTGCGCAGCCTCGCGCCGGACCAGTTCGGAATCGCTCGCGGTCGTCGCAGCAGCCTCGAGTGCGTGGAGGGCCAGATGCCTGCCGGGATCGCCCTCGCCTTCGCCCGTGGCGAACACGATAACCTGTTCGAGCGTGTCCGGACGTTCGAGGTCGGCGAGGTAATCGTGGCCGCGGAACGTATCCATCATCACGAGCATCTTTGCGCCCGATTGCTCGAGAACATAGGCAAGTTCACCGCCGCGCAGCAGGTAGTTGCACGGTACGCAGACCGCACCGGCCCGAGCGATGGCGAATTTCAATGCCACGAATTCGGGATAGTTGGCGAGGACGAGTGCTACCCGGTCACCGGGAGCGACGCCGAGCGCGATCATGCCCGACGCCAGGCGCCGCGACCATGTGGCGATTTCGGTGTAGGAGTATTCGCGGGAGTCGCCGATCACCAGCGGCCTGTCGCCATGGTGCCGGGCAGCGTTATCGAGATGCCCGGATATCGTTCCGAGATGCCATTCGGGGTAGTTTGCGGCCAGCTCCACCCGTCGCTGCGCTGCGGATTTCATCCCTGCTCCCGATCTATTGACTTGCAACTTCGCGTGTTATAACAAACGTTTGTTTTCATGCAATGCCCATGCGGGGGGCGACGGACAGAGGCTGGCAGGCGCGATGGATTTCCAGTTTACCAACGAACAGTCGATGTGGCGAGACGTTGTGTTCGGCTTCATGAATCGCGAGTTCCCGCGCGACAAACTGCGGCACCATGACCAGACGCGCGAATTCCCCGAGGAACTCTATCGCAAGATGGCCAACGAGGGCTGGTTGGGCCTGCTCATTCCCGAAGAGCATGGCGGGCTCGGCATGGATTCGGACCCGGTCATGTTCGCCATCTTTTGCGAGGCGATCGGCAAGGACAGCCTCGACACGGCGGCCTGCATCATGACCTCGATGTTCACCGCGGCCAATGTTTCCCGGCACGGTACGGCAGAGCAGCGTGAGCGCTTCCTAACCCCCTTCCTGCGCGGTGATGCGAAGTTCTGCATCTCCATCAGCGAGCCTCAATCGGGATCCGACGCAGCGGGGGCCCGTTCGACGGCGCGGCTCGAGGGCGGCGAATGGGTCGTCAACGGCAACAAGGTCTGGTGTTCGGGAGCGCACCACCCGAACAGTTGCATCGCGATGATGCTCCGGACCGGCGAAGGGCGCTACGATTTCAGCGTCCTTCTGGTGCCCAACGACACGCCGGGCCTTGAGGTCCAGAAGATGGATACGCTGGTACGCCGTTCGCTCGGCACCACCTCGCTGTTCATGGACGACATGCGCCTTCCGGCAAGCGCGCTGCTGGGAGAGGTCAACAAGGGTTGGCAGTACATCGGCGAGCACCTCGATTTCGAGCGACTTTCCATCGCCTCATCGCAAATAGGCAACGCGCGCACAGCGCTCGACGATACGGTGAAGTATCTCAGCGAACGCTCGGCGTTCGGCAAGAAGCTGTCCGATTTCCAGGTGCTCAAGCATCGTATGGCGGAGGATCAGGCACGGCTGTCGGCCGCTTACTATCTCGTCTATGCCGCTGCCTCGGCAATCGCGCGCGGGGAAAAAGCCTCGGCGCTGGTCGCCCAGGCCAAGCTGATTTCCTCGCAGACCTTGTTCCAGATCGCGACCAACGGCATGCAGGCGCTTGGCGGCTATGCGCAATTGCCTGAGTACGACATGGAGCGATACTTCCGCGAAGCGAAGCACGGCATGGTGGGCGGGGGAACGAACGAAATCCTTCGTTCGATCATCGCCAAGTCCATGCGATTCTAGGTCCAGACTGAGAAGACTTTTTCGAAATGAACGCAACGGCAGCACAGCAGGGTTCGGGACAGCGCGAGGTCATCCGCCTCAACGCGATCCAGCTCTTCGGCAAGCAGGGCTATACCGGCACCTCGATGCGCGACATCGCCGGCGCTGTCGGCGTGCTGCCGGGCAGCCTCTATGCCCACATCGAAAGCAAGGAAGCCTTGCTGGTGGACATCGTCAATGACGGGATCGCCCGTTTCATCGATCACGTCGCGCCCCATGTTTCCGCCGAAGGCCCACCTGCCGATCGTCTCCGGGCGATGATCGTCAAGCATGTCGAAGTCGTCGCCGACCATCCCGAACGGTCGCTGGTCGTCTTTCACCAGTGGCGCTTCCTGGGTCCTGAAAACCTGCCGCGCGCGATTGAGCGACGCCAGGAATACGAGCGCTGCTTCGTTGAGGTGGTGGAGCAGGGAATGGCGGACAAATCCTTCGATCCAAGATTGAACGCACGGATCGCGGTGCTGACTATCCTGGGCGCGCTGAACTGGACGCCGGAATGGTTTTCTCCCGATGGAAAATTATCGGCCACCCAGGTCGGCGAGCTGATGGCGGGGACTCTCCTTGGTGGCATCTTGAACTAAGCTGGATTGTTGAAGCCTCACGGCTTGACAGTCGCGCTGCCGCCTCATAGTAAAACAAACGGTTGTTTTTGAGAGAGAGTGAGATGAGCGGTAGGTCGTACAAGGACCCGGCAGCGAAGTTTTTCGAGGATTTCGAGCTCGGTGATGTGATGACCACGCGCGGCAGAACCGTCGATATCGGCGACATCACCGCTTTTGCGGGCCTCACCGGCGACCACTATCAGCTTCATACCGATGCGCAGTTCATGGCCGACAACCGGTTCGGCCAGCGCATCGCGCACGGCCCGCTGACATTTTCGCTCGCTGTCGGACTGGTGGGATTGAGCGGATTTTACGGGGACGCAATCGCCGCTCTCGTCGAGATTACCGGACTGAAAGCTTCCGCGCCGGTGTTCGCCGGCGACACGCTTCACGTTGTGGCGACCGTCGCCGGCCACGATGCTTCGGGGCCGAAATACGGCACGCTGGGAGTGACCTATTCGGTGCGCAACCAGGCCGACGCCGAAGTCATGACATTCTTGCAAACCATGCTCGCCAGACGGCGTGCCGGGAAAGGTTGACCGATGGCTGAAAGCTGGACTCTTAACGTCGACAAAGACGCCGCCAACGATCCCGTTTTTGTGGGTGTCGGCGAGCTGAAGACGGGCAAATTTCCCGATCGCGGCTTCATCGAGGCCCTGACCAAGGTGGCTATCCTGGCGCTCAGAGATGCCGGAATGGTGCCGAGGGATATCGACACGATCCTGCTGATCCCCAACCTCCATTCGGGCGCGGACCAGGCCGACCTCGTCTTTTCGCGGATGGTCGAGGAGCTGGGTATCCTCGGCACCTGCAAGGCCAGCTTCATGGTCCATTCGGGCGGATCGACGAGTGACAATGCGGTGCGTGCCGCGCACGGGCTTATCGCTACGGGCCACGCGCACAACGTACTCGTGCTCCAGTGCGAACGGTGGGGGTCTGCCGACCTCAACGAGATGATCACGATGCTATCGAAGAACGGCATCCCGGGCGAATGGGAACTGCCCACGGGCATCCAGTTCAACGCCATCGGGGCGATGATCACCAATCGCTATATGCACGCCTCGGGCAGCACGCCGGCCGAGATGGCCTCGATCTGCGTCACCTTGCGCAACTGGGCCAACCTCAACGACAACGCGATGTTCCGCGACAAGCCGCTGACCGTAGAGCAGGTGCTTGCTTCGCGGATGGTCGCCGACCCGCTGCATGCTTTCGAATGTCCGCCGATGGCCGACGGCGCTTGCGCCTTCGTGATGACCAGCGCCGGTATCGCGAAGAAGCGCGGGATCACACACGGAGTTCGCGTCGCGGGCTCGGGCGGTTGCGTAAGCCACTACTGCCTCAGCCAAGAGCCCGATCAGGCCGTCCTGGGCTGGCCCGTCGCGGCGGAACGCGCCTGGAACCAGAGCGGCTGGGGGCCCGGAGACGCCGACATCGCCGAAATCTACGACAGCTATGCCGCGGTCACCGCGATCGCGCTCGAAGGGATCGGCATCGCCGCAAAGGGCGAGGGCGCCCGTTGGTTCGCCGCCGGAAACGGCAATCCGGGTGGCAAGTTGCCGATGAACACCAACGGCGGACTGCTTTCGGCCGGGCATACCGGGGTCGGCGGCGGAACCGCGCTGCTCGTCGAAGGAATTCGCCAGCTGCTCCATCGCGCGCCATCCCATCGCCAGGTCGAAGGGTGCGAGCGGGCCATCATCGGCGGCAGCGGCGGGAGCTACATGGACGCGCAGATCCTGCTCCTCGAACGCACCGGAATGGGGGGCTGACGCGATGCAAACACCCAAAATCGTGAGCGATTTTCGCGATGGCCTGGCCGCCGGCGAATTGCTCGTCCAGAGCTGCAACGCCTGTGGTAAGCCCAACATGTGGCCCCGCTACGCCTGCCCGCACTGCCAGTCGGACGATCTCGGCTGGCTCAAGTCCTCGGGCGGAGGAGTACTGCACAGCTTTTGCGTGTTGCGCCAAGGCGCGCCTGAAGGCCATGAGGGCGACCTTCCCTACGCAATCGGTGCGGTGAAGCTCGACGAGGGGGTGCAAATTCTGGTGCGGCTCGCCCCCGATGGCGCGGACGACTGGTCAGGCTATCGCTGCGACGACCGCGTGGTGTTCGAGGGGAAGGAAGCGGGCCGCGAATGCGCCCGCTTCCGCCGCGCTGCGGACTGACCGGGGCCACGTGAACAGCTTCTTCTTTCTCGACAAGGCAGCGCGACAGTGGCCGGAGAACCTTGCGCAAGTGCAGGGTGAGGAAAGCTGGACCTATCGCCAGTTCCGCGAACGCGCGCTGGCGATCGGCGGCAACCTGCTCTCGCTGGGCTGCCAACCCGGCGATCGGGTCGCGTTCTGCCTCGCCAACAGCCCGCGCATCCTCGAAGTGGTGTTCGGCTGTTTCGCCGCCGGGCTGGTGGTGGTCCCGGTCAATGCGCGGCTCCACGCGCGTGAGATGGCATACATTGTCGAAAATTCGGGCGCAAAAGTGCTGATCCACGGCGGCGAGTTCCAGGATGCCATCGCGTCCAACGCCGACCTGTTCTGCGGCTTAGTCGCGCGCGTTTGTCTGGACGACGCGGCGGGGACCGAACATTTCGACAGGCTGCTCTACCACGTCAACGCGCTCGCTTCGGCACGCGAAGCCGTCCCCGAGGATATCTGCTGGCTGTTCTACACCTCGGGCACCACGGGGAAGCCCAAAGGCGCGATCTGGCACCACCGAATGGTCGCCCGGATGGTCATGAACTATCTCGCCGATCTGCATAATATCCAGCCCGGCGAGACCGTCCTCCATTGTGCGCCGATGTCGCACGGCAGCGGCATCATCGCCCTGCCGGCCGTGGCGCGCGGGGCGACCAATGCCATCACCGAAGGGGCCAGCTTCGATCCCGACGCACTGCTTCGCACGGTCGAGCGGCTCAAGGTTTCGCATATCGCCTTCATGGCGCCGACCCAGATCGTCAAACTGCTCGAGGATACCGATCCGGCGCGCTACGACCTCTCCAGCCTGCGCGCGATCACTTATGGCGGCGCGCCGATCTACGTCGATCAGCTCAAGCAGGCGATCGCCGCGTTCGGACCGATCTTCGTGCAGCTTTACGGCCAGGGCGAAGCCCCGATCACGATCACCGGGCTGACGGCCGCAGCGCATGCCAGGCTGCTCGCCGCCGACGATCCCCGCATCGGCTCGGCGGGGCAAACCCGGACCGATGTCGAGGCGGCTTGTGTCGACGCCGACGACAACCTGCTCCCGCCCGGCAAACCGGGGGAGGTCGTCGCGCGCGGCGAGATCGTCATGCCGGGTTACTGGAACAATCCCGAGGCCAGCGCCGAGACGCTTAGGGGCGGGTGGCTGCACACCGGCGACATCGGCTATTTCGACGAGGAGGGATATCTGTTCCTGCTCGACCGCGCCAAGGACATGGTGATTTCGGGCGGCAACAACATCTATCCGCGCGAAGTGGAGGAGGTGCTGATCCTTCACCCCGACATCGCCGAATGCGTCGTTTTCGGCATTCCCGACGTTTACTGGGGCGAGGCGGTCCACGCCGTCGTGGTGCGGCGCGAAGGCGCGACCTTGAGCGACAAAGACGTGATCGCGTTCTGCGGCGAGAGTCTCGCAGGCTACAAGAAGCCCAAGGCGGTCGATTTCCTCGAGGCCCTGCCGGTCAGCGGATACGGCAAGGTGCTGCGCCGCGAAATTCGCGACACCTATTGGCACGGGCACGGCAGCCGCATCGGCGGCGGCGCGGGCAAAAGGGCAGGCAAGACATGACCAGGGTCTTCGCCTGCGGCGTTGGAATGACGGCATTCGGCAAACAGCCGGGTCGCGGCCTGCGGAGCATGGCGCTCGAAGCGATCGGCGAGGCGATCCGCGACAGCGGCCTTGATCAGAACCGCATCGGACGCATCTATTTCGGCAACGCCATCGCTCCCACCGTGGTCCAGCAGGATATGATCAAGGGCCAGGTCGCGTTGCGCGGGCATGACCTTGGCCGTCTGCCGCTGATGAATGTCGAGAACGCCTGTGCCTCGGGTGGCTCGGCGTTCCTCATGGCGGTGGAAGCAGTCGCCAGCGGCTGCGTGGACGTGGCTCTCGCGGTCGGTGTCGAGCAGATGCACCACGCCGACAAGAGCCGCGCCTTCAACGCCTTGCGCGGCTCGACCGACGTCGAAGACATTGGCGAATACGTCCCTGGGCAGGTCAGCGCCAATTCGCTGCTGATGGATTTCTACGCCGGGGTTGCGCAGGAATACCTTGCCAGGTCGGACGCCGAACCGCGCGATTTCGCCGCGGTGGCGGTCAAGAACCGAGCCCATGCCAGCCACAACCCGCTTGCCCAGTTGCGCAAGCCGCAGACCATCGAAGAGGTGCTCCACGGCCGCATGATCGTCCCGCCGCTCACCCTGGCGATGTGCTCGCCAATGACCGACGGGGCGGCTGCGGCGATCGTATGCTCAGAAAAAGTGGTTGGCGAACTCGGCATCGATCGCATCTTCGTCCGTGCCTGCCAGATGGCCTCGGGTGCAGGTGGCGCGCCGGTCGACGATGCCAGCCGCAAAGCTTATGAGTTTGCCTCGGTCGGCCCCGTAGATTTCGACCTGCTCGAATTGCACGATGCCGCCGCTCCGGCGGAATTGATGCAGTATCACGAGATCGGCCTCTGTCCCAAAGGCGAGGGCTTCCGCCTCGTCCGCGACGGCAGCACGGCACTGGGCGGGCGGATTCCCGTCAACTGCAGCGGAGGCTTGCTCAGCCGAGGTCACGCGCTCGGCGCTACCGGCCTCGCCCAGATATACGAACTTGTGCTACAATTGCGCGGCAGGGCGGCGGGGCGCCAAGTCGAGGGTGCACGGCTGGCGATGAGCATCAACGGCGGCGGGTGGCTCGACGATACTTATGCACTCGCGATAGCTACGATCCTCGAAAAGCAGGATTGAGGCGAACGCGATGGACTACGAAACCATAATCCTTTCCCAACCGGCCGACGGGGTCGCCCGGATCGTCCTCAACCGACCCGAACGCGGCAATGGCGTCGTGCCTGAGATGGCCGCCGACCTGATCGCTGGGCTGAACAAGCTCGAGGCCGACACAGATGTGCGGGTTCTCATCCTGACCGGTGCCGGAAAGCAGTTCTGCGCGGGCGCGGACCTCTACGAATTCCGCAAGTATCTGGCCGAGACACATGCCGCCGCGCAGGAACCCTACAATGCCCGCGTGCTCTGGCCGGTCACCCAGAAGCTCGTCTCGAGCCGCCTCCCGGTAATCGCCGCGATCAATGGCGGGGCAACCGCAGGAGGGCTGGACCTGGCCCTGGCGTGCGACATTCGCATAGCGTCTAGCTTGGCGAAAATGGGCGAAACCTATATCAAGCTCGGCCTCAATCCCGGCAACGGCGGCACCTACTTCCTGCCTCGCCTGGTCGGGAGCGGGATGGCCGCCGAGATGGCGCTGACCGGCGACATCGTGGACGCCGAACGGGCGCTGGCGATCGGCCTGGTCAACCGAGTGGTCGAACCCGAAGCACTCGACGGCGAGGCAGTCGCGCTGGCGGCGCGGATAGCATCGCGCCCGCGTCTCGCCATCGAGGCGACTAAGCAGCAATTGCGGCAGAGCTGGCACATGGACCTCGCGGGCTCGATGAACGCCAGCTTCTGGGCCGTCGCCGCGCTGACCTATAGCGACGACCTGCGTGAGGGCGTCGATGCGGCAATCGAAAAGCGCGAGCCGGTCTACAACCGGAAGCGCGAGACATGATCGACGACATGGTGATCGTCGATGCGGTCGTGCATCCGTGGAACATGTCGCCGGAAAACCAGAACCCCGCGGCACAGGCCCAGATCGACGCCGTCTATGCCTCGCACAAGCTGTCCTACGACGAGGCCCACGCGGAGTTCATCCTCCAGCTGGACGAGTTCTTTCGCGATCTTTCCTTCGACGTTATCGGCCGCGCGGAATTCGCCGAAAGTCCGGTCGACTATGCGGTGCTTCATTCGCTGCCCAATCTGGGGTTCGGGCTTGGACCCATCACCCTTCCGGAGAAATGCGCGCAGTTCCGCTCCGAGAATCCCCACCGCTGTTCGATGCTCGGGACGGTCGGCACGCCCATAATCGAGACCGCGATCGACGACATCAAGCGCCAGATTGACCTCTACGATATCGACGGGGTCAAGCTCTACCCAGCTTTCTTCTATGACGGGATCGCCAAGGGCTGGCGGCTCGACGGACAGGATTGGGCCACTCCGTTTCTCGAATTCTGCCGTGATCAGGGCTTGACGCGGGTGGCGGTGCACAAGGCGTTGTGGCTCGAACCGGCACCCCGCGAAGCATTCGACATCGACGATTTCGATAGCCCGCTGGACCGCTTCCCCGAGATGACCTTCGAGATGGTCCACGGCGGGGCCGCCTTCCTCGACCAAACCATCGAGCTGATGAAACGCCACGCCAATCTGTATCTGACGCTCGAGACGACGTTTTCCTACATCCTCACCAAGCCAAGGGTGTTTGCAAAGATACTGGGCAAGCTGGTCACCGAGGTCGGGTCGGACAGGTTGCTGTTCGCCAGCGGCAACAATCTCGCGCATCCGCTGCCGTTGATCGAGGCGTTTCGCGGCTATCAGTTTGCCCCCGAGTATTGCGAAGAGTTCGCCATCCGCGAACTGACCGGGGCGGACTGCCGCAACATCATGGGCGAAAATGCGCTGAAGCTCTATGGTGTCGACCGCGATGCACTGATCGCCGCGACGCGAAACGACCGTTTCGCCATTGCCCGCGCCGAAAGCATCCCGCGTCCGTGGAGCGGGCTACGCGGATGACCATCGAACACGACCACCTCAAACAAACAATAGCCGCAAGGCTGGATGCGATTCCCGAACCCTGCAGTATCGCGATGGGCGCCGCGACGAGCCTGGCGGGAATGGGCCTGATCGACGATATCGCAATTACCGACGACGGCCGGGTGACGATCACGTTGTGCCTGACCGATCCGGGCTGCGTCCACTTCACCGGGATGCAAAGGTTCATCGGCGACGAGGTGGGGGGACTCGACGGCGTCACGGGTGTGAAGGTCGTGCAGACTCTCGACAAGTTGTGGACCCCCGACAGGGCGCGTCCATGAGCCTTTCCGAGACATATCCGGGCCTGCGCGTACTCGACCTGGCGACCAACTTCGCCGGCCCCTATGCCGCGATGATCCTCGGCGACATGGGCGCGGATGTAGTCAAAGTGGAGCGGGCGCCAAAGGGCGACGATACCCGCAGCCTCCCCCCGTTTGCCGGCGACCAGGCAACGGTGTTTCTCGCGGTCAATCGCAACAAGCGTTCGATAATGCTGGATTTCAAGAATGGGGAAGACCTGGTAATCCTGCGTGAATTGGTGGCAGGCGCGGACGTCGTCATCGAGAGCTTCCCGCCCGGCGTATCCGCAAAACTCGCGCTGACGTGGTCCGACCTGTCCGCCATCAACCCGAGCCTGCTGCTTGCTTCGGTGAGCGCCTTCGGGGACGGAGTCCTGGGCAGATCGATGCCGGGCTACGATGCCCTAGTCCAGGCAGTCAGCGGACTGATGAGCTTCACCGGCAACGAGGGTGAACCGACCATCAGGATCGCTCCCTCGATGCTGGACCTGACGACCGGTATCTGGACGGCGATGGGCGTGATGGCAGCATTGGCCCGCCGAAACGAGGGCGGCGGCAAGGGCGAGCACGTGAAGCTTGCGCTGATCGACACGGCCTTCAACCTGATGAATCATCAATTGTTGGCATTTCAGGTCACCGGCGAAGAGCCCCGAAAGCTCGGCGGTGGAGCGCCCAGCGCTTCGCCTTACGGGGTGTACCGCGCTGCCGACGGAGAATTGCTCATCGCGACAGCGAGCGAGGAGCAATTTCCGCGCCTTTGCAAGGCATTGGGCTTGTACCGGGCCACGGACGACCCCCGTTTCCGCACGATGTCCGACCGGATCGTGCATCGCGTCGAAATTGATCGGCTAATCGGTTTGGCTGTCGAAAATCGCACGATCGACGATCTTATCGAGCTCCTCGCAGATGCCCGCATCTCTGCGGGGCGAGTCAACTCGGTTGCCGAAGCATGCACGCTGCCCGTCGTCCGGGAAAGGGCACTCTTCGAGTCCGTCGGCGGCGCGGGTCAGCCTCGGCAACTGCGACTGCCGCTAGGTAGCATACTGGAATGTACACTGCGTCCGCCCCCAGCGATCGATCAGCATCGCTCTGAAATCTTGGCCGAACTTGCGAGACGCCGATGTTAGGCGATCCTCACGTTCTACCACGCAAAGCCGAATCGCTCAATTTCGGCAAAGACTCATAACAGACCTTGGTCGAGAGGTTGCTATGCCCCAGATCCAGCTCACCGCCATGCGCATAATCTCAAACGAACACCCCATATCGTCCAGCGGGCAGGACGAGAGTGCCCCCCGCTGCAGGGCCAAGTCTTTGGAGGTCCCAGCAAAAAAGGCCCGCCCCGGCTCGTTCCGGACCGCCTAGAACGCGATGAAAACTGCCGTCCAGAACCTTTCCTGCACAGGTTTCTAAGCGGAACTTTGGCCTTGGATTCAGGTGAAGTCGTTGAGTTTACAGGAGAAGGGGTGACTTTGTCAACCAATATGTAGCCATGTAATATGAAGTATTTGGCTTGATCATCATATAATATCGTGTATATTGTCGGCCATGTATATCGAGGCCGTCCCAAACCGCAACTCGCCCCCGGCCATCCTCCTGCGCGAGAGCTACCGCGAAGGCGGCAAGGTCAAGAAGCGCACCATCGCCAACCTCTCCGACTGGCCCGGCGACCTCGTCGAGGGCCTGCGCACCCTCCTGAAGGGCGGCAGGGCCATCGCCCCCGGGGTCGATCCGGTCACCATCGTGCGCAGCCTGCCCCACGGCCATGTCGCCGCCGCGCTGGGGACCTTGCGCGCGATCGGGCTCGACAAGGTTCTGGGGTCTGCCGGCCATCGCTGCCGGGACCTGGTCATCGCCATGATCCTCAGCCGCTTCGCCGCGCCGCAGTCCAAGCTGGCCACGGCCCGGGCGATCAACCCGGACACCGAGACCTCCTCGATCGGCCCGTTGCTGGGATTGGGCGTGGTCGAGCGCGAGGAGCTCTACAAGGCCCTCGACTGGCTGCTCGAGCGGCAAGGCGCGATCGAGAAGACCCTGGCCAGGCGTCACCTCAGGGACGGCGTGCTGGTGCTCTACGACGTCTCCTCCAGCTACCTCGAAGGACGCTGCTGCCCGTTGGGCCAGCGCGGCTACAGCCGGGACGGCAAGAAGGGCAAGCTGCAGATCGTCTATGGCCTGCTCTGCGCCGCCGACGGCTGCCCGGTGGCGGTGGAGGTGTTCGAAGGCAACACCAGCGACCCCGCCACCCTCACCGCGCAGATCGCCAAGCTCAAACACCGCTTCGGGCTGACCCGCGTGGTCCTGGTCGGCGACCGCGGCATGATCACCCAGGCCCGCCTCGAGGAGGAGGTCAGGCCCGCCGATCTCGACTGGATCACCGCGCTGCGCGCCCCCGCCATCCGGGGTCTGGTCGAGGGCGGCGCCCTCCAGCTCTCGCTGTTCGATCAGCGCAACATGGCCTCGATCACCGCACCCGAGTTCCCCGGCGAGCGGCTGATCGTCTGCCGCAACCCCGATCTGGCCCGCGAGCGCGCCCGGAAACGCCAGGACCTGCTCGCGGCAACCGAGCACGATCTCGCCGCTATCAAGGCCAGGGTCGACCGGCTCCGCTTGCCGCTCCATGGCAAGGACGCCATCGGCCTCGCGGTCGGCGCCGTCCTCAACAAGCACAAGATGGCCAAGCACTTCGATCTGGCCATCGGCGAGCGCAGCTTCACCTTCACCAGAAAGACCGAGGCCATCGCCGCCGAGGCGGCTCTGGACGGTCTCTACGCCGTGCGCACCAACCTTCCCGAGCAGGTCCTCGGCGACGCCCAGGCCGTGCTGGCCTATAAATCGCTCTCAAAAGTCGAGCGCGCGTTCCGGACCATCAAGACCGGCGATCTCGAGGTGCGGCCCGTGTTCCATTGGGCCGCTGCCAGGGTGAAGGCCCACGTCCTGCTCTGCATGCTGGCTTACTACGTCGAGCACCACATGCTCGAAAAGCTCGCCCCCATGCTCTACCGCGAAACCGACCCCGAGGCCGCCGAGGCCCTGCGCCAGGACGCCGTCACCAAGGCGCAGCGCTCCCCCGCCGCCAGGCACAAGGAAGCGACCCACAAAACCGAAGCCGGTCTCCCCGTCCACAGCTTCCGCGGCCTCATGGCTCATCTGGCAACCTACTGCCGACTGACCGCCACCACGCCCCTCAACGACAAGTATCACTTCACCCTCTACACAAAGGCCACACCCACCCAGGATCAAGCCTTCTCGCTCCTCGGCATCAACCCCGAACGTACCCAGTAAATACCCCTTCGCTGATCGGAAATGTCAGCGAAAACAACCATCTGTCAGAATTAGAAATCAAAGTTCCGTCTAAGAGGGCATAAATTTTGTAAAAGCCGTTGCGGCCCCCACTAAAACAAACGCTTGTTTGTCATTCGGTTTGAGTGTAGGTTCTTGCTACAAATTGGGTGGATCGCCCGTCTCGCGCGAGCGGTGAGCTTGACCACGGAGAGAGAGATGACTGGCAGATTGAACGGCAAAGTCGCCATCATAACGGGCGCTTCGCAGGGTATGGGTTCGGCACATGCGCGAGAATTCGTCGCGCAAGGTGCCAAGGTCATTCTGACCGATATCAACCAGGAAGCCGGCGAGAAGCTCGCGGACGAGCTCGGAGAATCTGCCTTGTTCGTTAGGCACGATGTGGCTGATGCCGATGCATGGAAATCGGTCGTCAAAAAGGGCGAAGCAAAGTTTGGTGCAATCAATGTCTTGATAAATAACGCCGGCATTCTCGGCCCTATCTCGTCCACGATCGACCTCCCCGCCGAAGATTTCCTTCAGGTCTGCGCGGTCAATCAGCTGGCTGTCTTTCTCGGTATGCAAGCCGTACTTCCGTCGATGATTCGCGAGGGTGGAGGGTCGATCGTCAACATCTCGTCCGTCGCGGGAATTGTTGCGATCTACGGCGCACCCAGTCTCGCATATGTAGCAAGCAAGTTCGCCGTACGAGGTATGACCAAACAGGTAGCAGTCGAATACGGCGCTCAGAACATCCGGGTTAACTCAATCCACCCGGGCTACATTCGAACGCCGATGATGGCCGCTGCCACCGATGAAGAGGGTGGAGGCGCATTGGACATGATCCCGCTTCGCCGTCTCGCCGATCCGTCGGAAGTGTCACAGCTGGCGATCTTTCTCGCCTCCGACGAATCCTCGTTCATTTCCGGGGCAGAGCATATCATCGATGGCGGCATGACCGCGCTTTGAGCCGGTGTCGATGACATCGGACTGCGACAGACCCGACATGTCGGGCGCCGAAAAAGCGCGACGTAGAATAATCATTGGTAAAACAAATATTTGTTAGCTGGCTGAGATGCTGGCAGTTCGGAGTGGGAGGATTTCAAAATGGGCACTGACATGCGCCAAAGACCGCACGGATCTATTAAAGTCGTCATGCGGGCATTGCTCGCAACCACAGCCGGCCTGCTAAGCGCAAGCTCGGCTCTTGCGCAAACAGCCGACGATCCCAAACCGAATCTTGCGACCGCTTCAATGGCCGAGTCGGAGGCGGATGGGTCGGGGGATATCATCGTCACTGCCCGCAAGCGTCTCGAGACGACACAAGACATTCCCGTTTCGATTACCGCCTATGGTGCTGAGACAATTCAGAAGCAGGATCTTAGTAGCCTCGAAAAGGTCGCTGCGATCACGCCGCAGTTTACTATTGGTCGAGCCGCGACCGGTTCGGGGGCGCAGCTGACAATCCGCGGCCTGGGCTCGAACTCGAGCTCGATCGGAATCGAGCAGTCGGTCGCGGTAGTCGTCGACAGCGTCTATTACGGGCAGGGCAGGATCATCAACGAGGGTCTGTTTGACCTTGGCAGGATTGAAGTCCTCAAGGGACCCCAGGCTTTGTTCTTTGGCAAGAACGCGACAGCGGGCGTCATCTCCATCACCACCGCCGATCCGGGTAATAAACTCGAATTGCGAGCTCGGACGGCTTATGAATTCAATGCAGAGAATGTGATCGGCGAGTTCGTCGCTTCTACCCCATTGACTGACACGCTGGGCGTGCGGATCGCGGTTCGTGGGTCCAAAATGTACGGTGGTTATGTCGAGAACCTCGCCGGTCCACAAGTTTACACAACGCGTGATGTCGCAATGGGGAATGCCGCCACCGTACATCCGATGCCTGCCGGCGAGCGCGAAGTTCCGCGAGGGCACGAGCTGCTGGGCCGGGCGACCGTGAAATGGAGCCCGACTGAAGACCTAGACGTGACGTTGAAGGCGAGTGCATCCGAAGCCGATGTGAATGATCCGGGCTGGAATACCGTACTGTTTGCCTGCCCCACAGGAGCGAGCCAGCAGAATCCCACGGTCAGATGTGGTGAGCGCTTTAAGGTATATCACAACAGACATCCGGTGAGCTTGGCGTCGGTCCAGGATTTCGCAAACAAAGACGGAAGTCTTGGCAACCAATATCGTTCTTGGAACGCCACGGGCACAATAAACTATGATCTTGGTCAAGTTACCTTGACCTCGGTCACGAACTACAACCACAATAAAAATTCGTGGCAGCTCGACGGCGACTTCACTTCGTCGATCGCGTCCACAGCTTCGATCGCCACTGAACGCTCGAGCTTCGATGCCATTTCGAGTGAATTACGTGCGCTGACATCGTTCGATGGCCAGATCAATGGGATGATCGGTGCCTATTACCAGGACACCGAGCGCGTTTATAACTCCACCAACGCGGCGGGTGGCCTAGAGAATAGTGCGGCGCCGCTGCCGTCGCAGCGCTATCTCGTCAACAGCAAGGACTCCCAGACTGACGGAGAAACGTTCGCGGTTTTCGGTCAGCTGATCTGGACGCCTAGCTCTCAAATCGAAGTTGCGGTGGGCGGGCGCTATACCGACGAGACTAAGGACAGTTATTTCCTGCACCCGTACGTTCATCCGGCTCGCGCGGCGCCCGGCATCTTCATTCCCAACTTGACGATAACGTCCAATCAGAAATTTGACGATTTCTCGCCCGAGGCGACCGTGACGTATAAACCTACGTCGAACATCACAATCTACGGAGCCTATAAGACTGGATATAAGTCCGGTGGTTTCTCGAACTCGGCGATCCTTAGCCGCTTCGTGACCGTAGCGGACTTTGCCTTCGGCCCAGAGACTGTCGAGGGCTTCGAAGGCGGCGTGAAGACGCGCCTCTTCGGCCGCCAGCTGCTGTTGAATTTTGGAGCATACACTTATAAATATTCCGATCTACAGGTCGACTTCTTCAATGCCGGAACCTTTGCGTTCACCACTTTTAATGCGGCCTCTGCACGAGTGAAAGGCATCGAAGCCGAATTCAATTATACGCCGTCGGGACTGAGGGGATTTTCTGCCCAAGGCACTCTGAACTACAACTCCGCCCGATATATCAGCTTTCCCACGGCCCCCTGCTATACTGGCCAAACCATCGCTCAGGGCTGCCGAAGGGTCGGTACCCGCACCGTGCAGGACCTGAGCGGGGTGGAAACCTCGGTCGCTCCCAAGTTGGTGGGCTCGCTCGGAATAGCTTATGATGCGGAAATCGCGTCCAACTTGAAGTTCGGCATCTCGGGTCAGGCGCGCTATAGCGACGATTATCTCGCATCGCCGTTCGGAAATCAGCTGTCCCGGCAGGAAAGTTATGTCACCTTCGACGCGTCAGTAAGGTTGCAAACGGTGGATGAACGATGGGAGCTTGCATTGATCGGCAAAAACCTCACCAACAAATTCTACGTGACAGGCTTGTTCGAGGCTCCGTTCACCGGCTCTGGCACGGCGACGGCAGCAGGGGTCCCCGCCGATCAAGTGGGTTATGCGGCCCTGCCGCGTACGGTGCAGGCCCAACTTACCTGGCGATATTGATTGAGCGCGGCTGGGGTAGGTAGCCGTCCCGCAGGCAGTGCAATCTGCGTTTTAGGTGGAGACAAATTCTGATGAGCGAGCCCCAAATCCGATGGATCAGACCTGCGAGGCTTCAAAGTAGAAGTGAGGCGCGCGGGCTTGTGAAACTGTCGGCCGGTTTGCATGCCCAAGCCTCGCGTCTGGCGAGCCTTCTCTTCGTCGCAGGACTTGCAAGTGCGCCGGTCTCCGGATGGGCCCAGCAGATGCTGCCCGAAATCCCACGAGAACCTGTCGATTTCGTGGGACGAACTGCCGCGGAATCAGCGCCCCCCACCTGGCCCGGCGCAACTATCAAATCCGCCCCGGAAGGCGCTCCCAACGTCTTTGTACTCATGATGGACGACATCGGATTCGGGGTCACCAGCACGTTTGGTGGCCCCGTGCCTACACCGAATCTTGATGCGTTGGCTGCGGGCGGACTGCGCTACAACCAATTCAACACTGCCGCACTGTGTTCGGCGACGCGCGCGGCCCTGCTGACAGGCCGCTTTCAGACAAACGTCAACGTCGCCAATGCGAACAATCTCGCGACTGGCTATGATGGCTACACGACCGTGATCCCCAAATCGGCCGGTAGCGTCGCGGAAATTCTTAAGCAGAACGGTTATTCCACTGCCGCTTTCGGTAAATGGCATCTGATACCCGAATGGGAAGAAAGTCAGGTCGGCCCATTTGATCACTGGCCCACCGGAATGGGCTTCCAGCACTACTACGGCTTCCTTGGCGCTGATGCCAGCCAGTGGGCGCCGGCACTTGTGGAGAATACCACGAACATCACGCGCCCGTCCGATCCGAACTATATCTTGGACAGGGATCTCGCGGACCGTGCGATCAACTGGATAGGGGAGCAAAAGCAGATAGCTCCGGACAGACCCTTCTTCGTGTACTTCACGCCAGGGACCGCGCATGCGCCGCACCACGCACCCGCCGAATGGCTCACGAAGTTCCGCGGGAAATTCGACGGGGGATGGGACAAGATGCGCGAGGAGACATTCGCGCGGCAGAAGACGCTTGGAATAATTCCTAGGGACGTAGTATTGACCCCTCGACCCGCGTTCCTCCCCGCTTGGGCGTCACTCACTCCCGAACGCAGGCGGGTTTACGCGCTTCATTTCGAGGCGTTCGCTGCACAGATCGCGTTCCTCGATTCCCAGCTGGGGCGAGTTTTGGATCGCCTTCGCGCCGACGGCACGTTCGACAACACACTCTTCATCTACATAAACGGCGACAATGGCAGCAGCGCTGAGGGTGGCCCGGAGGGGCTGTTGTACGAGCAGTCTTTCATCAACAGGTTCGATGACAGCTTCGAATATATGAAGAGCCGGGGAAGCGAAATCGGCGGACCCACTCTATACAACCATTATGCCGCCCCCTTCGCTTGGGCAGGGAGCACCCCCTTCCAATATTACAAGCAGACCTCCCATTTCGGTGGAGTTCGGAACGGCATGGTAGTCTCATGGCCGGCACGGATCAAAGGTCGCGGCGAGATACGAAGCCAGTTTCACTATGTGACAGATGTCGTGCCGACGATACTCGAGGCGGCCGGCGTGCGGGAACCGTCAATCTTGAATGGCATTCCCCAGAAGCCGTTGGACGGGATCAGCTTCGGATATAGCTTCGACAATGCCGGCGAGCCGTCCCACCGACGCACTCAGGTGTTTTCGATGCTTCAGAACCTAGCGATCTACGACGACGGTTGGTGGGCCGGAACGCGGCCGGCCAAGACTCCCTGGGAATTGACACGCGGACGTAAGATTAACCTCGATGACCGAGTTTGGGAGCTTTATAACATCAGGAACGACTTCTCCCAGTCTCGTGATCTTTCTAAGAGCAATCCCGCTAAGCTAAAGCAAATGCAGCAGCTCTTCTGGGCGGAGGCCGCGAGGAACAATATCCTTCCCATCCACGACATCAACGAAGGCGCGACAGGACGTCCGACCCTGACGGGTAGCCGTACCGTTTTTAAGTTCCGGCCCGGACTGACCAGGCTTCCGGAAGGGGCGGCACCTAGATTCATCGGACGATCCTTTTCGATCGAGGCGGACGTGGTGACTGACCCGGGTTCGGACGGCGTCCTCATCGCTCAAGGGGGACGGTTCGGAGGGCATGCGCTTTACATCAAGGACGGGCGGCCGGTATTCCACTATAATGCCATCGGCCAGCGGCAATATGTGATCAGGTCACCGCAACCTTTGTCTCCTGGCGCTCACAAGGTAGTCGCGGAATTTGCGGTCGACGGCGAGGCAGTTGGCGCCGGAGGAACGCTTACGCTTAGCATCGACGGTCAGATCGTGGCGACCGGTCGAATAGATCATACACTGTCGGCATGGGTGTCGCATTCGGAAGGCCTAGATGTCGGCGAAGACACCATTACTCCAGTAAGCGAAGATTATACAGTGGAGCAGAGCAAGTTTTCGGGAACTTTAAAGCAGGTGACGGTCACGCTGAAGTGAACAAGGCGCTGATTATGGGTGATGAACTCGACGGGGCGGGGTGGCCAGACTCATGCGATGGAATGCGCCTAATCCCGGGGGGCGAATTCTTGCTTGGGTCGGATCGCCATTATCCCGAAGAGGGGCCCGCGCACCGCGTGAGGCTCGATGATTTCTGGATCGACGAAACGCCGGTTACGAATGCGCAATTCGCCAAGTTCATCACGTCGGCTAATTACGTCACCACGGCTGAAAAGCCGCCCAATGCTGCAGACTATCCGGGAATCCTGCCGGATATGCTGCAAGCTGCGTCACTGGTATTTGTGCCCCCTAGGGGTCCGGTCGCCCTCACCGATTTCTCGTGGTGGCACATGGTTCCAGGGGCCGACTGGCTCCATCCGAGAGGGCCGACCGACTCAATCGAAGGGCTTGAACGACACCCCGTCGTCCATATCAGCTTGGAGGATGCGGAGGCCTTTGCACGCTGGGCAGGCAAGGCACTCCCGAGTGAAAGCGAATGGGAGGTCGCTGCGCGCGGCGGGCTAGAGGGGGCCGATTATGCCTGGGGTTCCGCATTCGAACCCGATGGGCGCCGGTTGGCCAATTATTGGCAAGGGGAGTTCCCGTGGCGAAACACCGCTCCTCTAGATCAGCAGAGCACGTCTGCGGTGGGGAGCTTTCCCGCGAACGGATTCGCGCTGCACGACATGATCGGGAACGTCTGGGAGTGGACTGCTGACTGGTACGGCGACCGTAAGCCGCCCAGCCGTAATTGCTGTGTCCCGGTGAACCCCCGCGGCGGTTCTGAAGCGGGAAGCTATGACGCCGCCATGCTGGACTTCAAAATCGGCCGAAAGATCCTGAAGGGGGGATCGCATTTGTGCGCCCCCAATTATTGTCAGCGCTATCGTCCAGCTGCGCGGCTAGCCCAACCGGTGGACACCTCGACGAGCCATGTGGGTTTCCGTTGCGTCGTCCGACGGAGTTAGCAGACGAGCGGCGCGAGCAAGCCTACCATTTGCGAAACAGGAGATCCCCGTGAATTATACTCTCATCAACGCCCGGCCGAGTCCCTATGGCCGTAAGGTTGCCATCGCGCTCATCGAAAAGGGCATTTCCTACGACGTTCAGTATGACGTTCCGTGGTCCGGGGGAACGTGCACGCCGGAATATAGTCCGCTCGAGCAACTACCGATCCTAGTGAGCGCGGCCGACGAGAGGATCTACGATTCCACCTATATTCTCGATTGGCTCGAGAAGCGTCATCCTGAGCCCGCGCTTTTGCCCGGGGACGTTGATGGACTGTTGTTCGAGAAGCGTCTCCAAATGCTCGGCGAGCGCTTGATGGAGATCGCGCAAACCCTTGTTTTCGAGCTACAGCGGGAAAATCCTAGCGAGTCCTGGATCGCTCGGCAGACCCGCAAGATCCGCGGCGGACTCGATGAACTCGAACGCCTAATCGGCGACCGGCACGTGGGAGACCATCATCCGATTAGCCTCGGCGACATTGCAGTAGGGACCACGCTTTTGATCTGGGAATATATGGTCGAAGCGGGCTTCAGCCCGGACCATCCCGCCTTTCACTGGCGAGCGGGACATGCCAATTTGAGCCGCTACGTTATGGCGCTCGATAGTCGCCCGTCTTTCCGCGAAACCAGACCGCAAATGATGGAAGTCAATCTAAGGGAAAACGTTAAATAGCAGCGGAATGCCAATCGTACATACCTTAGGGTCAGGACCTATTAAAGGGGATTCCCAAGGTATCCGTTTTCTGATTCGATGGCGGCATCAAGGAGGTGCTGCTATGAGCGATCTGTTTTTGCTGACCGAGACTGTTCCCCGTCAGCACCTATGAGACAGATATGCGGCATTGAGCAACGGAGGGTTTTGGTCTCATCGCAGTGACGAAGGAACGAAGATGAGACCAAAACCCTCTGCCCAAAAATCGCCCGGTGCAGGACATTCGTCGTGCGACGCGCAAGCATTATTCTGCCGAAGACAAGATCAGGATCGTGCTTGACGGCCTGCGTGCCGCGCGACAATCAGGATGAGGACGCAGCGACAATCAGGATGAGAGAGCTTTGTCGGGCTTGAGCTGAAGGGAGGGCGTAGCCCGACCGTAGGCTCAAGCCCGACAAGTCGGTCTGTTTTCCCTGGGGAAGCGGGCTGTCGGGGGTGGTGGCCGACCGGATATGCGGATGGATTTTCTCGTCGAGGGGATCGTCCGTTGCCTGGCCGCCATGTCACCGATCACCAGATGAGGCTCTACATGAAGTTCCGACAGACAGACGCCGCCCGCGTGGCGGCGGCGAAGGCTTCGTTCAGCGCGGCCACCGCTTATCGCTTCGAGCAGGACCCCCGGCTCCCGTCGCACAAAGCCAAGGTACGCGAGCGGCGTCGGCCGGATCCGCTGGTGGACATCTTCGACGCCGAAGTTGTGCCGCTCTTGAAGGCGGCGCCTGGCCTGCGCGCCATCGCGATCTTCGAGGAGATGCAGCGTCGGCACCCCGGGCTTGCCCCGAGCGTGAGGCGAACTCTGGAGCGGCGCATCCGCTCCTGGCGAGCGGTGCATGGCGCGGAACGGGACGTGATCTTCCGCCAGGGGTTCACGTGACCGGAGTGCAAAAAGTGCCGCTAAGCAAGTGGTTGGTATGGTGATGTAATCTCCATTTCACCGGTCAGAAATGGCGGATTTGCGTAGGTTGATGGTTTTCACTGTGTTTGCCTGAGATTTGGCGCTGGTGAGGCTCGACCGAGCAGGTGATCGAGATGACGCGACGGGTCGATGGTTAGCACCCCCTTGGTATTGATATGCCCATGAGCGTTGGGCGCGATATGTTTGAGGTGCTGCTCGGGAAAGGCAGCAGGCGCGGCGGCACTGATGTCGCCGATTTTGGTCGCATTCCACGTCATAACAATGTTGGCGAGCAGAGTCAGGCTCGACGAGATAGTGGCGATTTGCTCAAGGGTTCGGCCGTGGCGGGCACCAATCGTGCCGGAATTGATCGCGCGCTGCAGGCTGTGGGTCGATTCTCCCTGGGCGAGCAGGGCCTCGTTGACGGTGCGGAATTCCGGATCTCCGAGGTAGGTGGCAAGAAAGCGGGTCAGCAGCAGACGGCCAAAAGCATCACCTGCCTGAAAGGCAATGTCGCCGCGCGCCGCGCTGCCAAAGCGCTCGAGGATGTAGGTCGCCGAACACCAGCCAGTCTTGGTTGATGCGGCGATCCGCAGCAGCGGGTCCCAGCCTTTGGCAATGGCACGGACAGATACGGTCTCGCTGACGATTGGGCGCAGGCTGTCCGGGATGTCCAGCCCGCGTGGCAAATAGAGTTTGCGGGTGCTGAGCCCCGCAAGGCGCGGGCACAGATCAAAGCCGAGGAGCTTGGCCAGCGCCATGGCAAAATGGGTATGGCCATGCGTATCGACCGCGAGCCGTGTGAGTTCGACTTGCTCGTGGCGCAGTGCGCCTTCAATCGCGGGACCCGCCTGCCGCCGATTGAGAATGATCGGCATATCATTCATGATCGCCCATTGGTCGAGGACATGCGTGTAGGTGCCGATGGCTGGGGTGCCGCGGCGTGGCTCATGGCGGGCGTTCCACAGATGCCGGGTGGCATCGAGGCTCATCATGTCAGCCGAAGCGTGGAGCCCGGTCCCCCATAGCCGCGACACCGCCAGCGTCCGGAAGTGATCGAACACCGCCCTGTTGGCCTCGGGTAATCGGCCATGGGCTTCAATGCGCCGCATCATCTCGCCGACGCCATCCGCCGTTATGCCCAGTGTCATGCGCGCCATGTCGGCAGCAGTGAGGTCCGAGCCCAGTGCGATCAGGGCAGCGTACAGATAGATGAGCTCTTGCGCCGAGCGCGGCGCCCGGCCCAACAAGATCCAGGAGAAGCGCGTCGCTGCATCGATCTCGACCAGCAAGTCGGGGAGCTGGGCCTTGCCCACCTGCGCAAATAGCGCGCGCCGGATCGCTTCGCGCTGGGCATCTTCTTCGACGGCCTTGATCCTGGGAATGATCAGGCGGCCCTCTTCGATCCTGACATGGCCCGCCGTCACTGCCGAATCGAGCTTGGCCAGCGCGGTGACCAGCTCGTCCTTAATCCAGTTGATCGTCGCTTCGGGCTTGGCGGTCAAAGCAAGGTGTCGGGCGAAGCGGGACCGCTCTGCGACCCATTGCCGCCCGGGAATCAGGCGATCTTCGGGTGCCCGGTGCTCGAGGCTGGCGGCAACCGAGGCCTGTCCATTGCGCAATGATCGCTTGAGCAGCATCAGGGTCGCAGCACGGTAGCCGCCCAGTGCCGCTTCGCGATCGGGCTGCGCAAGGAGCAGAGCCCAGGTCCGGCCAAAGGGATTGGCGGCGCCTTCCGGCAGATGGTGCTCCCCGCGCGCATGTATCTGCTCGAGGGTGCCAAATGCCTGCGCGAGCGGGTGATCCAATGCGATGTCAACGCCGATCGCGGTGGCCGCGCCAAGCAGTTCAACAGCGCCTTTCGATCCGGTCGCAAGCTGATACCGCACCCGGCCGACCTTGGTCGTGCGTCCCTGCGTGCCGCTAGCCAGGAACGGCAGCAGCATCGCGCGCAATTGATCGCGGATCGTGTCGTCAGCGGTAGCCTCATCTTCCGTCAGCGCCAGCAAATGCAGGACCAGGCTCTGGTGCCGACGCAACTCTTCGGCCTGTGCATCCTCGGCGCGCCCACGTGCCTGACGCCACAGATCGGCGATCCGGTAATCGATCATGCCAAGGCCAATATCAGTCAGGCGGAGCAGTTGCAGGCGCAGAAAACAGGCAATCTCGAGGTGTTTGCGCTCGCTCCGCATCCGCCGCAGCGTGGCCGGCTTGCGGTAGAGCATCTGGCGCGCAAGTGACTTGAGATAAAGCGCCGAAATGCCTAGGTCGAGCGATTCGGCACCAAGCTCTTTAAGAAAGGCGATCTTCTCAATCTGGCTGGCAAGCCCCTTGGGCTTACGCGATGCCGGGCCGGTACGCAGCCATTCCATCCGGGTTTGACCGTTCGGCATCACCTTCAGCAGCCGGTCGGTCCAGGTTTCGCTTTGATCCTTGCCGACCTTCCTGACTGCCAGCGACAATAGTTCGGCTTCAGTGCGGCGACGCGCTGCAACCGCCAATCCGGTCAGCCGCCGCTGCGGCAATTGCATATAGTTATGCTGGACCAACCAGTCACGTGCCGCGCCGACAAGTTCATCGCGGGTGATCCGAACAGCTGCTTCACGGCGCAGGAAGCCGACCAGCGCCCACTCGCCGTGAAGGCTCAGGTCGCGCAACCCCAGTGCACGGATGGCCGCAGCTTGATGATCGAACAGGGTACGGCGGCGTCGATACAGGGCGCGGATCGACGCCAGCCTCGGCACCTCGGTGCCGAGTTCAACCCCGAGGTGCGCCAAAACCGTCTGCGGGATGATCTCGAAAGAGTTGAGCGTCCTGCCGGTGAGCCGCAGAAATCCGATCTGCAGTGCCACACCCAGCCGGTTCAATGCGCGCCGATGAGTCCGTACCGTGTGCAGCTCATCCTCGGAGAGCGAGAAGAAATGGGCGATCTCCGAGGTGCTCAGCCCTTAAGGAAAGCCTTCACTGCCCAGAAAAGCTCGATGATCCATCGCCACGACTCAATCCTTCCGGAAAAGAGCCTACACCGTCCAGGCAAAAGATCGAAAACCATCAACCTACGCAAATCCGCCATTTCTGACCGATGAAATCGAGATTACATCACAATACCAATCACTTGCTTAGCGGCACTTTTTGCACTCCGGTCACGTGAACCCCATGATGACGTTCAATGTTGCGGGCATGACATGCGGCGGTTGCGTACGGGCCGTGACGAACGCGATCCGGCGAGTCGATGAAGACGCTGTCGTGACCCGCGCGCGCCCGCTTCGCTCATCTGAGCGGCGGGCCTGTCCGTGTCCCAACACAATAATGTAAGGCTGGTGGCGTCATGACCGATGTGGAGTGTAGCGGAGCGGCGAGCGGCGAAACCGCCCGCGAAGTTGTCCTTATCACGGGTGCCAGCGGATTTATCGCCGCCGCGCTTATCGCCAAACTCGGCGAGCGCTACACCGTCGTCGGCCTGGACCGCGCGGGTCCGCCCGATCCGCCGCCGCCCGCTGTCGCGTTTGATTTCGATCTCGGCTCCGACGAGTCGGTAAGCGCCGCTCTGGAAGAGGTTCGTGCCGGGTACGGGAACAGCATCGCGTCCGTTATCCATCTCGCGGCCTATTATGACATTACAGGCGAGCCAAACCCGCTCTATGACAAGATCACGGTGCAGGGCACGCGTCGCTTGATCGACCACCTGCAGTCCTTCGAAGTCGAGCAGTTCGTTTTCGCCAGCACGATGCTCGTCCACAAGCCAACCGCCACCCCCGGTGAGCGGATCAACGAGGACTCGCCGATCGGCGCGGCCTGGGCCTACCCGCAGTCGAAGGTTGATACCGAAGCGTTGCTGCACGAGCGCCACGGGAAGATCCCCGTCGTCTACATGCGTCCCGCAGGGGTCTATGACGACGACGGGCGCTCTGCCTTCCTCGCCCAACAAATCGCGCGCATCTATGAGCAACGGCTGACCGCGCACTTCTACCCGGGTATGCTGTGTGCCGCTCAATCTTCCGTGCACCGCGACGACCTTGCCGACGCGGTGGTCCGCCTCGTTGATCGGCGGCGCGATCTGCCCCACGAACTGCCGCTGCTCATCGGCGAGCCTGATGCTCCGGGATACGCTGAGATCCAGGACATCGTTGGCGAGACGCTCCACGGCGAGGGGTGGAAGACAATTCGCATCCCGCAGCCGCTCGCCAAGGCCGGGGTCATCATCCAGAACGAAGCGCTTGGCGACGACGATTTCATCAAGCCGTGGATGATCGACAGCAGCAACGACCACTACATCCTCGATATTTCGCGCGCGCGGTCGCTCCTCGGGTGGGAGCCGACGCACAATCTTCGCGAGACGCTGCCGGCAATTGTCGCTGCGCTCAAGCGGCATCCGCGGGCCTGGTACCGCGACAACAAGCTCAACGAGAATCTGGTCGCCTGGAACGACAAGGGGGAGGGGTGCGCTGGAGAACCAGGCGACAACCACCCCGTCGCGCCCGCTGGCGCTATGACCGGCATGGGTCACACGGCGATGGGCCACGGCACGATGGACCAGGGCGAGATCGACCACGCTGCGAGGGGGCATGGGCGCGACGCCTCGGGCGCGACAATTTCCGGCCATGGTGATCACATGGCGATGATGGACCGCGACGAGCGACGAGCGCGATGGGCGCTTTATGCGAACATCGGCCTCGGTCTGTGGCTCGCCTCCAGCCCGCTTATCTACGATTCTGTGACGACGCAGAGCGTCGGCGAGGCGGCGCGTTTCGTCACCGTCGATCGCGGGCTGCCGTCGATCGAGTGGCGGGCGAGCGCGCTAAGCATTAGCGATTTTGTCAGCGGGTTGGCCATCGCGCTGTTCGGCGCGCTGTCACTTGTCCCGCGCACCAAGACGTGGGCACAATGGGCGGTCGCCTTTGTCGGCATTTGGCTGCTGTTCGCCCCCCTGATCTTTTGGAGCCCGAGCGCCGCACAGTACAACAACAATCTGCTCATTGGCTCGGCAGTCATCGCCCTGTCCGTCCTCGTGCCGATGATGCCGGGCATGAGCATGGCCGGCATGATGGACCTCAAGAACATCCCGCCCGGGTGGACCTATTCACCGTCCACTGACGCCCAGCGGCTACCGATTGTCGCCATGGGACTCATCGGTCTTCTCACGTCGCGCATCCTGACAGCCTACCAGCTGGGGCACATCGATACCGCGTGGGAGCCCTTTTTTGTCGGGTCGCTGACCGACCCGCGCAACGGCACGGAGGAGATCATCACGTCGGGCATGTCTAAGGCTTGGCCGATCCCCGACGGCGGTCTCGGCACGATCAGTTATGTGCTTGAGATTTTGATGGCCGTTATGGGGACTCGCGACCGTTGGCGGACGATGCCCTGGATGGTAACCTTTTTTGGCATCCTCGTCATTCCACTGGGGGTCGTCAGCATCTATTTCATCATCAGCCAGCCGCTCGTCATCGGCACGTGGAGCACGCTCGCGCTGATCGCTGCGCTCGCCATGGTGATCATGATCCCATTCGCATTGGACGAAGTCATCGCCATGGGCCAGTTCCTCACCTGGGCGAAGCGCCGCGGCAAGCCGCTGATTCGCACCTTTTTCCAGGGCGACGCGATCGAAGCGGGGGCTGAGGACGCATCCGACGCAATGAAGACGCCTGCTTCTTTTTGGGCGGACGCGAAGCGTGGACTGACGCTGCCGTGGACTCTTGGGGCAAGCATCTTGCTCGGCATCTTCTTGATGTTGACGCGGGTGCTTCTGGGGAACGAAAGCGAAATGGCGAACAGTGACCATGTCGTCGGCGCTCTCGTTATCACCGTTGCGATCATCGCCACGGCAGAAGTTGCCCGCGCCTTGCGTTTTGTCAATATCGCGCTTGGTGCCTGGCTTGTCGCGGCGCCCTTCCTGCTGACTGGCGTCGGCAACCTCGGCGCGTTCGTCTCAGTTGTCGCAGGAGTTGTTCTCGTCGGCATCAGCTTGCCGCGCGGCGAGCGCAGCGCCGAACATTATGCGAGCTGGGACAAATACGTCATCTGAGGCGCCGCCCTTGCCCGGCGCCGACGACGGTCAACGAGAGCGCGCACTTTCCTTCCGAGGACGCAGCCGGGTCTATCGGAAGCCCAGAAAAAGGAGAGCACCATGAAGTTCAAGAGGACTTTTGCTGCGCTGCTCGTAGTGGCGGGAAGCGTGTCCCTGGCTCAAGGCTGTAGTTCAGAGGATACGCCTTCGGAGCCCCGATCGAGCGGAACGAGCGGCGTGGTCTTCACGGCCGATGAACGCGGAAACTCGATTAGCGTCGTAAACTTGCGGACCAGAACGGTGGAAACGACGCCGATCTCTGTGTCGCCCCACAACCTGCAGACCTCAGCGGATGGGCTATCACTTTTCGCCGTCGGTTCACGTGCCGGAAAAGGCGGCGACATGGCCAATGCCATGGACGGCCCCGGCCGGCTCCTTGGCTTCGATGCGGCTGCCGTTTCGCGCGGTTCAGTATTTGACATCGCGGTGGGCAGGAAACCCGCTCATGTCATAGTCGATCGACAGGGCGCTCGCGCATTCGTTACCAATGCAGGAGACAATGCTATCTCGGTGATTGATCTTGCACGGCGACAAACAGTCAAGAGCATTACCGTCGGCAAGTTGCCCCATGGGCTGCGCATGAGTCCCGATGGCGGGACGATCTACGTCGCCAACACTGGGGATGGAACCGTTTCTGTCATCAACGTCCGAGACTTGGTCGAGGTCGAGCGGATCCCCGTCGGCAAGGCGCCGGTCCAAGTCACCTTCACCCCCAACGGCCGGTACATCTATGTCTCTCTGCGCGATGAGAACAGCGTAGCCGTACTTGACACCGCAAGGCGGCGTATGATCACCAAAATCCCCGTGGGACCCGGCCCTATCCAGGTTTTCGCTCTGCCGAGCGGCCGTGAGGTCTATGTCGCCAACCAGGGAACAGAGGCAGTGCCGGGGAACACTGTCTCGGTCATCGACACGACGAGCCGGAAAGTGATCACCAGCATCGTTACCGGGGCCGGCGCTCACGGCGTAGTGGTCAGCAGCAGCGGCGACCGGGTTTTGATTTCGAACACGTTCGCCAATACCGTTTCCGTGATCGACCCTGTAAGCCGAAAGGTCGTCGGCAATGTGTCCGTAGGTCCGGGTCCCGGCGGGATCACCTTCAGGGCAGCAAAAAATTGAGTCAGCTGTTGTCGCACATAATCCAGGCACGTCGGCGGTCCCGGGGAGCTTGAGCAAGGGAATGGTTAACTATGGCAGTTTACGAGTTCGAGTCCGGCGACGCACGGGCTAGAGTGCACGACCGTGCTGTTGGTAGATGGGAAAATGAAGGCGGGTCCTTCACCGGCCTGGATCAGCACCGGCCACCGACCGTTGTGGGCGACATCGGCGATGCCGAGGCCGGCAACCTGCGCGTGCGGCTGATCGCGCTCGAGAATCTCGTGGTTGCCCTGCTTGCCGGAGCACCCGGCAGCCAGTCAGACTTGGCCCGCGAGATGGCCGCATATATCTCGCCACGGCCGGGAGCGACGCCGCACCGGCTAACGGTCGAGGCTGCGCGCAACATGCTCGCGATCGTCGAGCGGGCGGCGCACTACAAAGGCCTTGAAGAATGATCTTCGTTCAGGTCCTGGACCCCCGAACGTGCCGTTGCACAGCGTCCGTATCGTGGAGGCGCGCATGTGCTTCTCCGCCGAGAGGAGCTTCACGGCAGCCGCAGTCCTGCTCCCGACCGGCGTCGCCATCAGGAACGGCAGCCATCGCGCCGACGAGATGGCGAAGTGCGGGCTTCACGACCGCTGGAGCGACGATTTCGACCGCATCGACGAGTTGAGCATCCATTTCCTGCGTTATGGTCCACCGCTCCACACGGCCTGGCTGGGGAGGGGCGCTACGACTGGGGGTTCGCCGACGCCACCTTCGCCGGCCTCAAGCGCCGCAACATCGTGCCGATCGTCGACCTCTGCCATTTCGGGGTGCCCGACTGGATCGGGAACTTCCAGAACCGGACTTCCCGCGCCTCTTTCCGGCCTACGCGCGCGCTTTCGCCGACCGTTTTCCGTGGGTCCACTCTACACGCCCGTCAACCAGATGTTCGTCTGCGTCACCTTCTCCGGCCCTCTACGGCTGGTGAGACGAGCAGATGAAAAGCGACCTCGGCTTTGTCACCGCCTTGAAGCACATCGTCCGCGCGAACGTGTTCGCCAAGTGGGAAACCATCGACGTTCGACCCGACGCGATTTTCATCCAGTCGGAGCGCTCCGAATATATTCACGCCGATAATCCGCACGCGATCAAGCCGGCCGAGACCATGAACGCCCGCCGCTTCCTGAGCCTCGACCTCAACTACGGCAAAGCGGGTCGATTCGAGCATGCACCAGTACCAGCTCGACAACGGCGTGACGCGTGAGGAGCACGGTTTCTCCCTGACGCGCAACCTGCGCCGCTACGCGATCATGGGAACGACTATCACGTCCCAACGAGCACACAGTGGCGGCCGATGGGCGGACCTGGCCCGCTGGCGACGTGTTCGGGTACGACGAGCTGACGTGGCAGTACCACGACCGCAAAAAATGCCGATCATGCACACCGAGACGAACCTTCGGAAAAGTCCGGGCGGCGACGAGGCGGTTCAATGGCTGTGGAAGCAATGGCGAATGTGCTCCGGGTCCGCAACAGCGGCATCCCGACCGTAGGCTTCACCTGGCACTCGCTGACGGACCAAGTCGACTGGGACACTGCGACCAAACTCGCCGCATAACCGCATAACCTGCGGTCGCCAGACCACACTTACTCATTTTTGGAGCGTCACATTCCCGTAAAGGGTCGCTCCAATCGGCGACGTTCGGTTTCCCGGTCGTTGTTCGCAATCATATCGCTGACCCGGCGTGCCAGCTCCATCGCCCCGGAAACTCCGACCGCATAGCGGGTCGCCCCAGACCGGGCTTTGCTGAGCGCGTCTGGGAGAACATCGATGAGATCGGAGATGATCCGGACATCAGGATCGAAATAGTGTTGCCACCGACCAAACCGACCAATCGCAAGGATTGCGCGCATTTCGTCTATCTCAAGGGTCAAGAAAATCGATTGTAGCGTCACTGCCGGCAAAGGCCGTTTGCGAGTCAACCAACGGCTCAGATTGGTTCGGTTTATGGCCAGGCGCCGGGCGAGTTCCGCTGCGCTAACGCTCCTTTGCTGCATGACCTCGAGAACCAGGGGAATGAACTGCTCGGGACCAACGTTGAAAAAGCGCTCGTTAATGCCGTGATCGACGCCTTCTGCGATTATTCCCGTGGATTCCATCATTTAGCCCCCCTGATCCCTCAAGTGGTAAATTTACCTTTGCAGAGAGATCAAGCATTTTCTTGTCGATGCTGAGCAAGAGAGCTGGCAACGAGCGCCATTATCGCAGCCCTCACGGGAACCGCTATGGCTGATGCCTCAACCAATGCGGTCCGCCACGCTTTGAAAAGTTGGATGGTTTCGCCAGCCAGGCCCACATATATCTGGTGGGTAGAACCCGCCAGGGCGTCAATATCTTGAGCGTGCCCTGGCTCGGTCATCGGCAATTCGCCGGTGCTCCATTGGTGCAGCCATCGCGCGACGCACTGACCAAAACCCTGTAATTTATGGGCTTTATTCGAGTGCACCATTATCGCCAGCGTAATTTGTTCGAATTCCCGGTTCGTAAGGGACAGCAGGTACGTTTGCGAGGCTTGTTTCACCGTTGACCCTCCTGGTCACGGTTTCTCGCCGACTCCTGACTGGCGCCAAGTTGACCCGAATCGGGCGGATTGCCAGTTCCAACCGGTTGTTGCCGTTCTGGCACCGCTAGTTGCCGTTGTGTCGCGTTTCGTAGCCGATGAGGCCCGCGTTGTTGCCGCTTTGGCACGCCGCGTTGCGCCTTTCGGCACCCCTCATTGCCGAATCGGCTGCGGATCTGGCGCTTGGCAGTGTTTTTGCGTGGGATCGGACAGTCGAATAGGATTTCGTGGGTCTCCGGTCTGGTGTCTGAGCACGATAAACGACCATCCTCTCAAAGGCGTTAATCTCGACGTCGCTAACTGAGGATGATCCAATGACGCGGATTTTCGCATTTCCAACGGGTCGCGTTGCGCTCTCCAGCGTCGCCAAGGTCGGGCTGATTGCAGCTGCTGCAGCAGTCGTCGGAACCGAGGCGGCGATGGCGGGTGCCGACGCGACCTTCAACACGGCCCTGTCGTCGTTCACCGGCTTTCTTGAAGGTTCGGGCGGCAAGATCATCACCGTGCTGAGCTTGGCCGGCGGCATCGTCGGTTTGGCCTCGGGGCGTTTCAGCCTTGGGCAGGTGGCGATCCCGGTCGGGGTCGGCGTCGGCGCCGGGACCGGCGTGCCGATCGTCACCGCTGCGGTCACTGCCACGATCTGAACCTAGCGGCCGCCCGCTAGGGACGGCCGCCTCCTCGAAGGTGGCGTGGCAACATGGCTGACAAATACGCAATTCCAGCACGGCTCGACGATCCCGAGCTCATCGGGCTTTGGACGCTCGATGAGTTCATCGCGATGGTCTTGCCGTTTATCTGGGGCGTTTTGACGCAGCATATCCTGATTGGGATCATTCTCGGTTTTGGGTGCTGGTGGGGCTTGCGCAAAGCAAAAGCAGGTCGTGCCGCGTCATGGTTGCTTCATTGGGCTTACTGGCATTTGCCGGCGGGTTTTGTGGGGCTTCGTGCCACGCCACCTTCGTTTCTTCGTTTGATGGCGGGGTAGGGCGCATGGATCTTGCATATTCGCACACGCAGTCGCAGCGCGTCCTCAAGCAGCGCAACATGCTGCTTGTGACAAGTCTCGCGTTTGCCGGACTTTCAGCGGTTCTCGGCATCACCGCCGCCTCGCGCGATCGTGAAGTTGTGCTTCAGCCTGTGCTGCGGACGCCCCTCACCATTTCGAGCGCGGGCGTCAGCCGCGAATACCTCGAAGCCGTGACGCGCGACGCTGCGGTTCTCACGCTCAACCGTACCCCTCAGAGCCTCGAATACTGGATGACCTCGGTGCTCGAGATGGTCCATCCGAGCGCCTACGGCCAGGTCAAGGCCGATCTGTTGAAGATCGTCGATGATCAGCGCGGTTCATCCATCGCGCAGTTCTTCACGGTTGAATCGATGAAAGTCGATCCCGGCGGACTGACCTCCGAAGTCACTGGCGTCCTTCACACGATGGTTGGCCGCCAGGAAGTCTCCGCCAACCAGAAAACCTTCCGATATGGCTGGGTCTACAATGGCCTCAGCCTCAAGCTCGTCCAGTTCGGCATGGTCGAGAAGGTCGATCCCAGAAAGGCGGTATCGTCATGAGTCCGATCGTTGTCGGATGCGGCCTCGCGTGCGGCACAGCGTTGATGTCGCGCCCCTTCGATTTTGGCAGCCGTTTCATCGGAACTGGGCTCTTCGCAGTCTGCGCGCTGGCGATTGCCACTCCCGCGCTTGCTGACCAGACTTTGATGGCGGCGGACAATTCGCGGATCGATTGCATCGCTTCCTCGCGCGATCTCACCCGGATCAGCCTGGTCGGCGACGAGATCGCCAGCGTCTCCAAGCTCCAGACCGGCAATCCGAGCGAGGACTTCTCGGTCGTCAATGAACCGGTTCGCGGCGACATCTATGTTTCGGTGCCCGAAGGCTTCACGCCGAAAGTCTTGTCGTTCTTTGCGACGTCGAAGAAGGGCTATGTCTACAAGTTTGCCTGCCGGCTGACGGGTGAGGAAGCGCAGCAGGTATTCGTCGCCAACCCCGCGATCGCGGGCGACAAGCCCGACGAAACTCGCATCGCCGCCGCGGCCGATCCACAGGAACAGGCGGTCAAGCTGGTCCAGGCGATGTATTCGAGCAGCATCCCCGACGGCTACCGGATGCGTCAGCCGGTGCTCAACGCGGTCCACGTGGGCGATCTCAAGGTCCAGATGATCGCTGAATATCGGGGGCCGACGCTCATCGGCAAGGTCATCCGGATCGAGAACAATGCCCGCGCGCCGAGGGTGCTTACCGAAGGTGTCGTTGCCCCGTCGAACGCCGTGGCGATCACGATCGCCGAGCCGAACCTCGCGCCGGGGGCGTCCACCACTGCCTACATCGTGCTGCCGGCGGGAGAAAGCGAATGAAACTCTTTGGAAGGCTCAAGCAGCAAACTCTATCCGATGATAGCATCGACGGCGATGACGATGGTATGTCGCCGATCGGCCAGGCGATGTCCGTCAACGATGCAGCGCGCAAGAAGCAGCAACTCCTGCTGGGCGGGGCGGCCGCAATAGCGCTGGTGAGTTCCTGCTGGTGGATCTTCGGCGGCGACGCGGTGCCCGTGGGTATGGAGGCCTCGCAGGCCAAGGAAATCAGGGTCGCGACCGGCGATCTCGTCAACCGCAACATGAGCGAACAGGAGTGGATGGCGCGGTCCGAGAACCGCTTCGATTCGACCGACAATCGCTTGCGCGGGGTCGATGGCCAAGCGGCCCAACTGGCGGCGATGCAAAAAGAGATGGACGCGCTGCGCGGCCAGAACAGCGCGATGTCGTCCGACGGCCAGCGCGTGCTGTCGGCCTATCAGACCGAGAACGAGGCGCTCAAATCGCAGATCGCGAGCACGCCAGCTGCGCCCGTTTCACCGCCGGGACCGACCGCGCTTTATGGGCCTGGCTCGCCTGCGCTCTACCAGCAAGCCGGTGGCCCGTCCGCCGCGCTGATCCCTGCTTCGCTGCCGCGCGAGGTCAAGACCGTTTCGTTCACCAGCGGGCCGGGCGGCAATGCAACGCGGGCCGAACGGGGGACGACGGTCTATTCGGACTCGCCCGATTATCTTCCCGCCAACAGCTTTGCGACCGCGCGGGTGATCGTTGGCGTGGACGCGAGTACCGGCGTCGCGTCGCAGACCGATCCGCTCCCCGTGGTGCTGCGTATCACCGGCCCCGCGCGATCTGTGGCGGATAATGGCCGGGTTCTGACGACGAAAATTCAGGGCTGTCTGATCAACGGCGCGGCGCGCGGCGACCTTTCGTCCGAGAAGGTCTATGTAAAGCTGCAGCGCATGACCTGCGCGCAACCGGGCGGCCGCTACGCGGTCAGCGAGGTCAAAGGGTTCATCGCCTTTGCCGGCAAATCGGGGGTTCGCGGGCGCGTCGTCAGCCGCGAAGGAAGCCTGATTACCCAGGCATTTCTTGCAGGCCTCGCTGGCGGATTCGGGCGGGGCTTCTCGGCCAACACCAACAGCCTGTTCCAAGGCAGCAACGTCAGCGTCAATGGCAAGCGTCCGCAGCTTGGTGCGGGCGAAATCCTGCAGGGCGGCGTTGGCGAAGGCGTGAGTTCGGCCGCCGACACGGTCAGCAAATATCTGATCGAGCGCGCCGAGCAATATCAGCCGGTGATCGAGATGCCGACCGGCATCGATGTCGAGATCGTGTTTCTCGACGGCGCGTTCGTCCGCAACTGACGCAACCGACAATGGGAGGCCAGCAATCATGACATGGTTAGGGTGGACAAAAGCAGGCGGCCTGATGGCGATGGTCCTGGCAGGCACCGCGGCGTCGAGCACGCCTGCGGACACTGCGGTCGCAGCCGCGCTCAAGGACCGTTTGCCGAAAACCGAAGTCGCCAAGATCGATTGTGCCACGGTGGAAGGGCTTTGCGAGGTCACTGCCGGAAAGTCGTTGTTCTATGTCGACAAGAGCGCGCGCTATCTCATCGTCGGTCACCTCTACGATATGGAGACGCGCCAGGATCTGACCTCCGCACGGCTGCTTGAGATCAATCCCGAGGCGCTGCTGGGCGGCGCATCGCGGAGGCAGGAAGCGGAGGATGATGGCGAGGGTGACGCGCTCGCGTCGGCTCAGGCCGGAATGCCGGTTGCGCGCGACTATCCGGTCCGCAAAGCCGCAGCGGTGGCCGGGGACGTGGGCGCTCAGCAATCGGTATCGCTGGCCGGATTGCCGGCGAACGGAGCGATCGAGTGGGGCAGTGGTGGCCAGCGCGTCACGATCTTCACCGATTTTCGCTGCAGCTACTGCCGCGCGCTCACCAACACCCTTGAGACGATGAACGTAACCGTCAGCGAGCGCCCAATTTCGGTACTCGGCTCGCGTGCGCTCTCCGAGCGGGTGCTGTGCGCCAAGGATCGGGTGCGCGCTCTGCGCCGGGCATACGCGGGCGAAACGCCGGCTGAAGCGACCTGCGATACCTCGGGGCTCGACGCCAATGAGCGCTTCGCACGGGCCCACGGCTTTACCGGCACACCCGTCATCGTCCGTTCGGACGGCGCCGTCCTGCAGGGTTTTCGCTCGAAGGAAGTCCTCGTTGCCTGGTTGAACGGAGCAAAATCATGAGCGTCTGGCTGACATCACACGAGATGGCTTCGCTCAATCGCGCGCTCGCCAAGCGGACCGGTGCCCGTGTCCGGGTCGGCCCCGAGCTCATCACTGTTGCCCAGGGGATTGCTCTGTGGAACGCAGCCGCAGCGTTCGGCGAAGGACTGCCGTCGGGCTCGCTTCCCGTATCGCGCGGACGCAATTCCCGTTTTCCCAGCGGCCGCGAGCGCTCTTTGTTTCGGCGGGGTCTGGGGGCGGGGGCGGTTTTGGCCGCGAGCGTTTCTCTCGGTGGCTGCACTTCGCTGGGCGGCAATATTCAGGGTAATTTTTCGTGCCGGGCTCCCGACGGCATTTGCGCGCCGACATCGACCATCGACGATGCTGCGCTTGCGCTGATCGGCGGGGATGAGAGCGTCATCCCGGCCGGACCCTACTCGGCACCGCCGTCGGATACGCCCCGCATGATCCGCACCTCGGCCAGCGAGCCGGTGCGATCGGGCGAAAAGGTGCTTCGGATCGTGTTTCCCGCGCACATAGACCGGGCGGGACGCTATCGTGAGACCACGGCAATCCATGCTGTAGTCGAGCGCGCGGTGTGGACCAACGCTTCAGCGGCGCCAGCGGCGCGAACCTCGACGATGACGCTTCAGGAACCGCTGGAGCAGCTGGCGGACGGCCCGGTTCGTAGCCTCGGCGAACTGGCTTCGGCCGCGCCGGAAGTCCGTTTTCCCGATCCCGTAGCCAATCCGGTGCGGTTATCGCGGATGTCCTCGAGAAGGCGCGTTCGCGCCGATCTCGCGGCTGCCCCAAGTGCTGGATCTAGTTCGGCGAACGCCAGTTCCACAATGGCGGCGGTCAGTTATTCGTTACCGCCTCAAACGGTCGGCGGAGCCTCAAATCCTCTGGAGTCCATTCGCGCCCAGGTTGCGGAGCGGCTGCGGGCGTCGCCGGTGGCGGGGCCACCTGTGGCTGCAGCTCCGGGCGAAGCACCCTCAGTGAAGAGTCCGAGCCAAGCCGCCGGTACGGCTGCAACCAATCGACCGTCGCTGTTCCCGGTGTCTGGGGTCAACCCGTGATGGGTATCGTGACCTGGCTTCTCGATACCGTAGTCGGTGACGGCGCCCGCGGCGAGAAAGGCCGGCCCGATCCGACCGTGCCGATGCTTTCGCATTGGCTTCCCTATCGCAGTTTCGACAGCAAAACGCAGATCTTCCATAATGCCAGCGCGCGCGAAATTGCCTTCGAGCTGGCGCCGATGGTCGGCGCCGACGAGCGCTCGGCCGACATTATCGCGCAGGCGCTGGGGGAGGGGGTGCCTCCCGGCGCGGTCATCCAGATCGTCAACTTCGCCTCGTCGCGGGTCGGCGCCAAACTCTCCGAATGGTTCGTGCCGCGCTATTGGGCCGCAGGCATCTACGAGCGAATCGCCAAGCACCGCACCGACTATCTGTCGTCGGGCGTGTGGACCTCGCTCTCCAAGGATGCGCCGTTTCATCTGAGGCATTTCCGGCTCATCATCTCGATCGGAATTCCCGATGCGCTCAGTGTCGGCGATGATGAGCTGGTAGCGCTGGCCGAGACGATCCAGTCCGCGCTGCGCTCGATCGATGTGCCGTCGCGGGTAATCGACCCGGTAAATCTGCTGGCGCTGATTGACGACATCACCTCGCCGACGACCGCGGCGGGCGACGATCCGGTGGCCTACAACGCCTTCGACCCGATTGCCGACCAGGCGGTCCGGCGCGACATGGAAGTGCGTCACTTCCCCGACCGGCTCGAATTCCGGACAGAGCGGCTGCGCGCCACCGGTGTCGACAAGGACGGCATTCCCGAGATCGGCGATATGTATCCCGACAATTTCGAGGTGCGCTCCTATGCGGTTCGCAACCTGCCGCCGCGCTGGGCGCCGTGGGATTGTGCGCGTCTGATCGGCGATCTGTTCACCGACAAGCTGCGCCTGCCGTGCCCGGTCGCGACCACGCTTTGCCTGATCTATCCCGATGCGACCGCCTCGCAGAACAAGGCGGCCTACAAGTTCATGCGGACCTCGAGCCTGGCCGATTCCAAGTCGGCGCGGTTTCTGCCGCAGCTCAAGGAACAAAGCGTCGAGTGGCAGCACATTCAGGAAGAACTGCGCCAGGGGAACAAACTGGTGCGCGCATTCTACGGGGTGACCGCGTTCAGCCCCAAGGGCAGGGGCGAGACCAACGAACGCATCCTCAAATCGATGTACAAGGCGTGCGGGTGGGATCTCCACAACGAGAAGCACATGCAGATGGTCGGCTTCCTGGCCTGTCTGCCGATGACGATCGCGTCGGGCCTGGGCCGCGATCTCGAGCGCATGAAGCGGATGCGCACCATGCTCACGACGACAGCCGCCAACCTCGCGCCGTTCCAGGGCGAGTACAAAGGCGGCGACACCCCCCATCTGCTGCTGATTGGCAGGCGCGGCGAGCCGTTCTTCTGGTCGCCGTTCGAGAATGCGGCGGGCAATCACAATGTAGCCGTGTTCGGCAAGTCGGGATCGGGCAAGTCGGTGGCGTTGCAGGAGCTGTGTTCGGCGCTGTGCGGTGCGGCTGCGAATGTCATCGTCATCGACGATGGACGCAGCTTCGAGCATTCGTGCAAGCTCCAGGGCGGAGCGTTCATCGAGTTCACGCTCTCGTCGGGCTTCTGCATCAACCCGTTCTCGATGATCGACGCCGACGCGGCTGAGGACGACGACGACTACAAGCTCGATTGCCTGTCGATGCTCAAAGCCATGGTCAGTCAGATGGCGCGGCACATCGACCGGCTCAATGACACCGAACGCGGACTGATCGACGGCGTCGTCAACGCGGTGTGGAGCGAGAAGGGCCGCAATGGCGCGGTCGACGATGTCATCGCCGGATTGATGGCCAACGAAGACGGCCTCTCGCGCAGCCTCGCGGTGTCGATGCTGCCGTTCGGGACCAGCGGCACTTACGGCAAGTTTTTCGACGGCGAAGCCACCTTCAAACTGAACGCCGATCTGACCGTGTTCGAGCTGTCGGACCTGTCGAGCCGTGAAGAGCTGCGCGCGGTCGTGCTCACCGCGATCATGTTCATGTCGTCGCAGTCGATGCGCAAGCTCGACCGCGCGCGCCGCAAGGCGCTGATCATGGATGAAGCCTGGCAGATGCTCAAGGGCGGGGCGATGGCCGAGTTCGTCGAAACCTATGCCCGCACCTGTCGCAAATACGGCGCGTCGCTGATCACCGCTACGCAATCGCTCAACGACTATTACAAATCCGAAGGCTCGGTGGCGGCGCTCGAAAACAGCGACTGGTTTCTGATCCTTCAGCAAAAGCCCGAATCGATCTCCGATTTCATGAAGCATGACCGCTTCGAGATGTCGGCCTCGACCGAAACGTTGATGCGCAGCCTCAAGCGCAACGGCGTCGAATATTCGGATGTGATGATAAAGGGCCCTGAAACGCTCGCCGTCGGCCGGCTCGTGCTCGACCCGTATTCAGCGACGATCTACTCGTCGAGCCCGAAGGTCTTCGCCGACATCGAGGCGCTGGTGGCGCAAGGTTTGCCGATGGAGGCAGCGATCGAGCGGGTCGCCTATCCCGACGACCCCACGCAGTGGAGCGCGGGACAGGAGGCGCCGTTCGCGGTGGCCGCCGAATGAGCCCCGAACTTGCCAGCCCTCGATCGGCCGCGGTGGACCGCGGCTATGAGCGCGCCTTGCATCAGCAGCGGCTCGCGGCGCGCGAGCAAAAGCTATCAATTCCAGGCGTCCTTTACGCATTGCTGGCGATGTCGGGATGGCTGGCAACGACCGCGCTGATCGTCGGCGGCGTGTTCGTCGCGCTGTTCGTGGCGGCGGGTAACGGCACGTTGGCGGGGTTTTTCGAGCAGTTCGATCTCCTCGCGCGGCATTACCTGGCGGCAGAGCCGCTGCGCCGCGCCGCCTTCGACGGGCAGCTGCTGATCGCCGCCGCGATCGTCTTTGCCGTGACAGCTTTCTTCCGGCGCAAGGCGCTGATGGCCATTTTCTTGGGAGGGACCGATGGACCGACCATCACGAATTGAAGGCGAGCTTCCATTCGAGGCTCACGGCGAAGGCTTTGAGGGCCATGCGCCGGTGCGCGATCAGCTGAACTCATTCCCTGCGGGGGTCACTCCCGCGATTGTCCCGTTTGTCGGCAAGCCCGCGCGTTTTGCCGGACTGACCTATTCGCAGCTTGCCCTGTTGGCGGCGGCGCTCGCCGCTGGGATCTGGGGTATGTGGGCGACGGCGAAAATCTTCGCGCTCGAGGACCGTCGCGTCGTCTCGGTCCGTCTTGCCGCGATCGTCAACGACTTCGTGACCGCCGAGGCCCGCTCGGGCACGCCCCCCGATCAGCTTACCGCGCGGACCCGCGCGTTCATGGGCGCGCTCGATAGCGTGCTCAAGAAGCGGGCGGCGGACGGCCAGGTTGTGCTGGTGGGCGAAGCGGTGGTTGCCGCGTCCGTTCCCGATGTGACGATGGAAGTGGTCGCCGACCTTGCCCAGCTGGTAAAAATGAAATCGCCCGCAGCGATGCCCCCGGCGATGGCTGCATCAGGCATGCCGCAAGCCGCGCCGGAGCAAATCCCGCTGAGCGCGCCCGAGCCCACATCGAATTCGCCGTTCGAAACGCAACCGGCAGCGCCTCCAGAATATGTGGTGTTGCCGTGATCGCCGCATCTGCGTCCGAACGCGGTGGACCTGGTTTACCGCGCTGGCGGACGCTCGTTACGCTTGGCGTCGCGGGCCTCGCGTGGGCGTCCCTGCACGACTGGTCGCAGCGCCACGCTTTCATGATCAATGCGTCTGAATCGCTGCCCAATTGGGCGTTCCTTGTAGAGAAGCGCGTCCAGCCAAGGCTCAGGCAATACGCCTTTTTTCGCGTTCGCGAGACCCCGCTGATCCGCGCGCATTTCGGCGATCACCCCCAGCCATTCGGGAAGCTCGTTTACGGGGTGGCGGGCGATCTTGTTACCCGCGACGGACACACGGTCCTCGTCAACGGATCGCCGGTCGCGGTCCTGAAGCCGGTTTCCAAGCGCGGCGAAGTGCTTGCCGCGGGTCCCGTCGGACGCGTGCCGCCTGGCTGCTATTTTCTCGCCACGCCGCACAAGGACGGGTTCGACAGTCGCTATGCCGACATCGGTTGGGTCTGCGCCCCGCAGATCGTCGGTACGGGCGTGCCGGTGCTGTGATGCGCGCCTGCTTCATCATCGCGGGGCTCCTGGGCTTCGCCGCAGTCGTGCCCCCGGCTGCGGCGAAGGACTATGGCCAGGTCGGAACCGTGTTTCCGCTGCTCGAGCCCGACATGCTGCGCGTCATCGAACTGAAGCTCAGAACGCTGCAAGCCAATGGCCAGCTCGACGCGATGAACCAGCGGCTTCGTACCCGCACTGAAGCCAGGGTCAGGCGGCCCGACCCGGTTGCAGGCATCGAGCTTGCAACCCGCGCCCGGACCTGGCTGTTCGATCCCTCGATCGTCCTCGATCACGACATCCGCGACCATAAGGGCAACCTGATTTCGGCGGCCGGCACGCGCGTCAATCCGCTCGATTATGTGGTGGTGACGACGCCGCTGGTGTTCATCGACGGCGACGATGCCGCGCAGCTCGCCTGGGCCCTGAAGCGGTTCGACGCCAAGGCGCGGCTGATCATGGTCAAAGGCGCGCCGCTCGAGGCGATGACGCGCCACCAGCGCCGGTTCTATTTCGACCAGGCCGGCAGGCTCACCGCCAAATTCGGGATCACGCATGTTCCTGCCGTGGTCGAACAGGCGGGGCGCGCGATGCGCATCACCGAAATGCCGGTGAAGGGGAAGCCGTCATGACCGATGACCGCCGCCGACGTCTGCACACTTTCGTCGTGATCGCAGCTGTCGTGATCGGCCACCTCGCGCTGATCGCGGCGCTGGCGCTGGCCGGTGAATGGCGGGTGTGGCGCTTGATCGTGAATGTCATTGCCCAGCTTTACGCCCTGGCCGGGCTTGGCTGGATGCTGTGGCATTTCTTCGCCGCGCCGTTGAAGAGGCGCGGCGCATGAAGGCGCTCGAACGCTGGATCGGCCCGCCGATGGCCGCCCCCGAGACCGCCACCATGCGCACCTTGCGCTTTGCCGTCGTGGTCAGCACCGGCTCCAGCGCGCTGGGGATCGCGGGTATCGACTTCATCATCGCGCAATGCGGACGGGCTGCCACCGGCGCGGCCTTGCTCGTCATGATTTCGATTGCGGCGCTATCAGCAGCTGTCTTCTTCTATCGAAAGACACGCGCCGACGATCGCTGGCTCATGGAATGCTGCGCGGCGCGTGACGGGAAGGACGATTGAGGCTCCTCCTCGCCTTTCTGCGCCGGTGCCGCGCGCTCGGCCTGATCTTTGCCCTCGCGGGGCTGGGGGCGAGCGCGCCGGCGAGCGCCGGGACGCCCGGGTCGTGCACCGGCAAGTTCGTCAATCCGATCACCGATGTGTGCTGGAGCTGCCTGTTCCCGCTGTCGGTGGGCGGAGCTCATATCTGGCCGAGTGTCGCGGGCCGCGCCGACACCGACAACAACCCCTCGCTGCCGGTGTGCCTGTGCGGTTCGCCCATTCCCCGGATCGGTGTCGCGGTCGGCTTTTGGGAGCCCGTGCGGCTCGTCGATGTGACGACCAAGCCGTGGTGCTTCCCCAACCTGGGCGGCGTCACGATCAAGCCCGGGTTCGATATCGGCCGGGGGAACGAGACGACCACCAACCAGCTGGGCGGGGCGGGTCAGAACAGCGCCAAGTGGCACGTCCATTGGTATATTTACCCGCTGTTGTACTGGATGGAGATCGTCGCCGATTTCCTCTGCCTCGAGGCGACCAGTTTCGACATTGCCTATGTCACCGAGATCGATCCGCTGTGGCAGGACGATACGCTGACCATGCTGATCAACCCCGAAGCAGCGGTATTCGCCAATCCGATCGCGACCTTGGCTTGTGCGGCCGACTGTGTCGCTGCGACCGTCAAGCGGCCGATCGACGCGTTGTTCTGGTGCGCCGGGTGTCAGGGCTCGATGTACCCGATGAACGGCAACATCGGCCATCACCTCAATCCGGTCCAGTCGTCGCGCCTTGCTGCCTCGCGGATGGCATACAAGATGCACCGCGAGCTGCTCGCCTGGGGCACGATGGGCAGCCAGGGGCTGTGCCACAAATATCCCATGCCGATCCTCAAGAAGCAGCAATATCGCTTCCAGATGGTCAACCCGGTCCCGATGGTCAGCGGTAAGTTCGCCTGTTCGATGATCGGCGCGTCGGATCTCAAACCCGGCATGGGCCGGTCCATTCCAGTCGTCGGGGAGGACTTTGGCTATCTCGTCTGGCGCAAACGGAACTGCTGCGCGCTATGATCCGCAAAACCCCCTTTGTCATAGGCGGCATCGCCGCACTGCTGGGCGCGGCGGCCGTGCTCGCCCAAACCGTCGAGGGGCTCGATCTGCAAGCGATCCAGAAAAGGGCCGATGAAACGGCCGGGGATGCGCAGGCCTTTGTCGACGAGATCAAGCGGCGTTCGGACGCGGTCGCTGCCGACGCGCAAACCACTGTTGCCAGCGGCGAAGCAAACCATGAGCGGTATGCCAGGGCCCAGGGCGCGGCGCCGGGAGCATCCGAGCTCGACCGGATGATGGCCGATGTGACCGGCCGAGCCCAAGGCGGTGAGGCCCCGCAATTCATTGTCTTTGCCTCGCTGTCGATGCCCGCGACAAGCCTCCGGCCGCTCATTCGCGACACCAGCAAGGCAGGCGGTGCGGTGGTCTTCCAGGGGTTCCCCGGAAACTCGATGAAGGCGTTTCAACAAGGCATCGTCAAGGTCATCGACCAGGGGCAGGAAACCCGCTCGCTGGGCATCGATCCGCGCCTGTTCCGTGCGTTCAACGTCACCAGCGTGCCGGCGTTCGTCGTCGTGACGTCCGATTTCGATCTGTGCGACGGGCTCAACTGCAAGACGGTTCCTCCGCCGCACGACCGCATGTCGGGCAATGTCACGGTGCGCTATGCGCTCGAGACGTTTGCGCAAGGCGGCGGTCCCGGCGCGCGCATCGCCGCTACCGCGCTCCGGCAGCTTGGCGCAGGCAACTGATGCGTCTTGTCGCCGGCCTTGCCCTGCTCCTGGTGGCTGCGACGCCCGTATGGGCGCAGCAGGCCGTGCGCGACGACGCCAAGGCGTTCGCCACCGAGGCCGCGCGCGCGGCTGCGGACATCGCCGGTAACGAAGCGACCGCGACCACCAATCTGCCCGGATACAACGGCGGGTCCGCACCCGAGCGTTCCTATCTCAACGATCCGCTCGCGCTCGAAGCCGCGCGCGCACCCGCGGCGCGGTCCAATGAAGGCGCGGTGCTGGTGATCGACGGCAACACGGCGCGTCCGCGGGTATCCCCGGCATTGGTCGACGAGACCGTCGCCCGCGGTACGATCATCACTCAGACCCCCGAAACCTATGTGCTTGGTGTCGATGCCAACGGCACGACCGGGCAATGCGTCGAGCTTCCTCCGGGCGTCAGTTCTGCGGGCACGTTCGAGGCCACCTGCAATTCGGGCTCGAAAGTGGTGCCGGAGGGCAAGACCTGTGCGATCCCGCTCGATGCCGCGGTCGAGACCAAGACCACCACCGTTTACGATTACTGGGTCGCCGGCGATGCGGTGTACGGCGCACCGTTCGTTCGCGACGATCAGTTCAGTGCGCCGCTGGCGAGCGGCGTCTGCAAGATCTTGCCCGAGACGTTGAGCGGCTGCGCGGCGAGCACGGCGGTCGGTCTTTCTCCGAACCGATTCTGCAGGAACTACTCGGTCAGGCATTTCCAGTGCTCGGTTCCACTCGCGGGTGAAACGCCCGATGTCTTCATCATGCCCATCACCGGGCATTGGTATTACGCGACATCGACCGCGACCGTTGAAACGGTTGTGACGAGCCGCAACGAGACGCAATGCTCGCCGCTTGCGGCCGATCCCAATTGCACGCTGATCGGCGGGGAAGTCTGTACCGACAGCGATCCGGTTACGAGGCTGATCGGCAACACCAGCGTGACCCAGCCATGCTGGGCATGGAAACGCGATTATCAATGCAACACCATTGTTCAGGCGAACGATTGTTCGGCCCTCGATGCCAACGCCGCGTGTCACTTCGATCGGACTGTCTGCCTCGATGATCCGCAGGCCGGCGCCTGCCAGGTCGAAGAGCGGATCTATACCTGCCCGATTCCGGGCAGCACCACCGAACCAAAGCAGTTCGTGTGCGGCGGCGACCTGTACTGCATCGGAACCGAATGCGAGGCGATCACGCGTGAGGCCTCGACTGAATTCAAGGATGCGGTCGTCGGTTTGCACACCCTCGATCAGGTGGCGAAGGAATTCGACGAGATCGATTACCGCCTGTTCAAAGGGGCGGCGGAGAGCTGTCACAAGCCGGTTTTCGGGCTCGCCAATTGCTGCGGGGGCAACGGCGTCCCGTTGATCGGCGCCTGCAGCAGTGCGGAGCAGCAGCTCGCGGTCAAGATCGACGCGGGGTTCACCCATTACATCGGGACCTACTGTTCGAGCAGCTTCCTCGGCATCTGCGATTCCAAGAAGCAGGTCTATTGTGCGTTCAGCTCCAAGCTGACCCGCATCCTCCAGGAGCAGGGGCGCCCGCAGATCGGGAAGACCTGGGGAACGCCCAAGCGGCCGCTGTGCGACGGGTTCACGGTCGATGAGTTTGCGCGGCTCGACCTGTCGCTGATGGATTTCGCCGAGATCTATACCGATTTCATCAACGCCGCGCGGCTCCCCGACGAGGCGGCCACGATGACCGATATCCAGCAAAAAATCCGCGATTACTACGCGAGAGGAGGCAGCTGATGGGTGCGGCCAGCGTCACCGCGTTCGATGCGCTTGCGCCGGTCCCCGAGATCTCGGTGCTCGAGCTGGCAGTCGTGATCTGCCTGGCCAGGCGGCCCGGGATAGATCCGGCCGGCGTCGTCGCGGAAATCGGCCGCTGGTTCAACGCCAGCCTGGTCGAGAGCGATCTTGCGGGGCCGCTGCGCCGCCTGGTCCATCGCGAATGGCTGACGAGCGACGGCCTCTCGTTTCGTGCCACCGAAGACGCGCGCCTCAAGGCTGAGTTCGCGGCGCGGGGCCTCGTCCATTTCGTGTTTCGCGACCGCTATTTCTTCGACGTCGGCAAGCTCCTCGACGTCACCATTGTCAGAGAGGATCCATTCCATGATCGCTAAGCCGGTCCAGCTCGCCATCGGCATCTTGCTCGCCGCGACCCCGATCTGCGCGATGGCCCAGGACGCACCCGATTCTGCTGCCATCGCCGCATCGTCGCAGCCTGCGCCGGCAGCGCTCGCAACCGGCGCTGCCGAACGCGGCATCGATCCCGAGGAGGGTGTGGGCGGAGACCTTTACTGCCGTCGTCGGCTTGGCACCTGGTTCTACTGCGACAAGCCGAAGGCCAGGGCGCAGTCGGCATCGCCGCCACAGGCTCCGCAGCAGTCGGCCGATGCGCGATTGAAAGCGATCGGTCGGCAGCTCGATGAACTCAAGGCCCGCGCAATTCTCGAACCAACGACCGAGAACGTGATTGCCTATGTCCGCTTCCAGCGCGAGCAACTCGACCGCTCGTCGACCTTCGCCGACGTCTGGCAACGTGCGCTGTGGCAGACCCCCGATATCGATTACACGTTGCAGCGGCCCGTCTCGACGGTCGGCAAACGCGCCTGGCTCGATAACCGCTCCGCCGAGCGGCAGGCGGCGATGGCCCGGCTCTCCCAGCGCTACGGGATCTTCTATTTCTACGCCCAAAGCTGCGCTGCCTGCGAGATCCAGAGCCCGATCCTGAAATCGGTCGGGGACAGCAACCGGCTGTCGATCGTCGCGGTTTCGATGGACGGCGGACCGAACCGGACGTTTCCCAACTACGTGGTCGATTCAGGCCAGCGGGTGCGCATGGGGCTGCGGGACAGGGCCACCCCCGCACTCGTCCTGTTCGATACCGTCACCAGGCGCCCAATCCCGATCGGTACCGGGCTGATGGCGGCGGACGAGATCATCGACCGCATTTTCATGCTCACCAACACCAAGCCGGGGAGTGACTTCTGATGGGCGAAATTCGCAAATCGGGCTGGCGCCGCGCGCTGCTGCGTAGTGGCGCAGTGCTGGGGCTGGCGGCGGCGTCCAACGCCGCGGTGCTGACCCCTGCGGCAGCGAATGTCGGCTCGGAGATGCAGACCTTCTTCGACGACGCCGGGGTTCGTGCCAATGTCACCGGGCCGACGGCGTTCGAGGGCCAGTCGGCGGGCTATTATTCGGGCGGCAACGTTTGGACCCGTTTTCCGCAAAAATCGATCCAGCCTTTCAACCTCCAGCTTCCCCATGCCCGCGCCGGCTGCGGCGGCATCGATCTGTTCGCGGGCTCATTCAGCTTCATCAACACCGCCGAACTTGTCGCCATGCTCAAGGCGACCGCGAACAACGCAATCGGCTTTGCCTTCCAGCTCGCGATCGACGCGATCTCGCCCCAGATCAGCGGCGTCATCAAGGACATGTCGCAGAAGATGCAGCAGATCAATCAGATGAACATCTCCAGCTGCGAGACCGCGCAAGGGCTGGTTGGCGGCCTGTGGCCGAAGATGGACTCGACGCGGGCGACGATCTGCGAAGCCGTTGGCAACAGCCAGGGGCTGTTTTCCGATTGGGCTGCGAGCCGCCAGGGCTGCAACAACGGCGACAAGCGCGACGAGACGATCAAGGCCAACACCAATCCCGAGATGACCGACCAGCTCGTCGGCGAACCGCATAACTTCACCTGGGACATCCTCAGGAAGAGCCCGCAATTCGCCGGCTATGACGACGAATTCAAGGAGATGGTCATGACGATCATCGGCACGGTCGTCACCAGGCCCTCGCCCGATAAGACCAAGGGCACGATCATCCAGAAGTTCGGGCCCGGCGACGACTCGATCGTCGAAGCGCTGCTCGACGGCACGACGGGGGGGAGTGCCGTCAAGATCCTGAAGTGCAACGATACTGCGTGCCTCGATGTCGGCACGCAAACCCTGTCGATCGGTGCGGCGCAGGCCATCCGCCCCCGGGTGCGCAGCTTGATCCTCAGCATGGCGACCGCGGTGCAAAACGACACGCCGATCGGCGCGGCCGAAAAGACCCTGCTCAATGTCGCCTCGTTGCCGCTGTACAAGATCCTTGCCGTCCAGGTTGCCTCTCACGCCAGCGTGGTCGGCACCGGCGAAATCGATACGCTCGCTGAAATCACCGCGATCGACTTGCTCCAGGCGATCATGAACGACGTCCTGGGCAAGTTCGACATGGCCAAGGTAAGCCTGGTCAAGGCCGATGAAGCCAGCGCCGCGGCCTGGGCTGCGCAAGTGCAGGGGGTCCGCGCCAAATTCGCGCAGCGCGAGGTCCGCAATTCGGCGCGCGTGGAAGTGACGATGCGGATCATCGACCGCACGGTCGCGCTCGAATCGACGCTCCAGAATTCGATGTCGCCTGGCATGTCGGCGGCGCTCAATTTCTCCCGCGGCCTCAACGCGCAAGGTATCCAGTAAGCCGAGGGGAGGGGAGGGAGACGGCGATGTTGGAGCTCTTCACGATCGGGGGCGGCGAACAGATCGTCAACGTGATGAACGCGGTTGCGGCCTGGACCGGCGGCGGCGGTTACAAGTCGATGATCCGGGTCGTCATGGTGATGGGGCTGATCTACACCCTGCTGATCGTCGCCTTCAGCCTCGACTGGCGCGCCTGGTTCAACTGGTTTCTTCAATCGACCCTGATCTATCTGTGCCTGATGGTCCCGACCGTGACGCTCAAGGTGACGGACCGGATCAATCCGAGCTTGGCTCCCTCGGTCGTCGCCAATGTGCCGCTCGGCCTTGGTGTCATCGCCAGCTTTACAAGCCAGATCGGTGACTATCTGACCCGCGAAGCCGAGACCGTGTTCGTCATGCCCGCCCAGCTCGCATATTCGAACAACGGGATCGTCTATGGCTCCAAGCTGCTGGAGGCCACCCGGCAGATCCGCATCACCGATCCCGAGTTCGCGGCCAACATCAACGAGCACATGAAGCGCTGCGTCTTCTATGACGTCTTGCTTGGAGCCAAGTCGATGGAGGGGCTCGCGGGCTCGGCCGACTTGTGGAGCGATCTTGGTCTAGGCAGTCCCGCGCGCGCGCAACCTTTCATCACGCGAACCGGAACGGGGCCGGGTTCCACCACGACGACGGCCATCGTCACCTGCCGGGACGCCTACGCCGCGCTCACCCCGCAGTGGACCACATTCATCAATGGTTTTCAGCCGAGATGGGCCAAGTCTCTCTACCCCAATCTGAGCAACGCCGTGGCCCAGGCCAAGCTGGCGGCCGATCTTCCTGTGACCTACAATGCATTTACCGCGAACGCCTCCAATGCGCTCGCCATCATGCGCCAGAGCCTCGCAATCAACGCCTTCATGCAAGCGCGCGATGATATGTCGGGGGGAACCGGCTCGGCCGCGATCGACAGTTTTGCCGCGACCCGGGCCGACCTTCAGACGCGCAACACCTATTCGGCGATCGCCCAAGGCGCGATGAAATGGGTGCCAATCCTCAACATCGTCCTGACCGTCGTCTTTTACGCGATGTTCCCGGTCATCTTCCCGCTGTTCTTGCTGCCCAAGACGGGGGTCGGAGCGCTCAGGGGCTATCTAACCGGGTTCTTCTACCTTGCGGCCTGGGGGCCGCTCTATGTCGTCCTGCACATGATCCTGATGAGCAAGGGCCTGTCAGCTGGTCTCGCGGTCGCAAACGGCGGCGCCACACTCGGAAACTTTGCCGGGATCGGCGCGATCAACGATGAGACGGCGACGCTCGCAGGCTACATGATCGCGACGATCCCGTTTCTTGCCGCCGGCATGGCTCGCGGAGCGATGGCCATCTCGAGCCATGCGACCAGCTTTCTGGCGCCAAGCCAGAACGCGGCCGAGGCCGCCGCGCTCGAAGCCACAACCGGCAACTACGCCTATGGCAACGCCAGCCTCGCCAATTCGACGATCAACACCCAAAGCCGTGACCAGTGGAGTACGCAGCCCAGTTTCTCAAGCGGCGCGCCGGCCTTTGCGTTCCGGCAGTCGAACGGCACCATCTCGACCATGCAAGGCGACGGATCTGTCACCACCAACCAGCAGTCGGCGATTTCGAGCTTCGAATGGAAGCCCAGCTTCACCCGCAGCAACCTTGGGGAGATGCGTGAAACGGTTGGCGAGTTCCAGAACCAGGCGAGCCAGCACCGCGAGATGGCGAGCGAATCCTTTTCGGCCGCCAACACCTTGGGGAGCCAGATTTTCAACACCGCGCAGACCTCGCGCGGCAGCGAAACCACCACCGGCCAGCAGATGCAGGATGCGCTTTCGCAATCGCAGAATCTGACCCGCAGCTGGTCCGACCGTCTGGTCAACGAGTATGGCTTCGATCGCCGCGCTGCGGACGAGCTTTCTCGTTATTCCTATGCCCAAGGAAATGGCAATTTGGGTCTTGGCTCGAAAGTAGGGGCCGGGTCACTTGGTATCGGCGCAACTGTTCTGAGCCAAGAGTCTCGGAATCGCGTGGACGGCACGAGCGTCAACGAGAGAATTTCAAAGGGGCTCGACTTCCTCAATGCGGAAAGCACCAGCGATAACGCGACCCGTTCGCGCGAGAGCTTTTTCCGCGCGGCGTCGACTAGCGGCAGCTCCGAACTCGAAGGCTTGTCGCAGCGACGCGACGCCAGCCTCACCGAGGCGCGCGGACACACGCTCGAGGCCGGCCGTCTTGAGGAAAGCGGCAAGCGCTATGAGCGCCAGGTCAGCGAGATAGATTCGGGCGGGTTCCAGTCCAGTCGCGATTACAGCCAGAACTGGCAGAGTTTCGTGTCTGCCGAAATGGCGAAGAACCCCGGGCTCCGGGACAGCGGATACACCACCTGGATGCGCGACGTCGATCTCGACGGCGGCCGCACGCAGGGCCCCCAGCGCGATGCGCGAGACGTACTTGAGGATCGATTTCAGCGGTCGTACGTCGAGGACATGCAACGCGACCTTGGCCCGGTCGGTCCGCTTGGAGCAGGAAGCATCGCCAACCCCTCGTCGGTCTCTGCTGCCGGTGTCCAGGCCTGGGGGCGGTCGCAGATGGGCGAGGTCGATGCTGTCGGTCCGCAAGTCGCTGTCGTGTCTGACTCGCGCGATGCCGCTTTGAGTGGCCTCGTCGGCGACCGGATCGGGGCCGCCAACGAGCGCATGGATTTCCATCAGCGGGACACCAATTTCAGCAATGGCGATATTCACCGGCGCGGCGATGCCCTGTTCGGCGACGTGAAGGCTGCACAGCACGCGACACTCATCACGACGATGCCTGGTATCGGGCAACTGTTCACCCAAGGTTCGACCGTCGATGCGACCAACTACGTTCGCGCCCAGGGCATGTCCGTCGATCATGGAAGTCGCATCACCTCGCTCGACAGATCGATGCTCCCGGCGATTTCCAGCGTTGCTGCTGCAAGCCGCGATCTGGGCCTGCCGAGGCCGGTCATCACCTCAGCCCAGGATGGTGTGCACACCGCGCCCGGCACCCTGCATCCCGACGGTAAAGCGCTGGATTTCAGGGGCAGAAACATATCCGTGGCGCAGGGCCAGCAATTGGAGGTTCGGGTGCAACAAGCGTTAGGCCCGGATTACGACGTCGATTTTGAGACTTCCCGCAAAAATCCCTCCAACAATCATCTTCACGTCGAATATGATCCGAAGCCGAAGCGGCGGAAATAAGCTACATAATGAGCAGGTTCACAATGACAACGCCGCCAAAAAGTCCAAGTAAAATCCACGCTGCAAATGGATGTTCGACGAGATTCGACTCGTCGTCATTAACGCCGTCAGCGACATGGAGTTGTTGGAGCATCTGCTGGAATGCGACACTGTTTGGATTTCCGGGATTTCCCGGATCTTGCCATGGCGGAAGACTCATATCTTTTCTCCGCCCCTATACTAGCATTTTTCGGAATTTGTCGCAAACACTCAGAATTCAACCACTTCGGTCCCGCCGGGGCGCTCACGTGCCGGCAATTTCCGGTGTGCTCCTCTCGGTGTCGGCCCGCACTCAAAAGCTTGGGGTCGGCGGGACGCAATCGACGAGGCATCGCGGCAAGCGGCCTGCGACAAGCCGCCGTGCACTATCGCCCTCGTCGAGGAACCGACGGAACAGGGTCCTTGTCTCGAAGCCTTACCTTCGCAGTTTCGCGCCTTGATGGAAATGGCGCCAGCGCGGCGAGGCGGCGGCTCTCCAGCGGCTCGGTATCGGCACGGGTGCGATCGAACCGTAGCTCGGTGGCGGTCGCCGGGGCGCTGACCCAGACCTGAGCGTCAATCAACAATCATTCGCAGGGGACGGGAAATGGCAAGATTAGGAGCGACTATCGCGGGGATTGCATTGGCGCTCGGCATAGCGAACCCGGTTGCAGCAAAAGCCAAGCGCGCGGTCGTACTGCTAGATTTCTCTCGACCGACGCCTTCGCCTGCCGTTTCCGATCCGGTGCCGCAGACCTCGGAAGAGCTTTCCGCCGTGTCCCGCGCGATGGCCAGTCAGTTCACCGGCGCCCCCATCGATCGAGCAAATTCGGCACCTGGCGTGGTGCTGCCAACCGCTGGCCTTGGTCTGCGCACACTGGGCAATCCCTTTCTTGCCTACGCGATCGCGGCGCGCCCGATTACGCCTCTGTTCGCTACGACCACCACACTGGCTCATGACGCCTGCGCCGCGCCGGCCTATCAGGCAACTTTCGACTTCGGCCGTGCGGCTGAAGACCGCCGCCGCACGATCTTTCCTCTCATTCATCAGGCCGCATGCGAGTTCGGTCTTCCGGTCGGGCTGTTCGATGCACTGATCATGCAAGAGAGCCGCTATCGGCCGACGGCGGTGTCGCCCAAGGGGGCGTTGGGTCTGGCGCAGTTGATGCCCGGTACTGCCCGGCAACTGGGGGTCGATCCATACAGCTTGCGCGAAAACATCCGGGGCGGCGCGCGCTATCTCAAGCAGCAAGTCGACCGCTTTGGCCGCTACGATCTGGCGCTTGCCGCATACAATGCTGGTCCAGGGCGGGTCGAGCGTCGCCGGCAGGTGCCGCGGATTGCTGAAACACAAGCTTATGTGCGCACGATCATGTCGACCTGGACGGGTGTTGGGCCTCAGGTGAGGTCGGCGCCGCGTCCCACTTCCTACCGGCAGGCGCAGATGATTTTCATGCCCCATCGGGACGCCCGTTTCTGACCTATTCGGGTGTCTGCCTCGGCATCAAGAGCGCGTTTGTGCCAAAGCAAGTGGTGGAAGAACTCCTTTACGAACTTATCGGGATTGACAAGTTTACGCGCGATCGCCATCTTGCCCATGGAAGGAGATTCCGATGGCAAATGCCAAACCTGCCCGACCCAAGGCCAAGGCGCCGAAAGCGGGACGCGGTCTGCGTTCTGCAGTGACCGGCCAGATGTTCATCCAAAAAGGCCCGGCCACTTCGAAGGTTGGCACGGTCGCCATCGCAGTCACGCCCGCCGTTTTCAAGACCTTGTCGGCTCGCCAATCGACGATCACGAGCCTGATGGAGACGTTCGGCCAGACGATTGAGCGAAGCCGCAAGAGCGGCCGTGCAGGCGGTTTCACCGTCATGATCGACTCCGCCGGCAATCCGGAGATCGCACCCTTGCCGAGAGCGGTGCCGGCCGAACCTGCAATTGCGAAGGATGATCGCCTCGATGCCGCTTTGAAGGCGGCAAGAGAGCGCGGTCGGTTGCGCGCCGCTGAAATCCTTGATCAGGACGACATGCTGACGGCGGAACAGTTCGCAGAAAGGCTGGGCGTATCGCGCGTGACCGTGAACGCGCGCCGCCAGAAGCACGAATTGCTTGGGCTAGACGGCGCCAAGCGGGGGTTCCGGTTCCCGACTTGGCAGGTCGATGAGGATGGGAAGCCACTCGATGCGCTTCCCAAGCTGTTCGAGCTGCTGGGCGACAGCCCGTGGGGCGTCTATCGCTTCCTCACCCAGCGTCACTCCGTGCTGGACGGAGCGTCTGCAAAGGATGCGCTCACGCGCGGACGGACGACGCAGGTCCTTCAAGCCGCGGAAAGCCTGGCGCAAGGTGACTTTGCTTAGTGCCGCGCATTCTGCCGACGGCTGCGTTCTCGCGTATTACGCTCGATATCGCGCCAATCGCGGTCGGTGAGAAATTTGGGCGTATTCACCGGCTGGCCTACCCCGACCCCTTGAGCTTCGGGAAGAATCCCACGCGCTTCAGTGACCCGCGCCGCCGTGTGCCAGCCAACCGCTTTGGCGTGCTCTATCTCGGCGCTTCGTTGAAGGTATGCTTCATCGAGACCATTCTTCGCGACGACCGGGACGGTATCGTGGGGGAGGTCGAGGTCGAAGAGGCCGAGCTCGACGATCGGTGCTATGCCGAAGTCCGGGTTCGTGAACCGCTCCGGCTGCTCGACCTTACCGGCGACGGGCCGGTGCGCATGGGCATCCCAAGCGACGTGGTGCGAGGCAGCCGTCAGGGTCTTGCGCGGCAATGGTCCCTCGTGTTTCACGATCATCCTGCGGCCATCGACGGGATCATCTATCCGTCGCGTCTCAACAACGAGACCAACCTCGCGATCTACGGAAGGTCGGTGCCCAAGCTCGAACCGCTCAGGAATCAAAGCCTGAAGCGCGCGCCGGGCATGGCGGACATCCTGGATGATTTTCAGGTCGCCTTGATTTGAGTGCCACCAAAGCGCCACCCACGAAGCCAGCGCCTTCGCCGGATCCGCAACCCGGCTTGGCTGGCAAACCGCAGAACCTGCAGTCCGGCCCGAATTTCCGTCATCGTCGGGCTCTGTCTCAATGAAACGGTGCGGAACAGGGATGTCCCGTGCCGTCGCCCGGTCAATGCCCGCCTTGCCGTGACGGTGTCAGATCATGATTTCGGCTTTGCTTTCGAGGTTCTCGACGATGCCATCGACCACGCCAAGACACAGAGCTGCTTCGTCGCGGCTGAGTTCGATGCGCTCCGCGGCGAGATTCGCGAGTTTTGCCGTCAACACGCTCGACAGCGCCCGTGCGACGGCAAGTGCGCTCGGCATCTTCTGGTCTTGTTCCATATCGCGCGACCCTTGGCAGCCGACCTGACGACTCTGCCCCAGCGGGCCGTCCAGTAATTTCCTGGCATTCTACCCAATTCTTCTTGGCCGGTCGAGAACGACCATAGCCAAGCTAGGTCCCCGGAACTCTGCCGCATGCATGGTGGTGTTGAATAATTTTCACGCCACATTGTTCATTTCGCACTTGCAGCATTGCTAAATGCAACCCATATCGGCGGTGCCTTTCAGGCATCCTCTCCCAAAACTTTCATGGGGTCGGCGCAAGCCGGCCCCTTTTTCATGCTGTTCGGGTGGAGCGATCTCGCCCCCGGCGCTTTGCTTTCTGCGCAACCGGGTCTTGGATCAACGTGGGCAGGGTGATTTCGCCGTTTCCTGGATAGTACTCTATCGGAACTGCTCCTTGGCATCCCATGTCGAGCTCCATGCTGTCGTTCGTCACAGTCTCCGAAGCATCTGGCGCACCTCGGCGATGGGATGGAGATCCGTGCGGCTATCGACATCGGCGGTTCAGTGGTTCGCTTCTTCGCCCTTCGCCTGTCGCTTATGACACTCTGCCCGAGGGTAAAGTGTCATAAGCGACAAACCGCATGGCTCGCGCGAAAGGGGATTCACAAGATTCACCTTTTGTGCTCAAAACTGGTCCATGCAGGGCCAAACACACATTTCCGGAGTGGGAGCCATCTACGCGGCGCTGGCTGCAGCATCGAACCGCCCGCGATACGCTTTCCTTGTCCTCCAACTCGTGGCTGAAGCTGCCGACGTCTGTGGCCGCGCTGGCCCGCTTGTCGGGCGGGGAGATGCAACGATGCTGCTGCGCGACTGGCTGTGCACCCAGCTTCTTCCCATGAGCGAACAAACCGTGCGCCGCGCCGGGCTGCGCGCGCGCGTCACGACCTCGCTTCAGGATCGGATGACTGGAAACTCCGAGGCCGATGCCGCGCGTCTCGATCATGCAGTTGAAGAGCAGGTCCTCGCCGTAGGCTGCGCCAATGTCAGCAGGGCGATCTCGGACCTTGTCCGTGCCGGGCTCGTGACGCGTCACTATGCGGGCTATGCTACCAATCATGAAAACCGTGGCGGCGGACGCCATGCGGTCTATGTGGTGCCGCCAGGCGTCCTTGCGGCGCTCGGCAAGACGGTTGTCACGAAGCAGGCGACCCTGTCGGCAAAACATTCTCAAGGGGAGCTATTCGCGGCTTGATCAGATCTTCCGAACGGTCAGCGTCACCTCGCCGATCATCCTCGATCTCGACACGACTCGCAAACTGGCGACGTTGCGCCAGGACATGGCCGGGTTCGGTGGCAGCGGCAGCTCCGCAGCCTCGACTGGCTAGTCGGGAATGGATTGCTCACGCCTGCTTGAGCTATTCGATCATGGGTCCTGCACCATTCGCCAGTCACGTTTCTGGCAATTTGGAGGTGGCGTTTGGACGCCGATTAACTGGCAATTGGACGGCTTCGAATTGACAGCTGGGCGGATGTAACTATGGCTGTTGCATGAGCCAAACCGATTCCAGGCTTATCGGCCGAAGAGCATATGAGGCGGTCGAGACCGCGTTGACGGATACGCGAGTGGTCCTGGTGATCGGACCGCGCCAAGCCGGCAAGACAACGCTGGTTCGCCGCTTCGCCAATCGACTACGCCCTTACGTATCGCTCGACGATCCGGCGACGCTGGACAACGCGCGAGGCGATCCCGTCGGCTTCATCCGTAACACTCCGAGCGCGGTCATCGACGAGATCCAGCGCGCACCCGAACTTCTGCTGATTATCAAGCAGGAGGTAGACAAGTCCAACCGGCCAGGCCGCTTCCTGCTGACCGGATCGGCCAACGTCATGGCTTTGCCTACGGTGGGAGATTCGCTCGCTGGCAGGATCGAGATCGTCGAACTATTTCCGTTCGCGCAGTCCGAACTGCTTGGGAGCAGCGGAACTCTTTTGGACCGCCTGTTCGCGACTGAACGGGTTGTTGCCGAACGCGTCGTCACCGGCGCGGCGCTCATGCAGGTTATCCTCAAGGGAGGGTACCCGGAAGCCGTGTCGCGCTCATCCGAGACTCGGCGCAGGCAATGGTTCAACGACTATATCGCGCTCATGCTGGACCGCGATGTCCGCGACGTTGCGCAAGTGGAGCAGTTGGGCAAATTGCCCGTGCTTGTGACCATGCTGGCCGAACAAGCGGGCCAATTGTCCAACCATGCGACATTGGCGAACGCACTGCAGCTCTCTCGGGCCACCGTAGGCCGTTACATCCAGGTGCTCGAACGCTTGTTTCTGATCGAAACTTTGCCGCCTTGGTTTACCAACCGGACGTCGCGCCTGATCAAGACTCCCAAGCATCACTTTCTCGATAGCGGGCTGCTCGCCAGTCTGCGCGGGGCGACCGGTGCGACATTGCAGGACGACCCCCAACGCTACGGTCCTTTGCTCGAGAGCTTCGTGGCGTCCGAACTGCGCAAACTGGCCGGATGGAGCGAGTTGCGCATCACCGTTTCGCATTTCCGGACCAAGGACGGCGATGAAGTCGATTTTGTTTTGGAGGACCCGCGTGGACGTGTCGTGGGAATCGAGGTCAAGGCTTCGGCAACGCTGCGCCGCGGCGACTTTTCGGGTCTGCGCAAGCTCGAGGCGGCTGCCGGCGACAAGTTCGTGGGTGGATTGTTGCTTCACGATCATGACCGAGTCACGCCCTTCAGCGAACGAATACGGGGGGCGCCGGTTTCGGTACTTTGGACAGCATAGACGTCCCTATTTAACATAAGAAGTATTATCAATCTCAACGATCGCTGCAATTTAGGGATGTCACCGCGCCGGTGACGCCTCCCATGGCATTTGCATCCGGATCAGCGGAGCGGTCTGCCCATCGTGCGAGAATGCCTTGAGCGCGCTCAAGTAATCGGTCCAGTAGGCTGAGCGCTTGTTCGCCCTTCCGGTTCGAGGGGGCCGTGCCGCGTGGCAGTTTATGCGCGGTCTCGTCCGTTCAGCAAGAATGAACTTTATGACGTCGCCTTAAACCATCGCTTGTCATCGGTTTACCAATACGCCAATACGTTCATTGTGAGTGAACAAAAGAAAACATCCCTGAACCGGCTCCTCCCTCAACTCGGGCTTGGACGGCTGGTCGATACGGCTTGGCTCCAGGACCAGGGGGTCTCGCGTCCCTCGATCCATGCCTATGTTCAGAACGGATGGCTGGAGCGGGTCGCGCCGCGCGTCTACCGCCGCCCGTCAGGCGCCACGCCTGCGACGCAGCGCTGGGATGCCGCAATCCTGTCCGCGCAGGAGCTGCGACCCTCGACTTTCTACGTCGGTGGCGCGAGCGCGCTCGACCTGCTCGGACGCAGCCATTATCTTCGCCTCGGCGGCCATCCGACGATCTATATGTACGATCCCGATCGCACCGCGCCAACCTGGTTGATGAAGCTCCCGCTCGACGCGGCCCTGGTGGTACGCACCCGCCCGCTCTTTGCCGACACACTTCTCGGCCTCGAATGGCGAAGGCTCGAGCTCGGCACCGGCCGGCTCGGCGCATCGGTCCCCGAACCGGTCCGCGAAGAGCCCTGGGACCATTTTCTTCGCGTCGCCGGCGAGGAGCGCGCAGCGATCGAGATGCTCGACGAGGTTCCCGCCACGCTCGGTTTCGAACATGCCGACGAGATATTCCAGGGCCTGTCGAACCTTCGGCCGCGCCTCGTCACCCAGCTGCTGGAGACATGCCGCAGCGTGCGCGCAAAGCGGCTGTTCCTCTTCTACGCAGATCGCCACGCCCATGCCTGGGTCAAGCATGTCGATCGCGGGCATATCGATCTCGGCAAGGGCAAACGCCAGCTTGCACCGGGCGGTCGGCTCGACGCGCGCTACCAGATCACCATTCCCGCTTCGCTCTCCAGCCACATAGAGCTAGGCGAACGATGACGGCCGAGCGCTATCTCGACCAGGTCGCACTCCTGTTGCGCACGATCCCGGAGATCGCCACCGAGCCTGATTTCGCCCTGAAAGGCGGGACCGCGATCAACCTGTTCGTTCGCGACCTCCCGCGCCTCTCGGTGGACATCGATCTCGTCTATTTGCCCGTGGTTGATCGGACCACCTCGCTCGATGCGGTGGGTGCCGGGCTTGAGCGGATCGCCCGCCGTCTCGAAAACCGGCTCGGCTTTAAGGTCGAGCGGCATTTGCTTCCCGACGGCAAGCGCTTGCTCGTCCATTCGGACGGCACCGCCATCAAGGTGGAAGTGTCGCCCGTGCTGCGGGGCACGGTCTTCCCGCCGGAGATGCGGGCCGTCAGCCCGGGCGTAGAAGAGCGCTTCGGCTTCGCCGAGATGCAAATCGTGTCGCTGGCCGACCTCTACGCCGGCAAGATGGCGGCCGCGCTCGATCGCCAGCATCCGCGCGACCTGTTCGACGTCCACCATCTCCTCGCCCACGAGGGGATCGACGACGATCTGTTCCGCGCCTTCCTGATCTATCTCATCAGCCATCCGCGCCCGGCGCACGAGCTGCTTTGTCCGCATCGCCTCGACATCGCCGCGCAATATAATGACGAGTTCGTCGGCATGACCGTCACGCCCGAAGCGCTCGACACCTTGCTCGCCGCGCGCGAGGCTCTGATCAGCCAGGTTCAGCAGCGCGCCGGCGCGCCTGCCAGCCGCCGCTTCCTGACCAGCTTTCATGCCCTCGATCCCGAATGGTCCGCCATCGGCTTGGGCAGCGAGATCGCCGAGCTGCCCGCGGTGCGCTGGAAGCTGCTCAATCTGCAGCGCCTGCACGACGAGAATCCCGAGAAGTTCGGCTCACAGCAGGTCATGCTGACACGCTGCCTCGACCGGTCAGAGCCAGGTCACGACACTGGCCAACAAGCAGAGGCGGCCACATCATGATGTTCAAGTTTCTCCATGCAGCAGACCTGCACCTCGACAGTCCGCTGCTCGGGCTGGCGAGCAAATCGGCCGACTATGCAGCGCGCGTCGACCGGGCCTCGCGCGTTGCCTTCGAGAATCTGATTGCGCTGGCGATCGACCAAGGTTGCAGCTTTATCGTGCTCGCAGGCGACATCTTCGACGGCGATTTGCGCAATTTCGAAACCGGCCTCTTCTTCATCGATCAGATGCGAAGGCTCGGGGATGCGGGGATCCAGGCCTTCCTGATCCTGGGCAATCACGATGCCGAGAATCGCTTCGCCGCCAAGCTGTCACTCTCGGCCAATGTCCATGTTTTCGATAGCAAGCGGGCTGAGGCAATTGCGCTCTCCGCGTTGCCCGTGACGGTTCATGGCCGCAGTTTTCCGCAGCGCGAAGTGACCGAAAATATTGCCCGTGATTATCCGGCCCCGATCCCGGGCCATTTCAATATCGGCGTACTCCACACCGCCTGCCAGGGCAGCGAGAGCCATCACGCGCCCTATGCGCCTTGCACGGTCGAGCAGCTCGCGAACCACGGCTATGACTATTGGGCGCTGGGGCATGTTCATGCCCGGGCCGTGCTAAGCACCGATCCCTACATCATCTATCCCGGCAATCTGCAGGGCCGCAGCCCGCGCGAAACCGGGCCCAAGGGCGCGACCCTCGTCAGCGTGAGCGACGGCCGGGTGACCGAGGTCGAGCATCGCGATCTCGATATGGTCCGCTGGTTCACCGTGACGGTGGACTCGAATGCGAGCGAAACCCGTGCCGCGCTGCTCGACCATATTCGCAGCGCGATCGAGCAAGCGTGCGCCGATGCCGGTGACCGCGCGATCGCGCTTCGCGTGCGGCTGGTCGGCGAGACCGCACTGCACCACCGGATGCTGATCGAACCGCAGACCTTGCGCGAGGACGTCGCTGCCCTGCTTGCAACCTTGGCCGGCGACGTCTGGCTCGAGAAGCTGGTGATCGCGACGGCACCCCCAGCTCAGTCGGCGTCGCTCGATCCGACCGTAGCGGGGCAGCTCCTCGCCGAGATCGAGGCACTGGATACCGATCAGGCCTTGAACGAAATGGTTGCGGCGCGCTTGGCCGAAGTTCGCGCCAAGATGCCGGCGGGCGCCCATGCCGAGGAATTCTTCGAAACCCTGCGCAACGAAGCGCCGGCCCGGGCCCGCGCGCTGGCGCTCTCCCTGATCGGCGACACGGAGGCTGGCGATGCGGCTCGCTGAACTGACCCTCGAGCGCTATGGTGCCTTTGCAGAGCGCAGCCTCGTTATTCCTTCGACCGCGGGCCTCACGGTCATTTACGGGCCAAATGAGGCTGGCAAAAGCACCTGCCTTGCCGCCTTGAGCGACTTTCTGTTCGGTATCCCCGAGCGAACCCCGCATGCGAGCTTGTTCGGCTATGACGGCATGCGCGTCGGAGCGACGCTGGTTGATGCGAATGGTACTGAGCTGACCTTACGTCGCAGGCGCGGCCGCGGCCGCACGCTGACCGACGCGGCAGGGGTGCCGCTTGAGGATTCAACACTTACGCGCTTGCTCGGGGCGACCACGCGCGATCGCTTTGCCACGCTGTTCGGGCTCAACCATGAGACGCTCCGCTCGGGCGGTTCGCGCCTGCTGACCGCCGACGGCGATATCGGGCGGCTGATTGTCGAGGCGGGCGGCGGTCTGCGCTCGCTGATGGCGAGACTGGATGTCATCGACGATGAAGCGGACAAGCTGTTCTCGACGCGGCGATCCGCCGACCGCGCTTTCTATCAGGCGCTCGACGCTTACGATGCCGCCGATCGCGAAGTGAAGCAGCACACCGTCACGCGCGACGCCTATGAGCAGAGCCGCAAGGCTGCCGAAGGCGCAAACGGCAAACTGACCCGGGCCCGCGCCGAGAAACAATCGGTGAGTGCCGACATCTCTGCCCTGGAGCGGCTGGTGCGGGCCGTGCCGCATCTGCTCGAACTCGACCGTTTGGCTGCTGGGCTTGGCGACTATGCCGATCTGGACTCGCTGCCGACGGATTTTGGCGGGCAAGTGGACAGCGCGATTGCCAAGCGCGACGCAGCGATCGCCGCCCTCGCGAACGGCCAAGTGAAACGCGACCGCCTCGTCCAGCGGCTTGACGCGCTCACCGTATCAAACGCATTTGTTGAAGCGGAAGGTCGGATCCGCGACCTCGCCGAGCAAGCTATCCATGTCCGGAAGGCGCGCGCCGACCGTCCGAACAGGCTCAAAGAAATCGAAACCGCCGAAGCCGGGCTCGCGACGCTTCGCCGCATGCTTCATCTGGGTGCGGATGCCGATCTGACTGCGCGCTTGCCCAGCCAGGCGGCCCTTGATCAAGTCCAGAAACTGGCGACCGAGGCCATCGAACGTGGTGGTGCAATCGCGGCGGCGCACGAACGAAGCGCCGATCTCGCTGACCGGCTTCAAACGGTGAGCCTTCGCCTCAAGGGCGGGATCTCCGCGGGCTATGACCAGCCAACGGCGTTCAGCGCCGCACAATTTGCAGCGCTTGCCGCGCAAGCCGCTACGGCAGATGTGGTCCGGCGGAAAGCGGATCAGGCACATGCCAACGTAACCGCGACGATCGGCGCTCTCGGATTTTCGAACGTCGAAGCGCTCGCGGGCTTCGTCTGCCCGAACGCCGAGGCGATCCGCGCAGAACAGGCATCGCGCACCGAGCTCGAAACCTCCTCGGGGGAGCAAGTCGAGCAGAAGGTCGATGCCGAGAAGGCGGCCCAGGCCGCGAGCGAAACCATCCGGACACTCGAAGCGGCTGGTCCGGTCGCCACCGACCAAGCGTTGACGGAGGCGCGGCGAGCGCGCGCCGACGCATGGTCGCCGCTGCGCGACGCCTATCTTGACGCCGAAATTCCTTCGGATGTGGTGGTTCGCCGGGCAGGTGTCGATGCCTATGAGCATCACGGCGCAGATGCCGACGATCTCGCCGACCGGCGGGCTGCTGAGGCACAGCACGCCGCCAACCTGGTCCTTGCACGCCTGCAACTCGCCAACAGCATTATCCAGGCCGATGGCTGCAGCACACTGATCGCCGATATCACCCAGCGGCTGGAGCGCCGCTGCATGGTGTTCGCGCAAGCGTTTCCCGATGCGGTCGCGCGCTTTGCGCAACTGGAAGCGCTGCTCGATTTTGCAGAACGCCGCACACAGGCGATCGATGCGGCCGCCGCCGCCGGCCTGCTCGCCGACGAGGCCGATCGCCACGCATCCGAACTCGCTCCGCTGATCGCGGTGTTCAGGAGCGCGCAGGAGGCGATGAACATGCCGTCTGCCGAGGGGCCAGGCTTTCGCGGTCGAGGTACAGACGCTCAGCGCCGCGCTCGCCCGACATGAGACCGAGCACGCCGACTACCGGCGCGACCTGCGCGACAGCGAAACGCTCGCTCCGACTGCCAAGCGCGCTGAGCAGGACCTCGGCGACCTTTCTGCTGCCGAGCAAAGCTGGCAGCAGGCTTGGGGCGCGGCGCTCGGCGGCCTCAGCCTCGACACCGATCTTGCCCCCGGGAGCGCTGGCGGGCTTGTCAGCGAATGGGCCGGTGCCCGTGGAACGTTGGGGACCATTGCGCAGGCCCGCGCCCGGCTCGTTCGAATGGATGACGACGAAGCGGCGCTGAAGGCTGCAATCCTTGCGTTGGGAGCGAATCTTGATCTCACGCTGCCCGAAGACCTGCTCGCGGCAGCCGATTTGATCGCGGCGAGGTGGCAGGAACAAGACGCCGTTCGGCTGCAGCGCGCGGCGCTTGCCCCCGATGTCGACGATGCAAAAGCCGATTGCGCGCTTCTTGATAAGGCCGAGCAAGATGCCCGTGACGTCTTGGTAGGACTTGCTGGCGGCGCTGGGGTGTCGGTCGAAGGCGAAGCCTTGCGTGGCATCGCCAATCGCTGTGCTTCCCGAGCCGGGCTTCTCGAGGCGAAAGCGCTGCTCGAACGCTCGATTGCCGATGTCAGTGACGGCCTCGACGTGGCAGCACTGCGCGAGCAGTGGGCGGGCCGCGATCTGGATGCCCTGCGCGGAGCGCTGGACGTTTCGCGGGAACGATCGACCCAGCTGGAAACCGAGGTCGAGGAGGCTATCCTCGCGCACAAGACGGCGCAGGACGCGCTCGACGCCTATGCGTCGGAATCAGGGGTTAATCGGGCGATCGCCGAGCGCGAGAGCGCGGCCGCGCGAATGCAGGCCGCAGTCGAGCGTTATGTTGAACTCACCGTCGCGCGCGCGCTGATCACAAAGCGATCGACCGTGTCCGAAGCGAGCAGCAGGATCCTCTCCTGAGCCGGGCTGGCGAACTTTTCGGGTATACAACTCGCGGCGAGTTCGCAGGGATCGACGCCGATATAGACGACAAGGGCTTGCCGATCGTCGTCGGCCGCCGCCAGTCTGGCGCAGCGGTGTCGGTCGCGGCGATGAGCGACGGCACGCGCGACCAGCTCTTCCTCGCGTTCCGCTTGGCCAGCCTTGAAAACTACGCTGCTTCGACTGAGCCACTGCCTTTCATCGCCGATGATATCCTTGTCCATTTCGACGATGAGCGCGGCGCCGCCACGCTCGATCTCCTCGCGCGTTTTGCTGAGACTAACCAAGTCTTGCTGTTTACCCACCACAAGAGTGTTCGGAACGACGCGCGCCGTCTGGAGAAACAGGGATCGGCAACAATCGTTGAGATAGACCGCATCCGCTGACGTGCCCACTTTGGGCGGTCGCGATGCTCACTAGGCCCGGACATCCCGGCCATCGTGCCAGCCTTCACCTGAAGCCACCCTTGCGGTCATAACCGCCGAACACGTCATTCGAGGATTCGTCATAGGCGCTCTCGCGCACTTCGGCCGCGACCCGGCCATCGCTCCCTTTGCGCGTTTTAAGATCGCGGCTGTCGATCCCGTTTCGCTTGGCCCATTGATCGACCTCGCTCTCGCTGTCGAACGATCCGATCGACCTGAAATTCCAGTTGCTCATCGCGCGCTCCTGTGTCGGTGCTCGGTGTCACGCTGCCATTCGGGCGCACCCGGTCTCCGCTGGCAAAGCTCTTTCAATGTGAAGTTACCCCATACGGGGGGGATCAAGCTGACGTAGCGCATGGGCAAACCGCGCGGCCACCCGAGGGCCCCCAATGTGATCGAGCAGCGCCAAGGCCTCGTCGAGCGGATCGCCCGGGTGCGCTTTCGTTTCGGCGAGATGATCATCCGCGCTGATCAAAGCTCAAGTCCCTTCGATTTCTCGGGCGTTGGCACCGACTGCACAGGCGAATCGCTCGCCGCGCGCGGTCTATCGGCTTCTCGGGCTGGCAGAGGCTTGTCATTGGCCAGCGACAGGTCGCTGACGGGGCCGGGATCGAACGGCTTGCCGAGATCGCGGACGACGCTGCGCTGCTTGTCGACATCGAGCCGCCCGGCCTCTTCGAGCGCCGAATACTTGTCGCCCGAGGTGCGGTCGAGCTGGCACGCGAGCTTGTCCTTGTCGTCGGTGATCACACTCACCGCATCCCGAACGCGGGTCACCGCGACGTTGAACAGACGCTGGTTGGACAAGAAGCGTTCTTCCGAACCCATCACCACCATGCCTTTGTCGGTGGTGACGCCCTGCGCCATGTGCATGTTCAGCGCGTAGGCGAGATCGAGCCGCTTGAGCATAGGGTCGCCCATTTCCATGCGCACGACGCTTTGATCGGCGCGTTCGAACACCACGCCCCGGTCGTCAATCGACACCACCCGTGCCAGCGCGCTGTTGAGCAGATCGCGGTCCTTGTCGTTGGTGGTCCAGCGGATCTTGTCGCCTTCATGGATCCGGATATCCTTGGTGGCCACGAGGTTGAGCTTGTCCTGCTTGGCCCCCGAAGCCATCTTTTGGGGATCGAACTTGATCCGCTTTCCGCCGCGCTCCAGCTCGACCTTGCCGTTGCCGAAAACCCGTGCGACGCGGTAATCGCCGCGATCGAGGCCGACCGACTGCAACCGGGACCAGACTTCGACGTGCAGGCCGGGGGTATAGCTGTGGGCATAGCGTAGATCCTCGCGCGTGCGATCGACGCGGTCTGCCACGGTCAGCTGCAGACCATCTCCTTTGAGCGCGCCCTCGGCTTTCAGGCCGTCCTGAATTGCCTGATTGAGTCCAGCCCGGGTCTCGCGGCCGCTGGTCAGGAGCATGGTGGCGTCACGTTCGGCCGGAGTGAGCTGGAGCCATTGCCGCGCCGCCTCGCCGATCCGGTCTCCGGTCTCGGTGACATGCGCACCGAGCAGGCGGACGGCTTCGCCGGCCTTGCCCTGGTTGGTGAGCGCTGCGACCGCCCTCAGCTCGGGCGTGCGTTGGCGCAGATTTTCATCCATGCGAGCAAACACGATGCCGCCCGCCTGGGTGACGGCAAACGACTTGCCCGCGTCGATCGAGAGCAGCTGCTGGCGGTCGCCAACCAGCACCAGCTTTTCAGCGCCGCCGAGATTGGCGATGCGCACCAGCGCCAGCATCTGGTCGTTCGAGATCATCGACGCCTCGTCGAGGATGAGATAGCCTCCCGCCAGCTCGCTCCGCGATCGCTCGGCAAGCTTCCCGCCATTGTCGCTCAGAAGCGGCTCGTGGTGCATCAAAAAGCGCGCGACCGTCATCGCCTCGAGCCCGGTGCCCGCAGCGAGATCAGCGACCATCTTGTTCTGGAAGGCCAGACCAAGCGCGGATTTCTTCTCGAAGGCGAGGACGTTGGCTACCGCCGCGAGCATGGTCGACTTGCCGGCGCCGGCAATGCCCTGGACCGCAATGATCCGATCGGACGAGGCGATGATCGAGCTGGCCGCAGCCAATTGGCCGTCGTTCAAAGCGCGTTCGCCCGCTGCCCCGTTCAGGACCGTCAGCGCGCGCTCGGGATTGACCAGTGGCGTCACAGCGCCCTTCCCCGCGTCGATCTGCCAGATGATCGAGCTTTCGGTTCGAAGCGCGTCGCGCGTCGTCAGTATCGTAACGACATTGTCGGGCCGCGAGGTTTCTCCCGGAACGATCTCCTGGCGCCGGACAAGTTCGGTAACGCGCGCGGCGATCAGCGCCGGGGTGACGCCCTTGAGCCCCAGGTCGAGCGCGGTCTTGGTGAGCTGGTGGACTTCGAAGGCTGCCTCTCGCTGGCCCAGGATCCGGATCGCGCTTGCGGTCGCCAGCTGGGTCCGCGCTTCGGGTCCAGTAAGCATCAGCCGCGCAAGCCCTGCATCGACCAGCTGGTCGCTCGGCTTGTGCAAGGTTTCGAGGATGTAGGTGCGCGCTTCCCTGAGACTGGTTTCGATCATGTTCAAGCCGCGTTCGAACAGACCTGGCTGGTGGGCGGCGCGGTCATGCGCCGCGTCGATGAGCGGCCGCGGGTTCCACCCCAGCGCCTCGGCCCTCGCCCGCCATTCGTCGCGCAAGTCGCCGCGGTCGCCAACCGCAACTTTGGCATCCCGGCTGTTTTCGGTTACTTTGCGCAATCCTTGCGGGGTCGCAATTCCAAGCGCCTCGCCTTTGGCAAGGATCGCCTCGCGGCGCTGGCTGAACGCGTCGCGGATGTCTTTGGCGACACCGGCGATCTCGAATGTCCCGTGCTTGCCGGTCAGCTCGGTGGTGTAGCCAAGTTTTTCGAGCGCATCGCGCAAGGCCGCGCGGTAGATCGAGCCGATCACGGTGTTGTTGCGCCAGATTTCGCCATTGTGCAGCGCGCGCCATTCACCACCTGGCATCCGCGTCATATTGGCGATGACCGCATGGACATGGCCCTGCGGGTCGAGCGAGCGGCTCGTGTCGTGCTGGAACAATGCATAGACCAGATTGCCGGTCCTGACCGGCACGTCGCGGCCGTCGATCTTCTGGCGCCCTTCGGCAAGATTGGCCTCGGCCCAGCGCATCGCCGTTTTGACCGCCGCCATATTGGCTTCGACAATCCGCTTGTCGCCGCCGACCAGTGCGATCAGCGATGCGGACTTGGGCATCGAGAAGGTCAGATCGATACCCAGCGCGCGCTTGCCGACAATCCCCACCTGGGTGCCGTCTGGAAGCGTGCCATTGAGGATATCCTGGAAGGTCGCCGCATCGACTTTGCCGCTTGGATTGGGTGTACTTGGACTGGATGGGGGAAGATTGGCGGGCCTGCCGACATCGGCGCTGGTTGGTGCCGCTACTCCTTCGGGCAGGCCGTTTGCGCGCTCGGGATCGAAGGGAATCTCTTCGGGGGCCGCTGCAGTGGGCGCGGGAACGGCGGCAGCACCGGGAATGCCGCCTGCCTGGTCCGGATCGAAAGGTGGGCCCTCGTCGCCGGGCTGTGCGGCGCCCGGTTCCGGGCCTGCCTCGGCGACAGGCAGGGCTGTTTCCGAACCGGCCTCCTCGATCTCGCTGCCAGCGGTCGTCTCGGCGGGCCCAGCAGCCTCATCGGACGCTTCGGGGCCGACAGGGGCGTCAACATCTCCGCTGTGCTCCCGCTCCTCTCCTGGAGCATCTGAGCCCGCATCGGCGGACGGTTCGTCGCCGGCCTCGACTTCGCTGTCGGCGTCAACGTCAGCTGCCTCAAGCGCTTGTTCGGCCGCAGCTTCTGCTGGCGCGGCTTCGACCTCGAGCTCTTCGTCCTCGCCCGGTGCAAGGCCCAGCATTTCGGCACCTTCGCCATACCACAGCGATTCCTCGGCCGATTCCTCGAGCGTGTAGTAATTGTCGGCGGCAAAATACTTGGCCGCACCCCCAGCACTGCGAACCGGAGCCATCGACAGCATCAGTCGTCGCCCAGTCCCTGGTCGTGGCCTGGCTCGATGCCGTCACCGAAGTCAGTGCCCAGCTCGCGCATGGTGGCCTCGAACCTTTCATCGGTCTTTGCGATGACTGGCCGCTCGATCATTCCGGGGCGCGCATCGATCGCGGGCGAGGAAATGCGTGCAGCCTGTTGGCCCGGGAGAGGCGCGCCTTGCTGGTTGACGCTGTCCGAAACCAGTTCAGAGGCAGCCGCGCCCGTCTGAACATTGGCCGCACCTCCCCCCTTCCGATGATCGCCGTCTCGATAGAGTTCGAGAGCGGCTGTCAGAGCTGCTTCTCGCCGGGGTACGGCTGAATTCCCGCCTGGTGTCTCTCCAGGAGTGTCCTCCACCAGCATTTCCAGCAGGGTTTTGTCGGGCGCGCTTTCGCGGCCTCCGGCTTCGCCGCTGCCGCCGCCCGGTTTTGGACGCGGGCGTGGCGGGGGCACGGCCGTTCGTCCCTCGCCGGGGCGCTTCCTGGGCAAGACCTCGCGCGGATCGAACCCGAGCGCGACCTGGGGAAAATCGCGCCACTTGAGAACAATCCGGGCAGCGGGAAACCCGTCAGGAAACTTCACGAAGCCGTGGAGTGACGGAAGCTCGTTGATGTCGTCGGCGATGACCAGCGGCGCGACCTCCTTCTTGGGGGTAAGCGTCGAGGCATCGCGCAGATTGTTGTAACCGTAGCTGTAGGCCTCATCCATCTGCCGGACCTCGCGGCTACCGATGAACTCAGCGCAAGTTTCCGCGGTCTTGCGATCGGCGGTGGTGAGGATCAGTTTGGTCCGGGCAAGGCTGGTCAGGTTCTCCGCCCCCTCGCGGCCATAAACGGCTTGCAGGCGCGCGATCGAATGCAGCCCGAGGACGAATGCGCCGCCAAAGCCGCGGGCCGTCTGAAGCCCGTTTTCGATCGCGGGCAAGCGGTGCAAGGCGCCCAGCTCGTCGAACAGGAACCAGGTCCGCAAGGCTCGGGTCCGCGGCAGCGTCATCAAGGTATTGACCGACAGATCCAGCCACAGCGTCAGCAGCGCTTTGTAGAGCGGCAGATCGACATGCCGGGCCGACACGAACAGGATGCTGCCGGGCTTGTCTTCCGATTTGACCCACTCGCGGATCGAGAAGAGTTCGCCGTCTTCGGGCAGGCACATCAGGGCTTCGGCATTGGTGTTGAACACCGCCCGGATCGACTCCGCCATGCGCGCGGCCTCCGGCGCGGTGAGCGGGTCGGCGGTGGTGTCCTGAAGGATCCGGTGGACGCGTTTGAGGTCGGCGGTCATCAGGTTATCGGCGAGCGCACGGTTGCTGGTCTGGCCGTGCTCCTGAAGCTTGAGGCACATCTGGACAAACAACATCCGCGCGGCGAGCACCCAGAACGGATCGGAGCCGCCTCCGTCATGGGGAACCAGCGCCTGTGCGGCAGCGGTGAACTCGGCTTGTGTCGAGCATTCCTCGAACAGCGACCAGGTCGGGCAGCGCTTGTCGCCGGGGTTCAGGATGACATCGGTTCGCTCATCGTAGAACGCCTCGATGAACGCGCCGGTGAGGTCGAACACGACCGCGCTGTCCCGGCGCTTGCGCATCTCGGCAACCAGGCTGCGCAGCTGGGTGGTCTTGCCCGCGCCGGTGGTTCCCACGAGGATCGTGTGGCTCGATTCAAGGCCGTAAGGATAGGGAATGCCGGCCAGGCTGTAGGGGTGATGAAGCCCGCCGTTCTTGCGTTCGAGCAGCGGCAGCGACAGCACCTGTTGCGGGGTCAGTTTGGGGAACAGGCGCCGCGCCGATTTTTCGAATTCGCGCTTGTTATGGGCGAGGATCTGCGCCGCCAGAACCTCACGCTCGACCAGCATCGCGCCGCGCTCGTGACGCTCCTGGAGGATCGTCGATCCGCGCTTGTTCGCCAGGTTGATGAACCACCAGATGAGCGGCAGCGCGAACAGCGAAGCCGCGATCAGCGCGCCGAGCAGTGCGTGGGTCGCCTTGGCCCAGGCGATCTGCACGTCGGGAACGTAGGGGATATACCCAATCGAGACCCGCCGCATGCTGTCGTCGGCCAGCACGATGTTCATCGGCTTGAACGGATCGAACTCCATAAACCCCCACAGCGCGGAGCCGACGCGCCAGGTGCAGAGCTGGAATTCATGTTCGCCCATGAGCGCGGCGAGCATGATCCAGTAGACCACGACAAAGCTGATGAGCCAGATCAGGAACGGCACTTTCGCGCCGGCTGAGAACATGAAGACCTGGTGCCCGATCAGCTGCGAGCCGCGGGTGAAATTGCCGTTGTTCCTGGGGACGCGTCCGCGTGCCGAATGATGCTCGAGCGGGGCGGGCGCGGAGCGGTCGAAGCGATGGTCATTTTTGCCCATGGAAACGCTCCATGCGCTGCTCGACGGTAAGGATGATTTCTTCGCGTTTGTCGGGCGCCTGCTGACGGATCAGGATGTCGACGGCGGCCTGGGTGAACTCAGCGAGTGTCGCCATGCGGCCCGGGTCTGCCGAGGGGCTAACCGACCGGGTGAGATACTGCGCTACCGCATCGCGAATTACCGCATTCGGAGTGATGCCCCGCTCGCGCGATAATGCGACGATCTCACCGTAGACGGCGCTCGACAATGACAGCGAGCGGCGGATGACTATGTTTTTCATACCAGCTTCCGTTTGGACAACGGTGCTGGTGGAACCTGCGCAAAGCCCGAGCACGATGGCGAGGACCATTACCGGAGTCAATCGGTTTGTCCTCCCGAGCTGCCTTGCGCACCATTTTGGTGTCAAATTGGGGGCCACGGATAAGCAGAGAACGGCGGAAAACAGCCATCCTGCGTTGCTGCACCAAAATGGTGCAATTATACACCAAATTGGTGCCGTCAGGAAACGGCGGAAAACAGCCAAAAATAAGAGCGCGAGAGCGCATACGGTGTGCTTGTCAACTACCCATGATCGCGGCCCTTTCGTCGCTGTTTGGGGCTTTTCCGGTGCTGGTTGATTCGGCTTGCCGGTGGGGCTGCATTGCCTCTGTGGGCAAGCGATCATCCCGGCTTGTTGCGCTGCGAAATGGTGCTGGCCACATCTCGCGGCTTGGCGGATAACATGTCGGCGACAGCTGCGCCAGGGCGCGGCATGACAGGGCAAGGGACCGGCGATGGCAAAGACAAAGACAGCGAACGCGGCGCTCGCTCGCCTCGCGCAGAATCGCGAAGCGATCCGCGCTCAGTCGGCGGCGCTCGATGCGCAGGAAAAGGAATTGCGCAAGGCGATGGCGCGCGAGGGCGCGGAGCGTCTCGGCGCTGCCTTTGGCCGTCACGATCTGGGGGAGATTTCCAAGGGCGATGCGACGCGGTTTGCGAAGGTCGTAGCGGCGCTAGGCTTCGCCGATGCCTTGGCCCGGCTCGAAGCGAAATGAGTATGCCCGACCTGCTCGAACATGCGCCGGTCAAAATGGGCGCTGGACGATCCGGCAACGCGCTATTGGCTGCGCGATTTTCTGATCTCGGCGAGGTCGCGCGATCCGGTCGATACGCTCGCCGATCTCGATGCGGCGCGTGATCTCGGCGCGCTTGTCGCGCCCCATCTTCATAGCATAGCCGCAAGCCAATCGCCCGATGGCCGCTAGGCCATCGGGCAATATTTCCCCGCCCCAAGCTGACTGGCCGAACGCTCGATCCGGGTGCGCCAGACCGCGCCGCATCAAGCGGCGCGGCGGGTTCCGGGCTGAACCTCCTCGCGGTGAAAAATGGTGACGGGAACGCCAGCGGCGCGCATCCGCTCGGCAAGGTTGGCCTGAACGCCCGACCCTTCGCAAATGATCGCTTCGACCGGCTGCAAGTCGGTCAGCAATTTGTTGCGCTTGAACGGTGCGGCGTTGCCATGCGCGCGGTTCAACCGGAAGGCGATCAGCGGCACCTCGCGCGAAGCTGCCCAAGCGGCGGCGATGGCGTCAACGCCTTTGCCTTGCGCGGTGGTCGCCAGCGTCATTGAGGGAACGCGGATTTTGAGCAAGTCGAGCCGCGCCCAGATACGTTCATGGTCGGCCCATTCCTGGCCGCCCGAAATGACGATAACGGGGCCGGTCGGGGCCAGCTGCTCGCGGCGCGCTTTGGCGCGCGATGCGAGAAAGTCGCGGGCGTCGATCTGGCTTGCGGTCAATGCCGACGAAACGCGCGAACCTCTAAGCGCGCTGAACGGGTGTCCTGCCTCGGCGCGGTAAACCTCGCCTGCATGGTCGCGCATACATTCGACGGCTTCGCGAACCTCGGCCAGCGACTGGCAAAGCATCTGCTTTTCTTCCAGTTCGGTCGCGTGAATCTCGCCGGTGTCGGTGATGCGTGCGAGTTCGCCAAGCGCCTGCGCGGCGCTGTCTTCCTGGCTCTCGATCTGGCGGGCGACAACGTGAAAGCTGTTGACGATGCCCCATGCGATACGCTGGGCGATGGGCTGCATCCGGGTGTCGTTCATCAAACAAAAGAGCTCGCCGATCATCGCTTGCACGCATTGTTGCGCCGCAAACGGCTCGGGCATGTCGGCGCTGGTCGGCTCATCGCTGATCGTCAATTGCGAGTAGGCGCCATCGGTGGCGAACGCGCGGGCATAATCGGGGGACGCGATGGCTTGCGCGTAGACTTCCCCAAGGTCGGCAAAGTTGCTAATGCTGCGGCTGTTCGTGGGTTTCATGACTGGTTCCTTCGGACGAAAAGAGGGCAGGAAGCGGTGCAACGCTCCCTGCCCTTCATGTTTCAGGCGTCCACCGCATCGCTGGTGGTTGTGCCGAGGTCGGCCGACTTGCGCCCTCTGGTCTTTGCGGGCGCGCTGGTGTCGCCGTTAAAGTCGAGTGCGTCCTGTCCCTCGTCGTCGCCTTGCGGGTTCCGGGGGGCCGGAACGTCGCTGCGATTGCGGCGCGGGCGGCTCCACGCAATGGCATAGCTGCCATCTTCGCGCATGAAACACGCGATATAGAGCCGCTTGTCCATCGAGGGGTCGTCGATCGAACCTTGCAGGAAGGCCTCGCCGGTTTCGCGTCCGGTCTGCTCCCAAAGTGCGCCGACCTTTACCCAGGCACCGTTGGGACCGCGCGCGAAAAGCTCGAACCGCGGGGCCTGTTCGTTGGCGCTGTGGACTTCGCGCAAGGCGAGGATCATCGAAACGGCGAGCGTCACGATCTTGCCGGTATAGAAGCCATTGGCATTCTTGGTCAGTTCTCCGATATTCATGACTGGTTCCTTCGTTCAAAGTGCCTGCGGGGCTGTAGTGACCCGGTGGCGGTGGTGCCGGGCGGCGTCTCCGTCCGACCCCTATGCTTATACTGGCAGACCCAACACTTTGATATTACGTTGTTTTCTTGACACCTTCCGATCGTACATGGTGAACCTGAACCAGCACGTCGCGTCAGCGACAACAAGAAAACGCGGGGGACCGCTTGGTCCCCCCTTCCCTCTTGGTCGGCCAACAGCACAGGGGTGCCTGTGTTCGATCGCACACGGAGCCACCTTCGCCAGTGGCCGCAAGGCGCGCGCCGGGCTCTTGAAGGTCAACAGGCACGGGAGGGCTAGCGAAGCTTGGTGAATGGGGGTCGGCGCTGCTCGAAGAGCAGACAAACGCCGACGACCCCCATTCGCCTAGCGAGAGCTTGCCCGACGCAACTCGTTGACCTTCGAAACCGGTGTGCGACGCAGGGACACTGGCGAAAGGTGGTGTAGTGTGTGATCGAACATTGGCGGTTGGCAGACACCAGCGCCCGCGCCCTCGCGGGTGCTGGTTCTCGGCTTGTGCGTCAGTCGATGGAAGCCCGCAGGGCCGAGACCCTTTGGGGCTCGGTCGGAGCGAAGCGGAGACGACAGCGCGGTCCCGGCCCCCTTGGGCCGGGAGACGCCCCTACAGCCTCACTGAACAAGCTTCCAATCCTCCGGGCGGCCCCCACTAACGCCGCTGAGAGGCCCTTCTGGCGCCAGCCATGGCTGTTTATGGTAGATGTGAGCCGCCGCAATAGCCGCAAGCGACCTATTGCGGAAATGAAGGCGCCAAGATTCCTGCGACTGACATCGTGCCGGTTTCCGATCGGCGGCATTTGGACGTGAAGCTGGCAAAGGCCTTGCAATCCTTGGTTCAGTCGTTGATCAATCACATCGTCCTAGACCCGAGCGCGGTCCTGGATTTGGCGCGTTCAGAGAGCCGCGTAATAGACCGTCTTTTTGGCGAAATCGACGGAGTCTTGCTCGGCAATCCAAGGTTCTTCGGTGCGCGTAAGAGACGGTCCGGACAAGGGGTTTCGTTTTCTCGCCGGACAGGGATTCCCACGGCTGTGGGGGCGTGTTAGTCTCCGCCCAAGGAGCGATGGGGTGTGTTGACGGAAAATGGCGAGAAGTGATCTCCTTGTTTCGTTGGTAAAGGCAGGGGCTTCTGGCGACCGTTCGAGCTTGACCACTACCGTGGAGGCCCTGGTCGCCGACGAGCGCGCCAAGAGCCACCATATACTCGCTGATAGGCTGCACCGTGCGTTGCAGTCGGTGCCGGTCTCGGCCTCAAGCGAGCTACGCAAGACGGGAACCCCGGGCCGCGATTTCGTGATAGAGTCGGAACCGCGCGTGGCGCTCGACAATCTGATCCTGACCTTACCCGCCGAGCGCCTCACGCGGCAACTCGTCGAGGAACAGCACCGCGCCGATCTTCTGCGGGCGCAAGGAATGCAGCCTCGGCATCGCGTATTGCTGTCGGGGCCACCGGGTAACGGAAAGACCTCGCTCGCGGAAGGCATCGCCGAGGCGATCGCCGTTCCGCTTCTCACTGTACGCTACGATGCTTTGGTAGGCGCATACCTTGGCGAGACCAACGCGCGCCTCGCGCGACTTTTCGAATATGTCCGAAACATGCCGTGCGTGCTGTTTTTCGATGAGTTCGATGCCGTTGGCAAGGAACGCGGCGATATCCATGAGACTGGCGAGATCAAGCGTGTCGTCTCCTTCCTGCTGATGCAGCTCGACCTGCTTCCAAGCTATGTAGTCGTCGTGGCTGCGACCAATCATGCCGAGCTGCTCGACCGCGCGGTCTGGCGGCGATTCCAGCTACGCATCGACATGCCGGCGCCGGCAAAAGAGGCAGCAGGAGTGCTGATCTCGCGCTTCTTCGAATCCTGGCCGGAGGAGGCGGGCATGTCGCCGACCGCAGTTTCGACCGAAATCGGGCAATCGAGTTTTGCCGACATCTTCGAATTCTGTCAGAATATTCGTCGGCGGCACATCTTGTCCCAGGGCAGCGAGACGCTAAAGAGCGTGCTTGCGCAGGAGCTGCGCCTCTGGAAAACTCGCGTAAGACCGGAGAGCGATGGCGATTCCACCCCAAAAACCGCTGCTGCGCCTCGGCGCGCCCACAGCGATAGCAAGACGAACCGGCGGCGGGATACCGCGTCCCCGTAAGTTCGGGCCCGGCGAGCAAGCCGAAACGCCTGCGGGCCAGAAGTTGGCGCATCTCGCGCAACAGCTCGCAGCTAACACTCCGGTCCTCCAGCTGCGCGCCGACCCCGATGCACTTGCGCCAGAACGGCTGCTCGTCTTCGAGCTGACCGGCGGGGTCCTGCAATTCTCGCGGGCAGTGCAGCTCGTGCCGGGACTGGAATTTCTCGGCGCGGAGGATCTGGATGAGGACGACCTCGACACGAATCCCGCGGTCTATCTGATGGTCCCCAGCGAAGGCGCGTTACGAAACATCGTAACGCTTTGGCGTGGATGGCAGCAAAACGGGACGGTGCCGCCGGGCTACAGCGCATGGAAAGCACTCCTCACGCAACTGCGCGACATCCGTCCATGGGGACCGCAGGACCGCATCACGCCCGAGGATCTTAAGGTCCTGGTCGAAGAGACAGAGAGCGGCCAGGCCGCCATCCGCGTCGAGATCGAACTGGTTTTCCGGCAGAACGGAGAGGCGACCGAACAGAGCGCAAGAGCCGCGATCGAGGCTGTGGGCGGTGCGATCGTCGCGAGTACGCGCATTGTGGGCGCCGGTTATCACGCGCTGCTCTCCGACCTCCCCCATTCTGCGTTGCTCGACATCGTCGATCGCAATCCCGTCAGCCTTGCGGGCTCGGAAGCGATTCTGCAGATCCGACCGCAAAGCATCTTCCAGCTGATGCCGAGCGAGGAAGTCCCCGATGCGCCCGCGGGTGGCGCGCCCGAGCTGCAGGGCGACCCGATCGCCGCGATCTTCGATGCGGTCCCGCTCTCGCAACACCCGCGCCTGGCGGGGACGCTCAGCGTTGACGATCCGTTCGGGCTTGAGCCGCTTGCGGTGGGACCGCGTCGGCACGGCACCGCTATGGCGTCGGCCGTCGTCCACGGGGATCTCAACGGCGGCTGGGCCCGGCGGCTCGAGCGCCCGGTCCATTTCGTCAATATGCTCTATGCGACCGCCGACCCAGAGCATCCCGAACGGTTTCCGGATCTCCTTCCGGCCGACATGTTCGAGCGCGCGATCATCGGAATGCGTGAAGGTGCAGCGCCGAGCGCGCCGCATGTGCTGGTGGTCAATGCCTCGCTCGGCGACCCCAACAAGCCTTTCGCCCGCCGTCTCTCAGGCTGGGCGCGGGTCGTCGATTATCTCGCGAGCAAATACGGCATCCTGTTCATCATCAGCGCCGGAAACCATAGCGACTATCTCGAAACCGCCGGGATGACCTCGGGTCAGTTCGAGGCGCTAGCGGCACCTGAGCAGATACGAGTCGCGCTGCGCGCAAGCGGTGCCAAGATGGCTACGCGGCGGATCTTGGCGCCTGCCGAGGCAATGAATGCCGTCACTGTCGGCGCCCTGCATTCCGACCAATTCACCTATCCGCAAGCGCTTCCAGCCTCCTATTTTAATATCTGGGAGGGAACCGGACTGTGCACGGTGTCGAGCGCGTTGGGCCCTGGTCATGACGGGGCGACCAAGCCAGAGATCCTCGCGCCCGGCGGCAGGCATCATGTCTGGTTGGCGCCTCAGGGTGCTGACCACCGGCTGCACCCGTTGACCACGAACGCCGCATCGTTCGGCGGGATAGGTGTCGCCGCGCCACCGTCTGCCACTTCGATTGGTGCCAACGTCGTGGCCCGGTCGGTAGGAACGAGCGTCGCCGCGGCTCTCGCGACGGGCGTTGCAGCCCGCGCGCATGAGGCGCTCGAGGCCGCTTATCCCGACTTCGGCGGACTGCCGGGTGTTCAGCGCGCGGCGCTCCTCAAGGCACTGCTCGTGCACGGCGCGCGCTGGGGCGAAGCCCGCGACCTACTGCTCGAGATACTTGGACCGCCAGAGGGCAAATATCATTATCGCCAGAAAGACAATGTTCGGCGCTATCTTGGCTTCGGCGCTTACGATCCCGAACTGATCATCAATTGCGCGGACGATCGCGCGACGCTCTGGGCCGTCGGCAGGCTGCAGGCCGACCGAGGACAGCGCTTCCGAATACCCTGGCCCGCAACCATGTCGGGCAAGGCACAGCCGCACGGCGTCCGCGCGACAATGGCCTGGTTCTCACCGCCGCGGCCGGGATCAGTCGCCTATCGCGCAGTCCGCATGAAGATCGTCGAGCCGGGCCAGCTGGGTACGACCGGCATGACGGCGAGCAGCATACAGCCCGACACCAAGCAGGCGCACAAGGGGACGGTCGTGCATCGGCACTGGGACGGCGACAAGGCTGCGGCGCTCGCCGATGGTGGCTTCTTAGACCTAGACATCCAGCGTGAGGCGGACGACCTCGACGAACTCGTCAACTTCGCGATTGTTGTGACGCTGGAAATGAAGGAGAATGTCGAGGTCTATACCCAAGTCCTCAACCGCGTCGCGATCAAGCCAATCGTTCCGGTTGCAGTGTAACCGACCTTGTTTGATCGCATCTGCTAACTACTTGAGCTGTGGTCCAATTGTCAGAACTTGTCGGCGACCTCGGCGACCGCGGCGACCGCGGCGACCGCGAAGCGGGTCTTCAACAAACGGCAGCTTTCGGGATCACTGATCGACGCTACAAAGACCGTTGGTTGCGAAGCGAGATTTGTCCCGCCAGCGAAAGCGCGAAGCCTGGCTCCGATCCCGGTCCCGTAGCAAAGCTGCCACGAACTGATCGCAAGCTCTGCGCCGTAATTTCCGGGCGCGGAATACCTCATCGCATCATCATGGGCGGTCCTGGTGGTTCTGCACTTGGCGGCGCAGCCTGAGTGTCAGTTCGTGGATGTTGGCTGGGTCGATCGCGATCACGGGTCCGCAGAACGCTAGCGCTTGATAGCGTTTGGAATCATCTGTCACCGTTTCCTCGGGATCGAGTACGGCGGTGATGCTGGTTCCACCACGCCCGAGCGCAACCAGCCATGGCGGGCGCACCGCGCCGCTCGGAGTTATGCAGTCAAACAGGGGTTTGCTTGCGCTCAGCGCGATGTTGTCGCTCGCGAGAATGCGCCGTGCTGCAATCAGCGCATCGATGATCTCGCGGTCGAAGTCGCTATCGACGGGAATAAACCGGTGCCCGTTGTGCACGGGCTGCGCCCAGGCTCGCTGCGCGGCATAGCCGCGCACGTCGGGATGATTGCCAATGGCGATCAGCGTGAGATGTGGCCCGCTGATGGGAGCATCGCGGGTTTCGGGATGGCGCACCCGGGTTGCGACATCGATCAGGCCTTCGCTGGTTTCGATGGAGTGTTCGTGAACCTTGTCTGCAAATATCAGCATGAACGCTTGGGGTTCGTGGCCCTTGGGCCAGCTTTTCGAAAACTCGCGCAGCACCGCGAACACGCGTTTCGAGGTCCAGTCGCGGGGATGGGTGAACAGAACGCGGGCCAGCGGAATGCCGGGGGCCACGGGAATCTGCTCGGCAAGCGCCCGGATTGCGGCAAACTCGGCGGCAATCGTGCGCTCGTCGGTTTCGACAGCCGGAATGCCGGCGCGCCCGCTCAGCTCCAGCAATCGCCATAGCAGCTTGGCAAGCCGCGGGGTGCCGTGGCTGGCGCTGTCGCGAGGTCGCGCTTCATCGTCGGGTGCTTGCGCCAGGGCGAGCGGTGCGGGCCTGAGCACTGCGAAGAAACCATCGGGGGTATTGCGGGCCGAAGTGCGCTCGGTTCGCTCGCCAGCGAGGGCTTGTTCCCTGAAGAACGGACAACCGAGATGATGTTCGGGGCGCTTCAGCCCTGTCAGGCGGCGCAGATAGTAGGTGTCGGCTTCGCTCAGCAGCGCGGGCGACAGCATCGGCGTTGCCTGATCGCTCTGGCAGTCGCAGGCAAGCCAGAGGTGGTTGCGGCGCGCATGACGAACGAGAAGTAGCGATGCTTCCTCGTCGCGGTGGTCGCCCGCGCCGCTGTACCAGATCCGCAAGGTTTCGGCGAGCGCCGGCTCGATGGCCGTCCCCCCTGCCCCGTTCTTCGCGCCTTTCGTCACCAGCCACATGGGCTGCAAGGCTAAGCTGCGATCGGGGGATGAGCAATCTTTGGGACAATTGTCCACCGGGCGGTCTTCCAGTTGCGTATCTGGTAAAGCTGGCGCCCCGGATCTCCATTGGGGCCGGGGATCTGGAACACCATTCGGCGCCCGCGTTTGGCCACGCGGAAGCGGCGGCTTTTTTGACCGTCGGTAAAGGTGATTTCCTGCGCGAACACGATCAGGTCACCGTCGCGCAGTACAGCGCGGCGCGACTGCTCGATCGCCTTGCGGCAGCGCTCGCGCCAATCGAGCGCATGTTCATCGTCGGTTGGAGTCAGCAAATCGAGGATCGCCGCCGGACAGCTCGCCTCGCAGGGGTCCATATGTTCGGTCATGTCCTTGTATCCGAATGCGTGGCCGTCCTTGCTGCGCGGGTTGTAGTGGACCAAGCAGACGATCGCGAAGACGTCGCGTGCGCCGGTGGTCTTGTCGATCTGCTCGCAGGCGCCGTACCAGGTTCGCATTCCAACCAGGGCAGAGCGCAGGATGCGGCTCGTCTTGGTGTCGGTCTCGTAGGTAAACTGATCTTCGAGATAGGCCTTGGGGCTGGAAAACCCGCCCAGGTCGTTCATGTAAAGCCATCCCATGGCTCGTCTCCTTGTTGGACGCGGCCTGGATTACAGGGGCGTCAGGGTTGATGTCCGGGTATGCTTCGACCGTGCTCGGCACGCTTCAGTCGCCTGTGCCAGCATTGACGCGCGCCCGATGTTCACACTATGTCCTTCATCGGAAGGATTACTGATGACCGGCATTGCCAACTGGACGCGCGACCTCGATCTCGATCTGGGTCTTGCCGAAATCCGCGACTGTTTCGACGAGCACTGGACGCTGCGGGCGCTCGCCGGAGCTTCGGTCGGGGTCGATCCCGAAGATGCCTTCTCCGGTGCCTCCGAGCTGTCCGAGGCGGTCAACGGCCTGATGGCGGGATTTGCCCAAGCCAAACCCGCTCTCGCCACAATCCTGGGCGGACGCGGCAACGATTATCAGCGCTGCTTGTGGTACATCCTCGCGGGCCGCGATCCGCTCGGCACCGCGGTCGATCTTGGCCGTCTCGTCGAGATGCTCGAACGCCGCTGCGCCTTGGCCCGTGAGGCCGCGGTCGCCGGAACCGGCGTCGCCGTCGCCCAGGATCCCTATGTCACCGATGAGGTCGATGGTCCGCTTGGGGTGTTCTCGGCCGACTTCACGCTGGGACGGCAGTGGCGTCCGTTCGCGCACAGTCTGTAGGATCGGTGATCTCGAGCGGGGGAACAGCGAAGCTGGCCCGCTCGAAATGAGCGACGATCGCCTCGTATGAGCCAAGATGCCGGGCGAGCTGTTCGCCCATCAGCGTCTGGTCGTCGTCGCTGGCGTCATAGTCGTCGACGCCTTCCTCGCCTTCGCGGAGTTCCAGCGCGCCGCGATAGATGCTGCGGCCACTGCCCCACGCCCCCGAGCAGGCGCCGAACCAGCGGCTATAGGCGAGGCGGTGGGTTCGGCAGAACGCCTCGAGGATGCGGAACGTGCCCCAGGCAACCTCGTGGGCGCACAAGGTCAGCGGGTAGCCGCTGACCAGCTCGCCAGGCTCGAGCGGTTCACCGTCATATTCGGTCGATAGGCCTTCATCCTGGATGGCTGCGATCAGCGCCGGGATCGCACTTGCGGGAAGAGAACCGCCGATGGTGATCTGTGCGGAAACGCGGTCGGCCATGGTCAATCTCCTTGGTGGGTGGGTGTGGGTCACGAGCAGCCGACCAGGCCGAGCTTGGCCGGGGAGAGTGAGCGGGCGATAGCTCTCGAAAGCGTCCGCTCTCATCTGCCAGTCATCGCGAAACGATGCGGGCAACGACTCCTGGGGTGCGGTCGTTCGCGGGCTCGGCCACGAACGGACGCTCCGGCTCGCCGGTCGCCGCGACCTGCATGTCCTGATCGGTCGCCTCGGCGATCTTGTGCGCGACCCGGTAGGCGTTCTCCAGCGTTGCGACATGGCGCGGGGGAAGTGGTTCAGCCGACATCGGGGTTCTCCGTCAGATCGGCGATTTCCTCGGCGAGCAATTCACTAAGATCGCATTGCACGATGTTTTCCGATCCCACCGCGAACAGTCCGCCACCGAACCCGTCCGATCTGGGTTTGTCGCAACTGCACGAATAGACGAACCCGAGCGGCAGCTTTTCGGGAAACAGCCGCTGGAGGGACGTGGCCAGCGCCCACAGGTTGGGAGCACCGTCACTGTCGAAGATCGCGAGTGTGCCGCTGTCCTGATCGAACCGGCAGCCGATCCCTTCCATCGCGTCGTTGTCGTCGGCACCGCTGTTACCGGCAACGGTGGCAGCTGCGATGGCTTCATTGAAGCGCTCGGCATCGTCACTGGTAGCCGGGATCTCGAACGCCAGATGGGTGTAATAATTGGCCATTATGGGCCTCCTGAATGATCGGAATTGGGAGAGCGGCGCTCAGGCGGCAACGAGCAGCGGACGATCGTGCTCGACCATCCGGGTTGCGGCCGCCTGGCCAAACCCGACGATATAATCGACCGCCTCGTCGGCCTTCGATGCGGCCGTGAGGATCGCGTTCTTGTCGCTCTTGAGCACCTTGACCCAATGCGCAACGTAAGCGGCGTGATTGTCGAGCTGGGCTTCGGGCAGGCCGAGCGACGCCCCCAGGATCGCGCTGGCTATGTCCGCGACCAGCTCCTCGAAAGCGTAAGCCTGGTCGCCAAAGCGCGTGCCGAATTGGCGATTGAGTCGATTTTTATGGCCGCTCCAATGGGCAGTTTCGTGACCCCTGGTTGCGAAATATCCGTCGTAGCTGGAAAACCGCTCGACCGGCGGAAGCACGATCTCGTCGCGCGTGTGGTTGTAATAGGCCTGGGTGCCGTTGTGCCGGACCAGCGCTGGCACCCGCTCGAAGAACGCCTCGAGCTGCGGGCGGTGAATCTCGGGAATTGCCACGATATCGTTTGCTCTGGGAAAATAGCGTGCGGGAAGCCCGTCGATCTGGTCGGCGTTGAAGACCGCGAAACTGCGCAGCAGGCGCCGCGTCCGGCTGTCTTCGCCCTCGCTGGCAAGCGAGCCGTCACCCTCGCGCGTGTCCCGTGCCGGAATCGTCTTGTAGAGCACCGCGTAGGAGGCTTTCTCGCCCTTGCGGACCTGGCCCTTGAGCACTTCGGCTTGCCGATAGGTCATCCAGTAGGGTGAGCTGTAGTCGGCGGCCTGCGCCGCGATCCACAGCATGACGGTGTTGATCCCGCGGTATGCCGAACCGCAGTGGCGCAGCGGGCGCGAGATCGGCGTTCCCCGCCAGGGTTGCACCCAGGGCTTGGTTCCGGCTTCGAGCTTTTCGAGGATGGTGGCGGTAATCGAGGCGGCGATGTCGGATTTCATCGGACTTGCTCCGTGGAAAAGGCGCGCGCGAAAGCCCCCGCTGACGCATGGTCAGCGGGGGTTCGTTTCGGGCCGGGGTTTCAGGCGGCGGCGTTCAGGGGTTCAGGCTGCTCGGTTGCGGCAACGCCGGCTTCACCGTCGTCCTCGCCCGCGATGTCGGCTTCATCGTCATCCGCGATGATCTCGCCAGGTCCGGCTCCCCCATCGTCGGCTGTTTCGGCATCTTTGGCGGGTTCGGCCGCGCCACCCGCGTCGAACCGCATCGCGCTTGGCACCCAGGCGAGGCCCGCGTCGCGAATCTCGGGTTCGGTGATCGCGCTGCCGCCGCACAGTTTTTCGCAGGCATCGGCCATTTCAGCCGACTTGGAGCTGGCGTAGCGCGCTGCCAGGACCGGACCGCCGATCGCGTCGAGGGTGCGCTGCATCCCGGCTTTGCGCACGCGCGCGAAATAGCCGCCCGCGCTTGGTCGCCACCACGACGCGACATCGATTTCGAGCAGATGCCCGAGATGGTCGTGGAACGGGTTGTGCCGCCCGATGCCGTGGCCGCCCAGCGAAGCCTCGATCGAGCTGGCCATGCAGACCGCAAGCCAGTTTGCGCGGCAGTCGTCGTCGAGCAGGCGAAATGCATCGAAGCGCGACGCGACCGTGCTGTGTTCCGACCAGGTGGTGTCGAGGTTCTTGCGGATTTCGGCAAGCGCGCCGCCCGCCGGACTGTCGGGCAAGCCGTTCTTCGCCAGCGGGTCATTGCGCCGGTTCACCGCGAGCGATGTCCCGACGTCACCATAGTGGCCCATGGCCTTCTCCGCGAGGGTGAAGATCGCGAGATCGAGCGCCATCCCCGGGTCGCTGGCGATATGGAGCGCCAGCACATCGCGGCGGGCCATCGACAGTTCGTCGGCAAGGACACCGGTCAGCCCCTGGGCTTTGGCCTCGACTTTCTTCGGATCGATATAGGGGCTGGCGCCCTCGCCGCTGTCGCCGCGCGAACGTCGCGGTTCCTCCCAATAGCCGGGCTCGACCGTCGGGGTGCCATCGGCCCCGATCACGACGAACTGCGTGAGCGTGGCCTTGCGGTCGGCATCGATCGTGACCGGCGTGTCGTGGAGCCTGGAGCGTTCCTCGCCAAGCGCCTCGATCCTGGCGTTAAGGGCTTCGCCCTCCTCGTCGTCCATATCTTCGGACTCGAAGCGGTTTTCGATGATTTCGATCTCCCCCTCGATCTCATCGATGCGGGCCTGGTCGGCTTCGCTCACCGGCTCTCGCTCGAGCCGCGCCTGCGTCAGATCCTCGCGGTCGGTCCAGGTCGAGCCCTTGGCGAGCAGCGGCACGATCGTGCCGACCCCGGTCTCTTCGGCCAGTCGTGCGGCGGCGTCCTGCATCAGGGTTGCAGCCAGCGACTGTGCCAGAGCCCCGTCGAGCCATTCGGCGCTTTCGGCTGCGGTGTAGAGGTCGCGTTCGATGCGCCCGCCGGCCGCGGCATAGCGCTCCTCGCCAACCAGCAGCGCGACCGGATGCGATGCCGGGATCGACTGCCCGAGAATCCGCTTCTTGATCTCGTGCGCATTGGTCGCGAGCCAGCTGTTCTTGACCTCTTCGAAGACCGCGAGCTGCTTGGCCTGGTCAGGGGTTGCGGCGTAAGCCTTGGCGATATCCATCGTCATGGCGCCGGCGGCGAGCGCGTCGAACACGGGCGGCGCCAGCGTTGCGAGGCGCAGCCGGCCTTCGACGAAGCGGCGGGTCTGGCCAAAGCGCTTGGCCACGGCATCGATATCACCGTCGCTTCCCAGAAAGTGCAGGAAGGCCTTGCATTCGTCGGTCGGGGTCATTCCCAAGCGGATGAAATTTTCCGCAAGACTGGTCTCGGCGATATCCTGGGTACTCTGCTCGAGCACTTTCACCGGGACACCGAAATCCGCAGCAATCTTGCCCGATGCGGCAAGCCGGTTGAGTGCGCGAAGGCGGCGACCCCCGGCGAAGATGTCAAAAAACCCGCGCTTCCTGGCGGCGCCGCCGATGAGGTTCTGGAGGACGCCGTTCGCCTCGATGTTGGCGACGAGTTCGTCAAGGTTGTCTTCGGCGCCGGTCTTGCGGACATTGTGCGGCGAAAGGCGGAGTTTGTTGAGGGGGATGATCTGGATGCTCATGGCGAAAGTCTCCCGAGCCGGGCGACACGCGTAGTCACCCTTCAGGCTCCCCCCGCCCTTCCCCCTCCTCTCCCAGCGTTGCGGCGCCCCGGCGCCGCTGCATGGGATCCTCAGATCGCACCGAAAATGGGGTATCGTTGTGAGGAAGGCCGACGGCGGCGCCAGGCCCCGATCCGTCAAGGGTGGCACTGAGCCTTGACGAGCGAACGGCGGTTCAGCGTCGCTTGTAGTTCTGTGGGCGCATCGCAGCCAGGTTGTACATTGCCGTACCGGAGAAGGCGCATACCGCTACGACGGTAACAATGGTCGGCACAACAAAGCTCGTAACGGAAATGGCGATGGCGGCAAGGACATAGCGCAGCGCAAAGAAGTCGAGGTGGACGGAGGCGCCGTAGATGCGACGTCCGCTAAGATCGGTCTGATCCGGGTGCATCGACGTTTCCTCTCCAAGGACGATCGTATCAGGCGGCGCCTTGCATTCAAGTCGAAACGGGCAGCGCACCGGCCCGATAAGCCCAGCGATCATTTCATCGGCCGCGTCACGGCCTCGCCCATGCGGTCGACAAGGCGGACGTGCGCCGTGCCCTCCCAGCGCCAGAGCACCAGGTTGCGTCCGCTCGGGTGCTGGAGCGAACGGTACAGAAATCCATCGAGTCCATCGGCCGAAAGATCACGCGCCGCCTGTTGGGTCGCAGCGTCGCCGCGCCCGATCCAGCGTTCGGTTAGATCGGCTTCGCTAAGGCCTGCGGACACAAGCCCTTCGGGCGTGGTAAGGTCGAAGACGTTGGCGGCCTCAACATCGAACGAACACAACAGGCCGGGGCGGTCATAGAGCGCCTGGGTGTACTCGGCATAGGCGGTATGCGGGTCGAGCGAGGAATAGAATGCAGACATTCCGGTCGGGTTGAACCGCCCGCCATGCTCCCGGGCCCCTTCTCCCGAAAGCGGCATATGCGCCCAGCGCGGCGGCACGATACGAAATGTACGCGCCGCAAAGGGGAAGGCTGCTTTCATGCCTCAGGCGTAAGCGCCGTCTTCGAGCGCATCGAGCCAGGCAAGTACCGCTTCGGCCTCGCCGCCGCGCACCAGATCTACGGCACGCTTCTGGCCGAAAGCGGCAATCGGCTGATGACGAAACCAGATCACGGCACGCGGCAGGCCGCCGCCCATGTCGGTCGCACGCGAAAGGATTGTGGCGATCGGCCCGAGTCGCGCCTGTACGTCGGGTGAGCCCGGGTTGCGGGCAAGCGTCGTGCGATGGACACCCGCGAGGTCCGCGACCTCTATCAACGTCATTTGCAACATGTCGGCCAGTCGCCTGGGATCGATCCCTGCCGATGCTTTCGCCGAAAGGGCATCGATTACCGGATCGAGCAGAGCGGTTGCCATGTACACCTCCAAAACATCATGCCACGATGCATTCATGTAGCATGGGATTGCGGGAAATTCAAGTGGCAACATCAGGTCAGTGCGTTTGTTGCTCCTTAGAACGCTAACGCTGGATGCGGGAAAGCTACCGCCCGGCTGGCGACGCGATCCCCGCTATTAACCGATTGACGTTCAGTCCTCGAGGGGGTCCCGCAGCGTGGCGTAGCTGGGGATGGTCCCCGCGTTTTCCGGCGTCAGTGTGGGCCACGCCCCGGGTAGCGGCCGTTCGGGGGGAGCGCGCTCGGATTGAGGACCCTGGCCAGGCGATGGGCGACATCGCAGAACATCGAAGCCTCACGGGTCTTTCGAGCGCTCGCTCGCTCGCGCTCGCACAGGCCTTCCGCCGCCTCTCTTGTCAGTTTCGAACCGGGCGACATTGCGATGCGCAGCTGCTTGCGCGACTCGCCATGCAAATCCCCAATGGGCGAGCGGTCAGGGGAGAAGGAGCACGACGATCATCGCGAGCAGGATCGTCGTGATCGTTCGCGCCACGAAAGGCGGACCGGTGTCGCGACGCCGCGGTTGAGGTCGGTGAGCAATCCGGGATTCTTCCTGAATTGCCGCCGCGAGACGGTGAGCGGGAAGCGCGAACTTGTCCTCGCCGTAAGCGATTTCGACGATCCGCGGACCTGGCCCGAAGTCGTTCACATCCATATCCCGCCTCCTCGGTGTAAAACGATGCCACAGACGCTTCGCGGGCGGAAGCGATCTCGCAGCGGTCCAATCGATCTCGAGGCCCGCCGGCCACGCACCGTATGAGCCACCCGCCTTCGTTTGGCCTGGCTGAATGACATGGCTGCGCTCCGCTTCAACATCCTCTCGCCGTTCGCCATGAAGCATGGCTACAGCTAGCGGGCGCAAGCCCCCGGCATGCGATTGATCCCGAACGATAGATATTGCGATCAAAGCTAGGCTGCTGCGGCCAATTGCCCCGCCATCATGGCGACGATCGCTCCAAGCAGCGCCTCGGCGCGTTCCTCGGGTACGAAAAGTCGCGTCCGATAGGCGATGATCTCGGTGTAGCAGCCATGCTGCTTGTACCAGGACAATCGTTCCGCTGGCGCGCCGACTAGCTCGAGGCGCTGGGCACCCGCGACCCGCGAGGATTTGAGCACCAGCGCATCGAGGCCGTTCACGGGAACGCGCGCCCCGCCCTTGGCCGCTGCGACGATGGCCTGCGGCATCAGTTTGGGCACATCGATCCCGAGTCCTTCGCAGATCGCTCCCAAATCGCCGGCATCGACCACACGGCCGAGAATTGCCCGGCCATCGGCCGAGGCGATCCTCACCACCGAAAGCATCCTGGCGGGAATCTTGCGCCATACCGGAAGCAGCAGCCCGGTGGCGATGAACAGGATGTCCTCCTCCAGCCTGGTTGCCGTTTCGCGGGCCTCGCGCTTCCACTCGGTTGCAAACGCGGCATCGCCGATCTTGCCCCAGTTGCTCTCCGCAAGCGCCGCCTCGTCGATGTGGTCGATCCGCGCCGGGCGGATCAGGGCAAAACGCCTGACCGAGGTTCCATCGTCGAGCAGCGAGCTGCGCTGCCGGACCCTGAGCGCCACCAGTCCCGACTTGGTGTTGCGCATGGGTTGTGCGCCCAAATCCCAAGCCCGGCGGGCATCGATTTCGTCGAGGGTGCGCACGCGCCGCTTGCGGGTGATGGCAACTTCGAGCAGCCGGGTGGTTGCGCCGCTCTTGTCGGTGCGCAGCAGCTTTTCCGAAACGATCTCGAGCGTTTCGACAGCTATGGTTTCGACACCGAGATCGAGGGTTCCCGCGTCCCGCGCCTTGGCGACGCGTGCTTCGACGAGGCCGAGAAACTCGTCGAACACCGCGTTCTGAATGCCGATCGGCAGCGCCAGGATGCGGTTGAGCCAGCGCTGGATTGGCGGCAATTCCTCGCGCAACTCGCCGCCCTCGCCTTCAAGTTCGAGACCGGTGCGCTTCTGGAAGTCGGCGAAGCCGATGCTGACCAGCTTACCGCGGCTAAGCAGCCGGAACCAGGCTTGGAGCGCGGATTTGGCATAGTCGCTTTCAAGATTGTCGGCAGGGTTGAACAGGTTTTGACCCCCGGTCTGGCGTTGTCCCCGGGTCAGCGCGCCGAGGCTGTCGAGGCGTCTCGCGATCGTCGAGATGAACCGTCGTTCGCCCCGGCAATCGGTCGTGACCGGCCTGAACAGCGGGGCGCAGGCTTGATGGGTTCGGTGGGTGCGACCCAGCCCCTGGATCGCGCCATCAGCACGCCAGCCTGGCTCAAGCAGGAAATGCACGCGTCGGCGCTGGTTGGGGACATCAAGACTGGCGTGATAGCTGCGTCCGGTGCCGCCGGCGTCCGAGAAGATCAGGATCTGCTTGCGCCCTTCCATGAAGGCATCGGTCTCGGCCGCGTTCGAGCGCGGTGTGCGGCGCTGAACCAGCTGGGCGCCGTCGCCGGCAGTCGACAGACGCCGACTCCTGCCGGTGATTTCGGCGACCGCCTCTTCGCCAAAGCGGGCAATGATGGCATCGAGCGCGCAAGCGATCGGCGGCATGGCGCCGAGCTGTTCGATGCACCCATCGCGGCGTTCGAGCGCTTCGCCGCAGTGAACCGGATTTCCGTCATCATCGACCATTGGCCGCGAGCGCAATTCGCCCTCAAGATCGCGGTAGGTTTCCATTTGGCGGGTCGGGAACGCGCGCAGCAAATAGTCGAACAGATACTCGCGCGGACTTAAATCGATATCATCGTCGCCGTCGTCCTCGTCGCGGTCGGCCAGGCGGCGATCGAGCATGGCCTCGCCGGTGGACACCAGCTGGATGACGCACACCATTTCGTCGGCGAGATGGCCCGCCATAGCCGGGAACAGGCTTGGCAGCTTCATCGACATCAGCAGCTGCTGGAAGAAGCGTTGCTTGACGCTTTCGAACCGCGACCGCGCCGCGCCTTTCGCCCCCGCGTTGAGCGTATCGCCCGAGACGGCATCGATGACGTTGGTCGCTTCGAGCGCGGCTTCCATATTCTGGTGAATGATGCTCCAGGCCTCGGCGTAGCGGTCATAGATCGCGATCTGGTCACCCGAGAGCGGGTGCTCGAGCATCTCGTATTCGACCCCGCCAAAGCTCAGCGCACGCGCGGTATAGAGACCCATGGATTTGAGATCGCGGGCGACGACTTCCATCGCAGCTATCCCGCCGACAGCAATTTCGCTGATGAAAAGTTCGCGGGTCGGAAAATCGGTTTCCGGACCCCACAATCCCAGCCTGACCGCGTAAGCCAGGTTGGTGACGCTCGATGCGCCCGTTGCCGAAGCGTAAAGCACGCGCGCGCCAGGCAGCTTGTCCTGCAGCGTCACCCCGGCGATGCCTTGTTCGGAACCCTTTGCCTTGCCGCGGGAAGTCTCGCCGCCGGCGACGCCGCCCATGGCGTGGGCTTCGTCGAACGCGATCACGCCGTCGAAGTCCTCGCCCGCCCAGGCGAGGATCTGCCCAAGCCGGCTGTCGGTCTCGCGCTGCGAGCGCAGCGTGGCGTAAGGGACGAACAACACCCCCTCGCCCATCCCGATCGGGCGGCCCAGCGGCCAGTTGCTCAAGGGCTGGATATCGGCTCCAACGCCCCCGATCGCGGTCCAGTCGCGCCGGGCATCTTCGAGCAGTGTGGCATTCCTGGATATCCAGACGTGCTTGCGCCGGCCGCGCAGCCAGTTGTCGAGGACCACCGCCGCGATCTGCCTGCCCTTCCCCGCGCCCGTGCCATCGCCCAGGAAATAGCCCTTGCGCACCTGCTGGATGCCGCCGTTGCCGTCGGGGTCTTTGGGAGCGGCGCTGGCGATCCATTCGTTGTGCGACTGGCCCGCATAGACCACGGTTTCGAGCTGGGCTGCCGACAACACCCGGTTTTCGACCGCGAAGCGGGGCAACAGCGGGTGATAGGTTGGCCGCGGCGCCGCGACCGATCCCATGGCAATACTCTCGACCAGCGCTGTCGGGTGCTCGCCGGCGTCGTTGAAGATCAGCCGGCTCGGACGATAGGGCAGGTATTCGCCGACTTGCTCGCCGAGCGCCGCGGGGATGTCCAGCGCCTCGTAGGCGACTTCGGCAACCGCGATCGAGCGCGTTGGGCCGCTGGGTTGCGGCCGCGGTGGCCCACCGGCTTTGCGGCCGAAACCGGAAAACACCGCCTTCGACCTCGGACCGGCAAGGTCGCCGTTGGCCAAGTCCTGGCGCGCCGGTGGGGTTGGCTGATCGAGCAGCGAGGCAAGGGCGTCGATCTGGACATTATGCGCGCACGCCAGACCCGGTGCCTTGTCGATCACGAGCATGATCGTGGCAACGCCGGTGCCGTGTTTGGCGAAGCATCCCTGGCCAAGCGCGAACCGTTCGACGATCGAGGATCCGTGCATCACCGCCGCCAGCGACGCGGCGTTTTTGCCATCGCGGTCGATCCAGTCGGGCAGGATCGCAACCAGGCGCCCCCCCGCAACCAGCATCCGCAATGCCGCCTTCAGGTGCCGCAAGGCGGTGTAGCTGTCTTCGTAGCCGTCGGCGTCGCGTGAGAACGGCGGATTCATCACGACGATGGTTGGCAGCCGGCCCGTCCACAGCCGGTCGATCTGGGCGCCGTCATGGCCTGAGACCGTTGCGTTCGGGTGCAGGGCCGCGAGGCGGTCGCGGCGTCCTGGCTCGAGTTCGTTCAGGAACAAGATCGCTCCGGTCCGCACCGCTTCGGTCGCGAGCAGGCCAGTCCCGGCGCTGGGTTCAAGCACAACGTCATCGGCGCCGATCTGGGCTCGCAGCTGGGCGAACAACGCCAGCGGCGCGGGGGTCGAGAATTGTTGCCGCGACACCTGCAGTTCGCTGCGGACGGTGTGCGTGGGGAGCGAGCTGCACAAGGTCAGCAAAGCTTCAAGGCATGGCGGGCCAGGGATGTCTTTTCGCTGCAACCGGAGTGCCACTGCACATTCCAGCATTTCGAAGGCGGCGCGTATCGGGACGTCGGCGCCGTTCGACGTGTTCGAGGTAATCTTCAGGTGGTTCAGTAAGGCTGCTCGCGACGTAATCGTCTCAAGAGCGGGTTCCAGCGTGATCGCGGCCATCGCGAGAGAATCTTGGTGCATGGGGATCTCCATCAATTCCGATTGATCACCCAAACCCTCCCCCTCCTCTCCTCTCCGCGCTTGTGCGGGTCCCACGCGGAGCACCCGCTGGCGCCATTTTGATTTTGGTTATGATATTGCAGTGTCGAGGAATTGCCCGAATGGCCGGGTTCCTTCGCTCCCCTCACCGCGTCAGCAGCCGCGCCCGGTCATGCTTCCGCGGGTGGGAAAGTGAGCGCTCGTTTGAGAGCCGACAGCGTCCGCAGTGCGCCTTCATTCCGGACGTACCCCCGTAATGCCGTATATCCGTAAAGCGGCCATGTCAGCGGGCTGGCTCAGCTTGCGTCCCTTCCCGCTAGCAACCGGGATTGCTTCGCCCGTCGAGTCAACCGCGCGAGCAGCTGCACATGCCCGGCGATAGCCGCAAGGTCCGCGATGGGTGACGCCCCGGCAAATCCATGGCTAAATGCCGTTGGCGTTCGCGCCGGGGGGAAGGGACAGTCGGCATGAAGTTGTGGGGAGCGGTCTGGGGTGCGCTGATCGGTTGGATGGTCGTGCCCGATTTTTCCCCCGCGGGTCTGATCGCGGGTGCGCTGGCTGGGCTGGTAGCCGGGGTCTGGCTGGGCAACGAGGTGAAGAACCGGGCGACGGCCATGGTCCGCGAGGCGGTTTCCGAACTCAACGAAGAGATGCACGCGGCGATCGCGAGACGGGTCGACGAGCGACTGGCCGGGACCGGGATAGCTCCGGTGCCGCCGCCGCAGCCGATCGCTGCAACCGCGCAGCCATCGCGTGCGCCCGCGCCTGCTTCTGCTGCTGAAGCTCTGCTGCCGTCCCAGCCGCTTGCTTCGCGGCCGGTTGCACCGCCGATCTCCCGCGAGCCGGAGTCCGAAGCTCCGCGCGGACCGACGCTGGCCGAGCAGGGGTTTGCCGCGGTGCGCGACTGGTTCCTGGGCGGCAACACCATCGTCCGCGTCGGGCTGGTGATCCTGTTTGTCGGCCTCAGCTTCCTCGCCAAACTGGCGGTCGATGCCGGGCTGTTCCCGATCGAGATACGGCTGGCGCTGGTCGCGGCGGCCGGTGCGGCGCTGCTTGGGGTCGGGTTCAACCGGCGCGAGAAGAAGCCGCAATTCGGTCGTTCGTTGCAGGGCGCCGGAGTGGCGGTGCTCTATCTCACCGTATTCGCCTCGGCCCGCGTGTTCGGCCTCATGCCGCCGCTCGCCGCGTTCGGGTTGATGGCGGTGTTCTGCGCGCTGGGCGTAGCGCTGGCGCTGCTTCAGAACTCGCGCGGCCTCGCGCTCGGATCGTTCGCCGGAGGCTTCGCGGTGCCGATCCTGCTCGGCGGCCAAAGCCCGACCCCGCTGCCGCTGTTCGCCTACTTCACCATCCTCAACGTCGCGATCCTGGTCATCGCGGGGCGACGTTCGTGGCGCCCGCTCAACCTGCTGGGGTTCTTCGCGACATTCGGCATGGCCACCTTTTGGGGCCTCGCCAGCTACGATCCGCGGCATTACCTGCTGTGTCAGGTGTTCCTCGCCGCATCGGTGCTGATCTACCTCGCCACCGCTTTGCTCTATGCCCACAACACGCCCGGCAAGCTCGGCAACGCCGCGGATGCGACGCTGCTGTTCGGCCCGGCGGTGGCGGGGTTCGGACTGCAGGCCGGGCTGGTGCGGGACATGAACTTCGGCGCGGCGTTCTCGGCGCTGGCGTTCGGCGCGGTCTATGTCGCGCTGGCGGCGTTCACCTTGCTTAAGCGCCGTGACGAGATGCGCCTGCTGAGTGAGTGCCTGATCGCGATCGGAGTCGGCTTCGTCACTCTTGCGATACCGCTGGCGCTCGAGGTCAGGTGGACCTCGGCCGCCTGGGTGCTCGAAGGTGCGGGAGCGTTCTGGATCGGGGCGCGGCAGGCGCGGTGGATGCCGCGCGTGTTCGGGCTGGGGCTGATCGCGCTGGCGGCGCTGATCCTGCTATCGACGTTGCGCGAGAATATTTCAGCCATCCCGCTGGCCAACACCGGGTTCGTCCGCGCGCTGATGATCGCCCTCCCCTTGCTGCTGGTGTCGTGGTGGCTGCGCGGCGCGCCCCTGGCGCACAGCGGCTCGAGTCTCGCCAGGAAGTGGGAGCCCTTCGAGTCCGCCCTCGCCAAGCCGGTGTTCTTCGCCGGCTTCGGCTTCGCCTGCCTCGCGCTGGGGCTCGAACTGACCCGGCAACACCCGCCCGCGATCACAACGGAATTCGCCGCGCCGGTGCTCGCCTTCGACCTGCAACCCCTGACCATCGCGCTTGGCGTGCTGGTGCTGATGTGGCTGTTCGACCGCTTTGGCGCGGCGAAAGACTGGGCGGTGGCGCGCTGGCCGGGGCGGGCGAGCCTGCCCATGCTGGCGGTTGCGCTGGTGGTGCAGCTGGCGAACGGCCGCCACGTCTTGTTCCTGCCCGACGCGGTATTGTGGGTGGCCGCGCTCGCCATCCACTTCGACATTCTGTGGCGGAGCGAAGCCGGTCCAGCAGGAGATCGAGCGCGGAACTGGCGGACCATCGCCCATTTTGGCGGGGTCTGGCTGCTCACCGCGATGCTTGCCGATTGCCTCCAGTTCGGTGTCGACCGTGCGGAACTTTGGGACACTTCGTGGGCCGGAGTGGTGTTCCTCGTCGCCGCGACCGCGGTGCTCGCGTTGCTCACCCGCTGGGCCGGGCGCGCGGCCACGGGGGTTCAGGCGCTGGGCTGGCCGCTCGCCCCGCACCACCGCGCCTACTGGTGGACCGCTGCCCTGCCGCTCGCCGTGCTGGTCTATGGCGGAGCCTTCGCCACCGCGCTGATCGCTTCCGGGGTGACCGATCCGCTGCCCTACGTGCCGCTGCTGAACCCGGTCGATCTCGCAGTGCTGCTGACGCTCGCGGTGCTGCTGCTGTGGCGGCGGATGCTGGCCGCGGCAGACGAGCCGCCGCCGCTAGCCCGGATGATCGCCGGGAACGAGGGCATGGTCGCGCTCGCTGCGCTCGCGTTCGCCGCAGTCAACGGCGCGTGGCTGCGCACCGCGCACCACTGGCTCGACGTCGCCTACGAGCCCGCCTCGCTCGGCGCGAGCCCGGTGGTGCAGACGGGGCTGGCGATCATCTGGACATTGCTGGCGATGGGCCTGATGCTGCTTGCCGCGCGCAAGGCGCTGCGCGCGGTGTGGATCGCGGGGGCCGGTTTGCTCGGGCTGGTGGTGCTCAAGCTGCTGTTCGTCGATATGTCGAGCGCCGAAGGCTGGCAGCGCATCGTCACGTTCATCGGGGTCGGAGTGCTCATGCTGGTGATCGGCTATTTCGTGCCTCTTCCCCCGCGCAGGGCCGAAGAACCTTCGTCGCGCGAGGCACAGGAGAAACCGGCATGAAGCGCCTCCTCGTCCTCGCCGCGCTGCTCGCCGCCGCCTGCACCAGCAAGCCGTCGGCCGGCGCCGACGTGCCCGAGGCCTATGCCGTCCAGCTGGCGGTGACGCCGGCCCCAGACGGCGGCGCGCAACGGATCGCGCTGCCACCCGCCGCCCTGGTCGCCCTGCGCGGCGCCAGTTGGGGCGATATGCGGGTGTTCGACCATCGCGGGCGCAGCATGGCGATCGCGCTGGAGGGCGAACTCACAGGTGCGGAATCCGCGCCATCGTTCCTTGAGATCGTCGCCACGCCGATCAAGGCCGCAGAGGCGAACTTGGGCGGCAACCAGGTGTCTGTGCGGATCGAACAGGGCGGTCAGGCGGTGGGAGTCGAAGCGGGCGGGGTATCCACCGCGCCGAGCGAGGCGGTCCTGCTCGATACGCGGTCGATCGACCGTCCGGTCGATGCGATCTTCATCCGCGCCACCTTGCCCAAGTACGTCGCGGCGACGGTCGCGATCGAAGTGAGTTCCGACCTGAAGGAGTGGGACCAGCTTGGTGAAAAGGTTCTCTATCGCACCGCCGACGATCCTGATTTGCCTGACGTGCTGGCGAACAGCCGCTTCGCGCTGCACGGCGCCGACCTGCGCGGCCGCTATCTCAAGCTCAGTTGGTCCTCGACGCCGGGGGTGGAGGTAACAGGCGCGGCCGTGGCCATGCCCACCGTCCGGGTGCAACCGCGGATCGCCCTGCCGACCAAGGGTGCGGCCCTGCCCAGCCCGCACGAGTTGGCGTTCGCGGTGCGCTTTTCCACGCGGCTAGCGGCAATCCGCGTCACCGAAACCGGACCCGACGGGCCGGTGCCGGTCACGCTCTACGGCCGCGACGGACCGGACCGGCCATGGTCGGTGCTGGCTGAGGGCGTGTTGCGTCAGGATGGCAAGCCGGTCGAGCTCGAGCTCTCCGGCACAAAGTTCGATTCCTATAAACTGGTAGCGGATTCGCGCACCGCGGGCTTTTCCGGCGCGCCCCGGCTCGACCTGGTGGTCGAACCGTTGACCTTGCTGGCGGTGTTCAACGGGCAGGCACCGTACCGGCTTGCAGCTGGCAATCCGCTGGCCCAGAATCAACGTCTTTCAGTTCAAGATGTTGCGGGCAGTGCCGAAAAGGCGGTGTCGCTGCCGACCGCATCGGTTGATCCGGGCACGGCACGAGGCCCCATTGATGTCGATCCGGCGGTAGGCCAAGCAGCACGATCCAGCCGTCAGCTGGTCCTGTGGCTGGCGCTGCTCGCCGGGACAGCGGTGCTGGCCTTCGCGGTGTGGCGCCTGATGCGCGGAAGCGGGACGGTGACAAGAAAGAGCTAGCGGCAGACTCGTTGGACGTTGCCGACAGTCTCCTTTTAGGCCCCGAAGAGCGATAAGCGGCCCTTCATTCGGCCCGTCCCTCCTGGCCCTCATGGCGCCCGCTTATACCGGTGGCAGTCTTCATGGGACTTGCAACTTGCGTGGCGGGGGAGGTGTTTCGACCTGCCATAGCGCCGATGAGCAACAGCGTCGGATCGTCCAAACCAATCGACTTCACAAGGAAGGCCATCGACGCGAGCCTGCCGTGGATCAGGCGTTCGGCTGGTAGCGACGCGCTGACCGCAATTAGCACCGGGGTCTCGGGTGAAAGGCCCGCCGCGATCAGGTTGCGCGCCAGCTCGGGAGCGGCGTTGCGGCCCATGTAGATGGCGAGACCGCTCTGCTTGCGCGCGAGCGCCTGCCAGTCAAGGTGAAGCGGCTTACCCGCGCTAGCATGCGCGGTCAGGATCGTCAGCGAGCGGACCTCGTCCCTGAGGGTCAGCGACAGCGAAGCCGAGGCCGCCGCTGCGCTGGCGGCAGTCACCCCGGCGCAGATGCGCACCATAATGCCCATCTCGCTAAGCGCCGCCACCTCCTCGGCCGAGCGGCCGAAGATCGAAGGATCGCCGCCCTTGAGACGCACCACCCGGTGCCCCGCCGCCGCCGCCTCGACCAGACGACGATTGATGGTTTGCTGGTCCATCGAGTGTCGCCCCGAGCGTTTGCCAACGCTGATCAGTCGGGCGCACCTCGCGGCAAGCGCGAGGATCTCGGGACCGACCAGCGCGTCGTGGAAGACGATGTCGGCAGAGCGCAACAGCCGCTCCGCCTTGCGGGTCAGCAGTTCCGGATCGCCCGGGCCCGCGCCGACCAGCCACACCGAGCCTGCGGGAAAATCGGTTTCAGACATGCGCGATCTCCTTGGCCGGGGCGAGCAGCCGGGCGAGGGCGGGCCGGCACGAGCCGCAGTTGGTCCCCGCCCTCAACGCCTCGCCGATAGAGGCAACGTCGGCGAGTTGCCGGTCGGCGATCGCTGCAAGGATCGTCTTTAGGCCGATGCCGAAGCAAGCGCAGACGATCGGCCCGCGGTCCGCGACGAGTCCCGGCGCCCTCCCGGCGAGCACCGAGGGCGCGCTCGGCGTGTCGCCGAGCATCGCCAGCAGATAGTCGCGCGAGGGCAGCTCATCCCTGCGCGTGACCATCAGCACCGCAGCAAGCCGACCATCGTGCATTACCGCGACCCGGCGCGAGCCGCGCGCGCGGTTTTCGCTTTCGATCGCCTCGCCGCGCGGCAGCAGCGTTTCGAGCGCGCGGGGATTGCCGTCGCCAGCGAGTTCCCACAGCGTGCCGCCGCGCGTCGCGATCCGCGTCGCCCACAGGCAGTCGGGCACGCGTTCGAGGTCGCGGTTGACGATCAGGAACCCGCGCCATTCGGCCGCAACCGGCTCGATCCGAACGGGCGTGGACTTGAACCCCGGCTGGCCCGAGACCGGATCGGCCAGCGGGCGCGGCAAGGCTCCGGTGCGTCCGCCGCTGGCGTTGCGGTCGGTCCAGTGGATCGGCACGAATGCCTCGCCGCGGCGCTGGCCATCGCTCGACTCGACGCGGTAGAGGCTTGTCCCCTGCGGCGTGGTCAGCCGGGCCAGCCCGCCCGCTTCGAGCCCCAGTCCGGCGACGTCGGCGGGATGCACCTCGACCCGCGGTTCGTCGCGATGGCGGGCGAGCTTGGGCGACAGCCCGGTGCGGGTCATGGTATGCCAGTGATCGCGATAGCGCCCGGTGTTGAGCGTCATCGGCCAGCGCGGGAGCACTGCTTCGGCCGCGCGCTGCTTTACGCCGACCAGCCGCGCGCGGCCATCGGGGGTGGAGAAGCGGCCATCGGCAAACGCCTCGCCGCCCCAGCGGAACGGCACCATTGCCTCATACTCCGCGTTGCCCCGCGCCGACTGGCCGGGCAGCGCGAACACGCGCGCGCCATCGTTCTCGTAAGTCGAAAGCCGGCAATGCTCGCGCCAGATGTCGGCCGGGCGATCGTAGGCGAAGGCGGTTTTCCAGCCCATCCGCCGCGCCACTTCGGTGACGATCCACCAGTCGGGTTTGGCTTCGCCGGGCAACGCCATGAACGGCCGCTGGCGGCTGACCATGCGTTCGGAATTGGTTACCATGCCGTCCTTCTCGCCCCACGCGGCGGCGGGCAGGCGGACGTGCGCGAATTGCGAGGTGTCGGTCTCGGCGATCACGTCGGAGACCACCACGAACGGGCACGCGGCGAGCGCTTCGCGCACCCGGCCGGCATCGGGCATCGACACCGCAGGGTTGGTCGCCATCACCCACAGCGCCTTGATCCGCCCCTGGCCGAGTTCGCGGAACAGATCGACCGCCTTGAGCCCCGGCTTGGTGGCCATGTTCGGCGCGGCCCAGAACTTGCCGACCGTCGCGACGTTCCCGGGCGCAAAGTTCATGTGCGCGGCCAGCGCGGTGGCAAGTCCGCCGACTTCGCGCCCGCCCATCGCGTTGGGCTGGCCGGTGATCGAGAACGGCGCGGCGCCGGGTTTGCCGATCCGCCCGGTGGCTAGATGCAAGTTGAGGATCGCGTTGACCTGGTCGGTCCCTGCGAGCGACTGGTTGATCCCCTGGCTGAACAGCGTGACCGTGCGCGGGGTCGCGGCGAACAGCTCGAAGAAGCGCTTGAGGTCGGCCTGCGGCACGTCGCAGGCGCGGGCGGTCGACCACAAGTCGGTGCCATCCTCCAGCGCCCCCCAGAAGCCAGCCGGCTCGGCGACGTGCGCGGCGAGATAGGCCTCGTCGACCGCGCCATCATCGCGGCACCACGCGAGCAGCCCGTTCATCAGCGCGACGTCGCTGCCGGGGCGGATCGGCAGGTGGAGGTCGGCGCCGTCGGCGGTCTCGGTCCGGCGCGGGTCGATCACCACCAGCCTGGTGCCGCGCGCCGCTCGCGCCGCCTCGATCCGCTGCCACACGATCGGATGGCACCACGCGGTGTTCGATCCGACCAGCACGACAAGATCGGCTACATCGAGATCGGCGTAGCTGGCGGGTACGATGTCTTCGCCAAACGCGCGGATGTGCCCGGCGACCGCGCTGGCCATGCACAGCCGCGAATTGGTGTCGATGTTGGCCGAGCCGATGAAGCCTTTCATCAATTTGTTGGCGACGTAGTAGTCCTCTGTCAGCAATTGCCCCGAAACGTAGAACGCGACGCTGTCCGGCCCATGGCGCGCGATGGTGTCTCGAAAGCGCCTCGCGACGAGATCGAGCGCCTTGTCCCAGCTCGCGCGGTGCTTGCCGATCATCGGGTGCAGAAGGCGGCCTTCGAGGCCGACGGTTTCGCCGAGATGGGTGCCCTTGGAGCAAAGCCTGCCGAAGTTGGCGGGGTGATCGGGGTCGCCCGCGATCGTGACTTCGCGTTCGCCCGTGGGAGTCGCGTTGATCCCGCAGCCGACCCCGCAATAGGCGCAAGTGGTGCGGACAGCGACGCCGGTCACGCGGCTTGTCGACCAACCACCGCCGAGCGGAGAAGATAAATCCGTCCCGCATCGACCCGCAGCGGGATCGTCGGCACGCATCCCTTGTCCTCGCCCAACGCCTCGCCGGTTTTGAGCGAGATGTTCCAGTTGTGCAGCGGGCAGGTCACGACATTGCCGTGGACAATGCCCTGACTGAGCGGTCCCTGTTTGTGCGGGCAGGCGTTGACCAGAGCGTAGAAGCCGTTGTCGAGCGAATGGAACACCGCAATTTCCTGGCCGCCGCGAACCGGCAAAGTACGCGCGTTGCCGGGAGAAATCTGACTCACCGGGCCGATGTCGAGCCACTCGCCGATCACAGAGCCAGCTCCAGCGGGCGCACTTCGGCAAGGTGCTGGTGTAATTCGGCGTCATCGCCGGCAGCGCGTTTGGCCCACGGGTCGTCTTGCGAGAACGACTGCGCATGGACAAACCGCCGCGCGAGTGCCGTCCGTTCGTCGGTATCGTCGAGCAACCGCGACTGGATATAGGCAAGCCCGACCCGTTCGATCCACGGCGCGGTGCGTTCCAGGTACCAGGCTTCCTCGCGGTAAAGCTGCACGAAGGCTGCGCAGTGCTCCATCGCCTCGGCCTCGGAGGCGACCTTGCAAAGCAGGTCGGTGACGCGGACCTTGATCCCGCCGTTGCCGCCGACGTGGAGCTCGTAACCCGAGTCGACGCAGATAATTCCGAAGTCCTTGATCGTCGCTTCGGCGCAGTTGCGCGGGCAGCCGCTGACCGCGATCTTGAATTTGTGCGGCATCCACGACCCCCAGGTGGCCCGCTCGATCTTGACGCCCAGCCCGGTCGAATCCTGTGTTCCGAAGCGGCACCATTCGCT
>JAUYQH010000104.1 GCA_030697365.1 Novosphingobium sp. | reverse complement strand
GGTTGGCGCTTCGCTGCTGGTCGAAGTGCTGGGCGATCTGCCCGCCCATCCGCCGGTTGCCCAGCCGGAAGAGGGCGTCACTTACGCCAGCAAGATCGACAAGGCCGAAAGCCGCCTCGATTTTGCGCAACCGGCCGGGCTGGTCGAGCGGCAGGTCCGCGCGTTTGCGCCCTCACCCGGCGCTTGGTTCGAGCTGGAGGGCGAGCGGTATCGGGTGCTTGCGGCGGAGATGGTCGAGGCCGAAGGGACACCGGGGGTGACCCTCGACGAGCAATTGACCATCGGATGCGGCAAGGGCGCAATTCGCCCTACGTTGAGCCAACGCGCCGGACGTCCGGCCATGGCGACCGAAGCGTTGCTTCGCGGGCGCTCGATCCCCGCTGGGACGCAGGTATGTTGAGGGGGCAGCGCTCTCTCCCCTTCAGGGGAGAGATACGAAGGCTTGGCGCGCAGCGTCTAGCCGAAGTTGAGAGGGGTTGCCGCGCGCATACCCCCCTCTCCCAACCCACACCCCAGAAGGGGAGAGGGCTTCAATTACCCGCTTCGCGCTCACTCTCGAATATGATGGAGCCCCGTTCATGGGGCTCCAGCGCCAGCCGCACGGGCCGAGCGTCCAGCAGGCGGTCGAAGAGGCGGCGTTTGGGGTGCTGGGCGAAGAGGTGACGCTCAACGCGGCGGGGCGGACCGACACCGGGGTCCACGCGCTGGCGATGCGCGCGCATATCGACGTCGCCAAAGCGATCGCGCCGTTCCGGCTGATGGAGGCGCTCAACGCGCTGCTGCGGCCGAACCCGATCGCAGTTCTGGCGTGCGAGACGGTGCCGGACGACTGGCACGCGCGGTTCAGCTGCATCGGGCGGCGCTATCTCTACCGCATCGCCAACCGCCGCGCGCCGCTGGCGCTGGCCGCGGGGCGGGCTTGGCAGATCGCCCGCCCGCTCGATGCAGAGGCGATGCACGATGCGGCGCAAGCGCTTGTCGGGCATCACGATTTCACCACCTTCCGCTCGGCGCATTGCCAGGCGCAGAGCCCGCTCAAGACGCTCGATGCTTTGAACGTGCGGCGCGAAGGAGACGACGTCCGGATCGAGGCCGCGGCGCGCAGCTTTCTCCACCATCAGGTCCGCTCGATGGTCGGTTGCCTGGCGCTGGTCGGCCAGGGCAAGTGGACCCACGCCGACCTTGCCGCCGCCCTTCAAGCCCGCGACCGTGCACATTTAGGTTTCAATGCGCCACCCGATGGGCTCTACTTCGTCGAAGCGATCTACCCTGGAGAAAACCAATGACCGTCAACGGCAAACAACTGCTCACCACCCTCGCCGCGGACGGCACACTCACGCTCGAGATCGCGCCCAAGACCTTCGACGATCCCACCGGCAGCCAGGTGCTGATCGAGGTCGAAGCGGCGCCGATCAATCCCTCGGATCTCGGCCTGCTGTTCGCCTCGGCCGATACCGAGAATGCGCAATATTCGCCGGGCAAGGTCGTCGCGCAGATGCCCGCCAACGCCACCCGCGCGATGAAGGCGCGCCACGGCATGGCGATGCCCGCGGGCAACGAGTGCGCGGGAACGGTGATTGCCGCGGGCGACGATCCGGCAGCGCAGGCGCTGATCGGCAAGCGCATCGCCTGCGTTCCCGGCACGGCCTATGCCACCCACGCGATCGCCGACGCGCGGATGGCGATGCCGCTGGCCGATGGCGTCAGCGCCGAACAGGGCGCTTCGAGCTTCGTCAACCCGATGACCGCGCTGGGCTTCGTCGAGACGATGAAGCTGGAGGGTTTCACCGGGCTGGTCCACGCTGCCGCAGCAAGCAACCTTGGCCAGATGCTGGTCAAGATCTGCCAGGAGGACGGCATCCCGCTGGTCAACCTGGTGCGCAGCGCCGAGCAGGTGAAGCTGCTCAAGGACCTTGGCGCGACGCACGTGCTCGACATCAACGACCCTGACTTCATGAAGCAGTTGATCGACGCCATCGCCGAAACCAAGGCGATGCTGGGGTTTGATCCGATCGGCGGGGGGACGCTGGCAGGGCAGATCCTCACCGCGATGGAAGCCGCCGCCAGCCGCGGTGCCGCGTTCAGCCGGTACGGTTCGAGCGAGGCCAAGAAGGTCTACATCTACGGCGCGCTCGATCTCGGCCCGACGATCCTCAACCGCGCCTTCGGACTGACCTGGGACCTGGCCGGCTGGCTGCTGACGCCGTTCATGGCCAAGGCCGGGATGGAAATCGTCGGGCGGATGCGCGCGCGGGTGATGAAGGACCTGACCACAACGTTTGCCAGTTCGTACAAGGCGCAGGTTTCGCTTGAGGGGATGCTGGAAAAAGGCGCGGTCGCGGAATACAATGCGCGGCGCACGGGGGAGAAGTACCTGGTGGTGCCCAAGGGGTAGCAGCCCGCACCCCGTTTGAGCAGCGATGGAGGTGGCGATGGGTTCCCCCCTGCCCCGACTCGGCGGCCCGCCGTTCCTGATCGACGGCGGGCTCGAAACCTGCCTGATTTTTCGCGACGGGTTCGAAATTCCCTCGTTCGCTTCGTTCCTCCTGCTCGACAGCGTCGAGGGCGTCGCCGGACTCGAGACTTATTACCGGCGCTTCCTGTCCATCGCGCGCGACCATGGCGCTGGGTTCGTGCTCGAGGCGACGACATGGCGGGCGAGCCCCGATTGGGGCGCCACGCTGGGCTATGACGCGGAGCGCCTCGGCGAAGCAAACCGCCGCGCCATCGCGATCCTGGCCGGCTTGCGTGAGGAGCACGCCGATGTCGGGCCGGTGGTGATCAATGCCGCGATCGGCCCGCGCGGCGACGGCTATGACCCCGGAGCGATCATGACCCCGCAAGAGGCGCGCGACTACCACCGCTGGCAGCTTGAATGCGTGGCGGCAGCAGGGGCCGACATGGCTACCGCGCCGACGATGACCACTGTCGAAGAGGCCGAGGGCATCGCCGCCGCGGCGCGCGAGGTTGGGATTCCGCTCGCGGTGTCGTTCACCGTCGAGACCGACGGCCGCCTGCCGACGGGCATGGCGCTGAACGAAGCGGTCGCGCGGATCGAGGACCGCCACAGCGACGCTGTGGCTTATTACATGATCAACTGCGCGCACCCATCGCATTTCGCCGATGCGCTCGACGACGACCTGCTGCGCCGTCGCATCGGCGGCATCCGCGCCAACGCTTCCAAGATGAGCCACGCCGAACTCGACGAGGCCGACGAACTCGACGATGGGAACCCGCAGGAACTTGCTAGCGACTACCGCGGCCTGCTCGACGCGCTACCAAATTTGTGCGTCCTCGGCGGCTGCTGCGGCACCGACCACCGCCACGTCGCAGCGATCGCCGAGGTTTGCGTGCCAGCCCTGCGCAATCGCCAGGCCGGTTAACCCTTCCCCACAACGCTTTCCGGCAAATCGGTCCCGAACACCCGCTGGTAGTACTCCGCCACCAGCATCCGCTCGGCCTCGTCGCATTTGTTGAGGAACGACAGGCGGAAGGCGAAGCCGACGTCCTTGAAGATCGCGGTGTTCTGGGCCCAGGTGATCACCGTCCGCGGGCTCATCACGGTGGAGATGTCGCCGTTGACGAAGCCCTGGCGGGTCAGGTCGGCGACTTTGACCATGTCGGCGACGATCTTGGCTTCGACCCCGGTGGACTTGGCGAGGACGATCTCGGCCTCTACCGCAGCGGGCAGGTAGTTGAGCCCGACGACGATGTTCCAGCGGTCCATCTGGCCCTGGTTGATCGCCTGGGTCCCGTGATACAGCCCGCTGGTGTCGCCCAGCCCGACGGTGTTGGCGGTGGCGAACAGGCGGAACCACGGGTTGGGGCGGATCACCCGGTTCTGGTCGAGCAGGGTCAGCTTGCCCTCGGTCTCGAGCACGCGCTGGATCACGAACATCACGTCGGGACGGCCCGCGTCATACTCGTCGAACACCAGCGCGGTCGGCGTCTGGAGCGCCCAGGGGAGCAGGCCTTCGCGGAACTCGGTGACCTGAAGGCCATCGCGCAGGACGATCGCGTCGCGCCCGATCAGGTCGATCCGGCTGATGTGCGCATCAAGGTTGATCCGGATGCACGGCCAGTTGAGCCGAGCGGCAACCTGCTCGATGTGGGTCGATTTGCCGGTGCCGTGATAGCCCTGGACCATCACCCGGCGGTTGTGCGCAAAGCCCGCGAGAATCGCCAGCGTGGTGTCCGGATCGAATACGTAGGCGGTGTCGAGATCGGGGACGCGCTCGTCCGCCTCGCTGAACGCGGGCGCCTGCATGTCGATGTCGATCCCGAACAGATCGCGCACGCTCACGGTCTTGTCGGGCGCGTCGAGGATCGTCTGGGTGCGGCTGTCGGGCTGGATGTTCGGGATGTCGCTCATGGCATCGACGCGCCTATACGCGCCGCCGGGCGGCTGCAATAACCAATGGGTTGCAAAACGCGAGGCGTTGCGAGCGGGACGTCGGGGGACCAAGCTCCGGACCCGGCCGTGAAGGGCGAGCCCGCCCGCGCCGTAGCGCGGACGGGCCGGCCGGTCACATGTGCTTCTTGCCGTCCTTGTGCGACTTGTCGTGCAGCGGCTTGGCGGGGACGAACGCGCTGGGCAGCGCGGTGCCGGTCGCGGTGCTTTGCGACTCGACGATATCGGGACCGAGCGGCCCGAGCGCGGCCAGCTGCTCGTCCTTTCCTTGGCCGGGACCTTGAACTTGTCGAGCGGGGCCACGAACTCGCCCTGGGTCACGCCCATCTTGCCGGGCGGCGACTTCATGCTGAGGCCGGTATACTTGCATGGTCCACCGGTAACGCAACAGCCGAGGCGGCGAAAAGTCTGCGCATGCCGTTCCGCCAGAATGCCGGAGGACACGAGCGCGCTCCACGATTCGACCCTGCGACCCGCGACCTTCTCGTTGAGCGCGGAGTTTGAGCATTGTGCCGCACCGCGGGCAATCTTCAGCGCGCCGCTCGGCAAGCAAGAAGCCGGACTGCTGATTCACTCACTACCAACCGGTCGGTATCTGGTTGCCATGGCAATCGAGCCACCCCCAAACCCCGGCGCGGCAATGCCGGGATGGCCGTGATCGAGGCCGCGCATGCTGTCGTCCGGCGCAAGGGTTGGTCGGCGACGGACATCGATGATCTGCCGGTCGAACCCGATGGCGACGGCACGCGCTACACCGCCGCCGCGCGCCATTGGACCGAAGAGGCCATGCAGCGCCACGCCGGGGTGGGTTCGAAGATGGCTGGGGCGCCTGCGCCGACCAGCTCGACGCGCCGTGCGAGTGTGATTAGAACACCTGGCGCAACGCCTGATACGCTTCGACCACCTGCTGGAGCCGCGTCTCGTAGCTGCGGTCGCCGCCGTTGCGATCGGGGTGATACTGGCGAACCAGTGCCGAATAGCGCCGCCGCACTTCGCTCCGATCGGCTTCATGTCCCAGCCCGAGCACGTCGAGCGCGCGGCGCTGGTCGGCAGTCAGGACTTTCCCGTCCTTGCGTGGCTGCGGTTGGCGAGCCCTTGCGCGCGAGGCGATTGCGTCGAGCGGATCGGCGAAATCGGCCCACCGCGGCGCCTGGTCGATCCCCGCGGTAGCGCTGAACGCGCGCGTCTCGCGCTCCCAGCCCGATACCGGGTGCTGCGCGGCGAGGATTTCGTCGGCGCTCATCCCTTCGAACCAGTCGTAGCCGGCGTTGAACGCGCGGACATGGTCGAGGCAGAACCAGCGGTAGTCGCCCGGTCCGTCGAACCCGGGCCTGCGCTCGCCCGGCGCACGAAACTCGCCCGCTTCCTCACAACCTTGCGAGGCGCAAGGGCGGTCGCTGCCGTCGACGCGGCCGTGGAACTTGTTGAGCCTCACGCCTTCCACATGGCCATCGAGGCGCTAGAAGGGAAGATATGAAAACCCCGATCGCCCAAGAAATGGAACAGCTGCTCGCAACCGCATTCGAGCCGACAGTCCTGATTGTCACCAACGACAGCGCGCGCCACCACGGCCACGCGGGCGACGACGGCAGCGGCGAATCGCACTTCACGGTCGAGATCGAAAGCGCCGTGTTTGCGGGCGTCTCGCGGCTGGAGCGCCAGCGCATGGTCAACCGCGCGCTGGGCGATCTGCCGGGGCAGCGGGTTCATGCGCTGGCGATCAAGGCCCGGGCACCGGGCGAATGAACAGCGCCCGCCGCATCCGCCGCGCCGCACGGCTGCTGGTGATCGACGAGCACGAGCGGCTGCTGCTGTTCCGCTTCACTTTCGCCGGGCGCTCCCCGTTCTGGGCGACCGCTGGCGGCGAATGCGATCCGGGGGAAAGCTTCGAAGACGCCGCGCGGCGCGAACTCCTTGAGGAAACCGGCCTGGTCGCCGACCCCGGTCCAGTGATCGCCGCGCGCGGCAACGATTTCGTCACTGCCACGGGCGAGCCGGTCACCGCCGACGAGCGCTATTTCCGGATTGGCGTGGCCGCCTGCGAGATCGAAACCCACGGCCACACCGAACTGGAGCGCGAAATCATGCAGGACCACCGCTGGTTCACCCGCGCCGAACTGGCCGCGTGGCACGAACCGGTGTTCCCGCCGGAAATCCTCACCCTGCTCGAAACCGAGGCCGCACCATGAGCGAACCCGTCATCCAGACCATCACCCCCGTCACCCACGATCTGGGCGGGTTCAAGGTCCGCCGCGTGCTCCCCGGCAAGCAGCGGACGATGGTCGGCCCGTTCATCTTCGTCGACGAGTTCGGTCCGGCCAAGCTCGACGTCGGCCAGGCGATGGATGTCCGCCCGCACCCGCACATCAACCTGGCCACCGTCACCTGGCTGTTTGAGGGCGCGATCGACCATCGCGACAGCCTGGGCACTTACGCCACGATACGCCCCGGCCAGGTCAACCTGATGACCGCGGGCCGCGGCATCGTCCATTCCGAGCGCAGTCCGCAGAGCGAACGCGCCGCAGGTCCGTCGATGTACGGGATGCAAACCTGGCTCGCGCTGCCCGATGGCCAGGAGGAGATCGAACCGGCGTTCGAGGCGCAGACCGCCCTGCCTCTCGTCCAATCGGGCGGGGCCATCGCTCGCGTAATCATGGGCGAGCTTTGGGGCCAGCGAGCTCCCACCACCTGCCACGCCGAAACGATCTATGCCGAGATCGTGCTGGAGGCAGGGGCAAGCATTCCCATCGATCCCGCCGCCGACGAGCGCGCGGTGATGCTGGTCGGTGGCGAGGCCAGCATCGGCGGCAGCGAACTCGTTCTGTATGAGCTTGCGGTGCTCGCGCCCGGTGCCGCCCTGACGCTGATCTCATCGAAAGGTGGCAGGGTGATGCTGCTGGGCGGTGAGGCATTCGCCACCCCGCGCCACGTCTGGTGGAACTTCGTCTCGTCCTCGCGCGATCGGATCAACCAGGCCAAGGACGACTGGCGCGAAGGCCGCTTCGGCAAAGTCCCCGGCGACAGCGACGAATTCATCCCCCTTCCCGAGGTGCCAACAACGGTGAGCTACCCATGACCGTCGGCCCATCCGCCGCATCGGCCAGCGATCGAGCTGAAATTTAAACTGTCCTACACTGTGCGGGCTTGGCAATACGAAGGGGCATGCGCACGACTGTCAGCCTCGCCACCCGAACAAGCACGCGGTCCGTGCTGCGCTTGTACGTGCGCATGATACCCCTGAGATTTTTCCCCTTGGACAGTGGTCCAAGTGGTCCACGAAACGAAGGCGGCAGTCTCCCATGAACGAACAAACCACGTGGATCACCGGCGCTTCGAGCGGAATCGGCGAAGCTTTGGCCAGGGAATCGAGCAAGCGCGGTGCGAGGGTCATTCTGTCCGGCCGCAATGTCGCTGAGCTCGAGCGAGTCGCCGCAGCGTGCGGTGAGGCGCTGGTCTTGCCGTTTGAAACCACCGACTACGCCGCGCTGCCCGACTTGGTGGCGCAGGCGTGGGCTTGGCAGGGCGGGATCGACGTTTTGATCAATAACGCGGGCATTTCGCAGCGTTCGCTCGCCGAGGAGACCGGGTTCGAGGTCTATGAACGGATCGTCGCAGTCGATCTGCTCGCCCCGATCGCGCTGACCCAGGCGCTGCTGCCGCGGATGATCGCGCGCAAATCCGGGCGGCTGGCGTTCATATCCAGCGTCGCGGGCAAAGTCGGGGTGCCGATGCGCACCGCCTATAGCGCCGCCAAGTTCGGGCTGCTCGGCTATGCCGACGCGCTGCGCGCCGAACTCTCGGTCCACGGCATCCAGGTGCACGGAATCGCGCCGGGATCGATCCGCACCAACGTTTCGCGCAACGCGCTCACCGCGGACGGATCGGCGCGCGGGTTCAGCGATCCGGCGATCGACAACGGAATTGCTCCCGACGCAGCCGCGGCAGAAATGCTCGACGCAATGGCCGCCGGGCAGCGCGAGATCGTCGTCGCGCAAGGCGTCGAAAAGCAAATGGGCGAACTCACCCGGACCCCCGATGCGCTGTTCGACCAGGTCGCAGCGCTGATGGCGCGCGGTTACGCGGCGCAACTCAAGGCGGAGCACTGAACATGGATCAGACCCGCGTTACCCTCGCCAGCGGTATCCAACTCGACACGGTAGACGTCGGCCCGCGCGATGCGCCCGTGCTGATCTTTCTCCACGGCTTTCCCGAATCGCACCGCACCTGGCGCCACCAGATCGCGCACTTCTCCGACCGGTTCCGCTGCATCGCGCCCGACCAGCGCGGCTACCGCGGCTCGTCGAAACCGCAGGAAGTATCCGCCTACACCCCCGACAAGCTGATCGGCGACGTGTTCCAGCTCGCCGATGCGCTGGGCGTCGAAAAGTTCACAATCGTCGGCCACGACTGGGGCGGTGCGATCGCGTGGGGAGTGGCGCTGGGTGGCCAGATGACCGGCCGCGTCGCCCGCGCGGTGATCGCCAACGCGCCGCATCCCGCGACTTTCCAGAAGCTGCTATGGACCAACGCGGAGCAGCGCGCGTCGAGCCAGTACATGCGCACTTTCCGCGATACCGCCAACGACGCCATCGTCCGCGAGTTCGGCTTGGCCGGAATGCTGCTCAAGGCCTTCGGGGATCGCCCGATGTCGGCAATGATGGATGAAGACGAGCGCAATGCCTTGCTGTCGGATTGGCAGGACCGCGACGCCGCGTTCGGCATGCTCAACTGGTACCGCGCAAGCCCGATGGACATTCCCGCCGCCGACGCGCCGCTGGCGATGCCCGAAGGCGCGGCAATTCAGCTTCCGACGCTGACCATCCCCACGCTGGTGATCTGGGCCATGGACGACCTCGCCCTGCCCCCGGTCAACATCGCTGGGCTGGACGAATACGTGACCGACCTGACCATTGAACAAGTCCCCGATTGCGGCCACTTCGTGCCGTGGGAAGCGCCCGGCAAGGTAAACGCAGCGATCGACGCCTTCCTTGCCCGCACCGCCGATGCCGGCTGATCCCACGCCGAGCAAGACCGCAAAGGCGCGCGAACTGGAGAAGCGCGCGCGCAACCCGTTGACCCGCACCATCACCGACGGCCACGCCGAGGTCAGCTATCTCGAGCTGTTCTTCGATCTGGTGTTCGTCTTCGCGATCACCCAGCTTTCGCATATGATGTTGGCCGACCTCTCGCCGGCCGGGGCCTTGCGCACCGCGATCCTGTTCTTCGCCGTATGGTGGGCGTGGATCTACACCACCTGGGTGACCAACTGGCTCGATCCCGATCACGGCGTGAACCGCCTGGCTTTCGGGGTCGTCATGGGCCTCAGCCTGCTGCTCGGCAGCGCGATCCCGACCGCGTTCGGCCACGGCGGGGCAACCTTCGTCGCCGCCTACCTGACCGTGCAGATCGGGCGCAGCCTCTACGCGTCCTATGCGCTCGACGAATGGCGCGGCTCGGGATCGACCAACCTGCTGCGGATCGCGCTGTGGTTCGCCCTGTCGGCGATCGCCTGGCTCATCGGATTGCTCGACGACGATCTCGCTTGGCGCGCCGGCTGGTGGGCGGCCGCTCTGGCGATCGAATACGCCGGACCCTACGCCTTGTTCTGGGTGCCGCGGTTGGGCCGCTCGACGCCCGAGGACTGGATCATCGCCGGCAACCACATGGCCGAACGCTGCGCGCTGTTCATCATCATCGCCTTGGGCGAAAGCCTGCTGATCACCGGCGCGATCTTTGCGAAAACCGAGCATTCGGCCGCGACGACCGCCGCCTTCGTAAGTGCCTTCGTCAGCACTTTCGCGATGTGGTGGGTCTATTTCGACCTCGGCGCGCGGCGCGGGGCCGAACATATCGAGCACCACCCCAACCCCGGACTGGTCGGACGCCAGGCCTATACCTATTGGCACATCCCGATCGTCGCGGGGATCATTCTCCTCGCGGTCGCCGACGAGTTCGCGCTGACCCACCCGCTCGACCCCTCGCATGCGCCGTTCGTTGCGGTCGTGGCGGGCGGGCTGGCGCTGTTCGTGGGGGGCAACATGAGCTTCAAGCGGATCACCAGCGGAAACCCATGGTACCCGCTGTCGCATAGCATTGGTCTTGGGCTGACGGCGGCGATTGCCGCATGGGGGCTGTTGCTGCATCCGTCGCATCTGGCGCTGGCGTTGGCGGGCGCGGCCGTGCTGATCATCGTCGCGGCGTGGGAGTGGGTCAGCTTCCACGGCGGCTGGCTCGAGCGCATGGAGCGGCGCGGCTGGCGGGTCGCCGGCATCCTGCGGCGGCGGATCGAACGGCGGCGCAAGCGGCACGAGGCGAAGGCCAAGCGCTCCGGCTAGCGCGAACTTGGATCCATGACCCGGATAAGCCCTTCCTGCGCGGTGCTGGCGACCAGCCGCCCGTCCTGCGCGAAGATCCGGCCGCGGTTCATGCCCCGCCCGCGCCCGGCCCAGGTGCTGTCGGTGGCGTAGAGCAGCCACTCGTCCGCCTGGACGTCGTCGTGGAACCATACGGCGTGGTCGAGGCTGACCCCCATCACGTTGCCGCGCGACCACGAAACCTGGTGCGGCATCGTGCAGGTGCCTAGCAGCGTCATGTCGCTGGCGTAGGCGAGCACCGCGCGATGGATGCGTGGGTCGGCGGGCAGCGGGGCAACCGCGCGGAACCAGGTATGCGCTAAAGGCGGCGACGGCGGCCCGCCCATCCAGTGCCGCTTCTCCACCGGGCGCAGTTCGATCGGGCGCGGGGCGAGCATCATCGCGCGGCGATCCTCGGGAATATCCGCCGCGAATTGCGCGCGCAGTTCGCGCTCGGTGGGCAGGTCTTCAGGGGGCGGCACTTGGGGCATGTCGTCCTGGTGGTGGAAGCCTTGCTCGCGCCGGTGGAACGATGCGGTCAGATTGAGGATCGGTCGGCCCTGCTGGCTCGCCACTACGCGGCGATTGGAAAAACTGCCGCCATCGAGATCGCGTGCGACGCTGAATTCGATCTCGTGGTCCTCGCTGCCGCCGCGCAGGAAGTAGGCATGGAGCGAGTGCGCCTCGCGATCCTCGGCAACCGTCCGCTCCGCCGCGGCGAGCGCCTGGGCGATCACCTGCCCGCCGAACACGCGCCCTACGCCGCCGCGTTTGCGCCGCCCGAGATAGATGTCGTCGCCCTCGCCCGGTTTGACATCGAGTAGTTTGACCAGCCAGCGGACGAGTTCTTCGGGGGTGGGTACTTCGCTCATTCTCCGGCCTTGGCGAGCCGGTGGCGCAAGGTCAACGTCAGGCCGCGATCCCCCGGGGGGAGCGAGACAGCTCGGCGCTGACCACGCGATCGAACCCGGCGCGCTTGGCCGCGCCGCCAATTGCGACGCTGTAGCGCCCTATGGTGCGGCGCTCGGTCCAAAGGCCGTCGATCATTGGATGGTCGGCGGCAGCGCAACTGTCGCACCATGCGATGCCATGTTGATCGAGCAGAGCCAGGTTTTCGAGTTGGAGCAGTACCCCGGGTGAAAAACGCGCAAAGCGCTCGTCGAACGCGGTCTTGTACGAGAACGCACCCGGCGGGGTGATGAAGTTGGCAAGCATCGCGACCGGGCGACCGTCAAGTGTCAGGCTCAGCCGTTCAAGGCGGCCGCGCTCGACCGCACCGCGCAGGGCATCGCGAAACAGACCGGTGGTGGCATCGTGTGCCGCCAGCGCCGATCCCGCCGCGCCCTTCCAGCTCGACGCTTCGAGCGCGAGGAAATGATCGGTCCAGGTGGCAAGGCAGCGGTCATCCGAAAAGCGTTCGAGCTTGAGCTTGCCTTCTTCGGAGAGGCGGGCGTGCTGGCGGCGCAATTCCTTGCGTTTCTTGCCGCGCACCGCCTTCTCGAGATAATCCTCCGGGGACAGGTCGGAATCGAGCAGCGCGCGTTCCTCGCGATGGACCAGTTCGATCCGACGCCCCTGTGCCGCGGCTTCGGCGCGCAACGCGGCGGCGAGATGGCCATCGACCGGCATTTCGGGCAGGTGCGCGAACAGCGCGGCGGCGCCGTTGGCGTCGGCCCAGGCGAGGAAAGCAGCCCAGAACGCGCGCTCGCACCCCTTGGCGACGAGCGGGGCGGCGGCGAAACAGTTGGGGTGGAGCCAGGTGCGCATGTGCGGCAGCGGCCAGCGCTGATAGCGCCAGCTGCGTTCGAACGGAAGCAACCCAACCAGTTCTCCGGCGCGCTCGAAGCGCAGAATTTCGACTTTGCCCATCCTGTCGAAGCGGCGCAGCGCGGGGAGCAGATACCAGCTTTCGAAGAACGGGTTGGGCTCGGCGACGTTGAGGGCCAGCGCGTCCCAGCGTTCGATCGCGGCACCATCGGCCCAGCGTTTCCAGCTTGCCGAAACCAGTACGCTGTCACCCGCAGCGACGGCGCGCGCCGGGGCCGGCGGCAGACGCGACAGCTCGCGGCGTTCGATGAATGGTTCGGCACCCATGGCGGCGCGTCTAGCAGCGCCGGGAGAAAGTTAGGTTAACGCCAAACGAAAAGCCCCGTCCGGTACAATACGGACGGGGCTTTCATTACCCTGGTGGCGGGATTGGGTTCAGCCGACCCCGTTCGCCGCCAGC
>JAUYQH010000093.1 GCA_030697365.1 Novosphingobium sp. | reverse complement strand
CGGAGGGACTATGCGATCCTAATGCTGCTGGCCCGCCTGGGATTGCGGGCGTGCGAGGTGGCAAGGCTCACCCTCGACGATTTCGACTGGCGGGCTGGTCAGTTCACGGTGCGGGGCAAGGGGCGCAAGACCGCGACCATGGCGCAGGCAGCACATATGCTGACCAAACTCGGCATTATCAGCGGCGATCGGGTCAGCTCGCTGGCCTGGAACAATCATCGCCACTTCGAGCTGTTCTTCGCCGTCCCTGGGATCGGCGCCGTGCTCCACACCGCCAACCCGCGCCTGCCCGACGAGCACCTGATCTACACCATCAACCACGCTGGCAGCCGCGCCCTGTTGTTGGATCGAAACATGGCGGCCATCGTCGAGCGCATCCGCCCGCAACTGGAGACGGTCGAGCATTTCATCGTGCTGGCGGACGCCGAGCGAGCGCTACCGGAGTATGAATGCTACGAAACAACGATCGACGAGCAGTCTGACCCCTACGAGTGGCCGCGCTTCGACGAGCATTCGGGCGCGTTCCTGTGCTACACCTCGGGCACCACCGGCGATCCCAAGGGCGTTCTCTATTCGCACCGCTCGGTGGTGCTTCACGGCATGGCCGGCGGACTTTCGGGTGGCTTTGGGTTCTCCGCGTTCGACGTGATAATGCCATGCAGCTCGCTCTATCACGCGACTGCCTGGGGCCTTCCGTTCGCGGGTACGATTGCCGGTGCGAAGTTCGTGCTGCCGAGCGACCGCATAGACGCATCCTCGCTGCAAGAGCTGATCCGCGACGAGAGTGTAACGTTCTCGGGCGGCGTTCCGACGATTTGGACGATGTACCTCGATTATCTCGCCCGCACTGGCGAGACGCCCGGAACCCTGAAGCGGGTGATCATCGGCGGGAGCGCGGTTCCACGCGAGATGGCGGTAAGTTTCGATAAGCTTGGCGTCACCGTCCAGCAAATCTGGGGCATGACCGAGACCAGTCCGATCGGCGTCGTCGCCACCCCGACACCCGCGCTGGAGGAACTCGGCAGCGAGGGTGTGCTTGAGCTGATCTGGACCCGGCAAGGGCGGATGCAGTTCGGGATCGAGATCGAGGTTGTCGACGACGACGGCCAGCCCTTGCCTCATGATGGTGAAAGCTCGGGCGCGTTGATGGTTCGCGGCCCGTGGGTGCTCGAACGCTATTTCCGCAGCGACGAGAGCGCTTGCGATGCAGATGGCTGGTTTGACACGGGTGACATCGCCACCATCGACCGCTTCGGCTTCATGCGCATCACCGATCGCAAGAAAGACGTCATCAAATCGGGAGGCGAATGGATCAGTTCGATCGACTTGGAAAATATCGCGACCGGCTGTCCCGGGGTAAAGATCGCCGCGGTGTGCGGGGTCTATCATCCCAAATGGGAAGAGCGGCCAATCATGCTGATCGAGCCTCATGACGGCGCAGACCTGACCGAAGCCAAGGTTGCGAGCTATCTTTCTACACTGGTCGCCAAGTGGTGGATGCCCGATCGCATCCTGTTCGGCCCTGTTCCGATGACTGCCACCGGCAAGATCGACAAGAAAGTCATTCGCGAATCCTGCAAAGACATGTTGAGGGAGTGAGATGAACGCCCCCGCCCTGGCTCGCCAGCCACGTCGCACCCAGGCTGAGCGCAGCGAGGCGATGCGTGCGCGGCTCGCCACCGCGGCTTATGAGGCTATTGCGAGCGGCGGCCTCAAGGGCTTGCGGATGAGGGCAGTCGCAGAAGGAGCCGGGGTTTCGCCCGGCGCCTTGCTGCACCACTTCCCCGACAAGAACGCGCTGATCCTCGTCGCGATCGAACAGGCGCTCACCCTCGCCCGCGACGATAGTGCAGCCTGGCTTGATCAGGCCGCCGGCGACCCGGAAGCAGTACTTCGAGCGATGCTTGCCGAGTTTCGGGCGTTCTTTTTCAGCGACAGGTTTTGGGTCGCGATAGGCATCACCATCGAGGCGTCGAAGGACGACGATCTATTCGAGGCGGTTCGCAACAGCGTGGCCGTACTACGCAAGCCCATCTACGCTGCGTGGAACGAGCGTCTGGTTGCTGAAGGCTGGTCACCCGAAGCAGCGATGCGTGCGGTGCGGTCGGGTTCGGCAATGATATCAGGCGCTGCAATCCGTCGCTTCTGGGCGGACGTGGATGCGATTACGACCGCGATCGAGGAGGAATGGGTCGCCGAACGACTTGCGCAGCAAACTTCCTAATCCGTCCGCTTGTTTGAGCGCGATCGGGAGCCCGGCTTGACTGCCTCGATATCGCTGCCCGTCTTGGTCCGACCGCCGATGTTCCGCAGGAATGTCTTCTGCCGTATGATGCCGAAGAAATCGAGCATGGTGGGCAGCGCAAACTCTAGCATGGCCGCGGCTTCTTCTTCGCCGATTTGTCCTTCGACCCGGTCGAGGAACAACTGAGCCTCCTTGCCTGCGACGTATTCGGCGGCCTCGACGTAGTAATCCAGGATTTCCGGCGGGAAACCGTGCTGCTCGTCGAACCCGACCCGGCGCATCCGGCCCCAGATATTGAGCAGCCCGGCATCGGTGATGCTCAGCATGGGGCCATCCGGGGTATCGATCAGATCGATAATCCCGATCCGGTCGAGCGCCTTCGCGTCGACCGGTGCCGTTGGAGTGTGCTCAGCCAGCGTGGCAAGCGCCACCAGCCCCTGCTCTACCCCGACCCGAGACGAAACCAGCTCTTCCAAGTGTGAAAACGCCGACGCGCCAAGCCCGCGATCGGGCCGCTCCCCGTTTAGCATTGCCTTGATCTGCGGCACCGTCATACCCGAGTCGCGCTGCAGCTTCCGCACCGCCGTGATGGCGCGCGCATGATCCTCGCCATAGTCCGCGACGTTGCGCGCCGGTCGGTTGGGTTCAGGCAGAAGCCCTTCGCGAAAATAGACCCGAATAGTCTCGCGGTTAACCCCGGTCCTGGCTTCGAGTTCGCGCATTTTCATGTCGGGGTCGCCCCATAAGCGGTTGTGCCGGCCTTGTCCCGCCCGACTTTTTCAGGGGCGGGTATTGAACTTCGGGGTTGGCCTTTCTCCTTTTTGCGTATACAGTAAACGTGAAATGCGCCTCAGAGCGCGAATGGAGAGCGCAGATGGACTATGGTCGCTATTATCTCGGCGTGTTGCTGCAATTGGCAGTTATCGCTAGTTTCCTGGTTGGTGGACCTTGGGTTTACCTCGGCATCGCGAGCCTCCCGCTGTTCGGCCTGATCGATTCGCTCCTGCCGAACGATTTCTCCGTTCGACGGATTGGCAACGATGCGCTGGCCGATATTCCGGTGTGGCTGTGCTCGCTGCTCGGCCCGGTGGTTTACCTGTTCGCGGCCGTGTGGGTTGCCCGCAATCCAGGCGCAAGCGGCTGGGAGTTCGCCGGCGTAATCGCTTCTTGTGCGTGGCTTAGCGTGATCCCGCTCGTTCCGGCCTCGCATGAACTTTATCACCAGCGCGGCAAGCTGCGCCGGTTTGTCGGACGCTATGTCCAGATCTGCTATCTCGATGCCACCCGCGAGATCGCGCACGTCGTCGGTCACCACATCCACGTCGCCACCACCCACGACGGCGATACTGCGCCGCGCGGAACCTCGCTCTATGCCTTCACTCCGAAGGCCGTGTTGGTCAGCACGAAAGAAGCCTGGGGGTCCGAGTGCGACAATCAGGAAAAAATGGGCAAGGCCCGCTGGGGCGTCGGTCATCGCCTGTGGAGGGCGATCCTGGCGCAGGTGATCTTCCAGTCCATCGTGTTTTCGATCGGCGGCTGGACGGCGGTTGCCGTGGCGCTCACCGGAATGGTCGCCGCACGCTTTTGGGTCGAGAGCTTCAACTACTTCCAGCACTATGGCCTGATCCGGCTCGATGGCGCACCCATCGCTCGCCGTCATGTGTGGAACCATCTCAAGCCACTCTCACGCACGCTCGGCTTCGAGATAACCAATCATGCCGATCACCACACCAACAGCTATGCCTCGTTCCACCAGCTCAAGCCTGACACGCAATGGATCCCCATGCCGAGCGTGTTCGTGTGCTTTTTCTCGGCGCTGATTCCTCCGCTGTGGCATGACCGGATCATCAAGCCCGCGCTTCGGCGTTGGGACAACGAGATGGCCAGCCCGGAGGAGCGCGCCCTTGCTCGCGAGCAGAACCGGCGGGCGGGATGGCCCGATTGGTTCGAAAGCGATGCGCGTTCAGGAGCCCGCGCTGCGGCCTGAGCGTCTTGAGCAACAAAAGAAAGGGGCGCGATCCACATCGGATCGCGCCCTTTTCGTTGAGCCCGGGGGCTCAGCTCACCCCATCACGTAAATCGATTTGGTGTTCTGATACGCGCTGATCGCCTCTGGCCCGAATTCACGACCCAGGCCGCTGCCCTTGATCCCGCCGAACGGCGCACCCAGCGAGGGCATGTATCCGTTGACCCCGACCGTTCCAGACTGGACCTTGCGTGCGATCTCAGTTGCATACGCAGTGTCTGTGCTCCAAACCGACCCGCCCAGGCCGAACTGGCTGTCGTTGGCGATGCGAACCGCGTCATCCTCGCCATCGTAGGCGATTACCGACAACACCGGCCCGAAGATTTCCTCCTGCGCGATCCGCGCCGAGTTATCGACGTCGGCGAAGATCGTCGGTTCGACGAACCAGCCACGATTGGTGTCCGTGGGGCGCCCGCCGCCGGCGACCAGCCTGGCCTCGCGCTTGCCGATATCGATGTAGCTTTCGACCCGATCGCGGTGCGCTGACGAGGCCATCGGCCCGACGTGCGTCGCCGGGTCGAGCGCATCGCCCACCACCAGGGAGTCGGCGAATGCGGCAAGCGCATCGACCACTTCGCCATATCGGCCTTGGGGCGCCAGTATCCGAGTCCCGTTATAGCAGGCCTGCCCGTTGTTGAGCATCGAAGCCATCGGTACGCCCTGAAGAAAGCTGCCGATGTCCGCGTCTTCCAGCAATATCGCCGCCGACTTGCCGCCCAATTCGAGCGTGACGGGCCGCAGCAATTCCCCGCAAGTCCGTCCAATGGCCTTGCCCGCAGCGGTCGAACCGGTGAAGGCAACCTTGTCCACACCTGGATGACCAACCAGATACGCCCCGACATCGCGATCCGCCGCGACCCAGTTGAGCACGCCCGCCGGAACGCCCGCCTCGAGCGCTGCTTCGGCGATGATGTAGCTGTCGAGTACGGTCCCGGGCGACGGCTTGATTACCAGCGTACAGCCGGCGGCCATCGCTGGGGCAATCTTGTTGAGCGCCAGCGTCACCGGGAAATTCCACGGCACGATAGCGGCGACCACGCCGACGGGTGTGCCTTCCACCAGCGTCTCGCGACCCATCTGCGAAGGACGAACGTCGGGCTGCCCCACCGTCCGGGCGAGACCGGCATAATATTGCATCACGCCCACGGAAAACTGGCCTTCGAGCGGCACGCTGATGCCGATCGGCATACCGTTCTGCGCGCTTACCATTCTTGCGAGCTCTTCACCGCGTGCAGCGATCGCCCCCATGAACCGTTCCATGATCTCCGCGCGTTCCAGCGGGCCGATGCCCGACCACGCCGGATCGCCCAGCGCACGCCGGGCCGCCGCGACCGCGGCATCGACATCGGCCTCGCAGGCCTCTGGCGCGGTGCCGATCATTTCTTCGGTCGAGGCATTTATCAAGGTGAAACGACGGTCGCTCGCGGGCTTCACCCATTCGTTGCCGATGAAGAAGCTGTCCCTGCTTGCGGTCATGTCATGCTTTCCTGTCCCAAAAGTCCGTCCGCTTAGGTGGATCGGCTGCTTGCATCCGTGAACTTGTCGTAATGGATTTCGCCGAGCCCAACCCCGGTCGCGACGAGCGCGGCCACGCCAGCATCGATCATGCCCGGTGGGCCGCAAAGATAGCCCTGCAACTGCGCACTGCCGCCCAGCCATTCGATTGCTGCGGGCACTTCATCGGTGACCATGCCGGACCGGCGTCCTTCGGCACGCTCTTCCGACAACACCGGTCGGAAATCAAAGCGGCCGAGCCAACGCCGGGAAATTTCGTCGATCTGGTCGAGACAATAAAGGTCCCGCTCCGCCCTTCCACCGAACAGCAGCAGCGCATCGCGCCTCACTCCGCGAGCCACGGCATCCTCAAGCACGCTGATCAGTGGCGATAGTCCGCTGCCGCCCGCGATCAACAGGATGGGACCATCCCCGTCGCGCAACCAGAAGCCGCCATGAGGTGCTTCGATCTCGAATTCGAGGCCGGTCAGATCTTCGCCGAACAGACGCTCGGTGAAAGCGCCGCCCGGTACTTTGCGGATGAAAGTCGACACCCGGGTCTGGCCTACCTCATCCGGCGCAGCACTGAAGGAGTACGAACGAGGCCCCGGGGCTCCCGGCCAAGTTACATTCATATATTGCCCGGCGCGATAGTGCACCGGTGCATCGCATTGCCAGATTACGCGCTTTATGTCGTGGGTAAGATCCTCCGTCGCCACCAGTCGCGCCGCCGTCTTGGTGGCTGCCGGACCTGCCAGATCCACCTCGATCTCGAGGTCGCTTTCGGGGACCGCCTGGCAGGCCAGAATATAGCCACCTTCGAGTTCCGCACGACTCAGCGTGTAACCGAACGGCGTGATCGCATCGACTTTGCCCGCGACAAGGCGGCTGCGACAGGTTCCACAGGTTCCAACGGTGCAATCGTGGGGATAGGCAAGGCCTGCCTTGAGCGCACTTTCGAGCACCGTCTCGTTGCGGCCGACCTCGAACTCGTGCTCGGTCCCGACAAGTCGCACCTTGCGCAGCGGCTTCTTTCCGAACAGCTTTTTCAGCACGTTGCCAACCCACCCGAATGCGGCTCACAGACCGACCAAGGAAGCGATCTGCGGGTCCCGGGAACCTCTTGCGGACAAACTCGTAAATCGGTTGACATTCCTGCTCCCTACCCTAGTTTGCGTATCAAGGTCACGCAAAAATTAATGTGGCCCTTCGATTTGGGATGGGGAGGATACGCCATGAAGGTCAGTCGCGCCGTAAGCACAATTGCGCTCGCAATCAGCATTTCAAGCGCAGCGTGGGGACAAGAGGCGCAGTCGAGTGACGATGGCGCGACCGCAAGCGGGCTATCTGAAATTATCGTCACGGCAACCAAGCGCTCCGAAAATCTCCAGAACGTGCCCGTCGCGGTTTCGGCAATCTCGGCCGAGATGCTGCAGAACAAGGGCGTCTTCGAGACTTCCGATCTCAACAACACGATGCCGAACTTTCAGGTGTCGTCGCCCTATGGCCAGCAACAGCCGAACTTCTCGGTGCGCGGCGTCGGCGTGGGCACCGAATTCAATGCCAATGCGGCCTCGCCGGTCGGGGTCTACGTTGACGAGGTCTATCAGGCTTTTCGCTCCAGCCACGGTCAGCAATTGTACGACCTCGAGCAAATCGAGGTCGTTCGCGGGCCCCAAGGTACTCTTTATGGCCGCAACACCACCGGCGGCGCGATCAACTTTATCACGCGCGGTCCCAAGTTGCGCGGCCAGGAAGGGTATTTCACCGCGGGCTATGGCCGGTTCAATCGCCTCAATCTTGAGGGTGCTGTCGAGGTCACGCCGGTTCCCGACAAGTTCGGCATCCGCATCGCCGCGACATATGTCGATGCCGATCCCTATCTGAAGAACGTACTTTCTGCCGGACTCAACACCTCGGCCGGCTTTGGCCTGTCGGGCCTCAACCGCAATTCGGGCAAGAGCCCCGGCGGCACCAAATCCTATGGTCTGCGCGGAACGTTTCGCTGGCAGGCTGCCGACACGGTCGATCTCAAGCTGAAAGTTTATGCTGCCGAAGCCGAAGGCGGCACCGAGGCGCCGATCCCGACCGGTTCGTCCAAGACCAGTGACGTTATCAACTTTACCAATCCCAACTTCCTGCTCGGCGGACTGTTCGCGGCACTGGCTCCGGCCGGCCTGGTTCCCAGCAGCTACAGCCGCGAAGGCCGTCTTGGTGAGCGTCAGGTCGAGTATGACACGATCGGCGATGCGTTGAGCCGCGCGCGCGGCGCGGTGTTCGACGCCCGCATCGACCTGAGCGATTCGCTAAAGCTGATCTCGATCACCGGCTATGACGACGGAGTCTATCGCCAGAAGCCGACCACCGACTGCGACGGCACCCCATTGCGCCTGTGCGCGATCGGCTATGCCTCGAAGTTCCACGCCTTCAATCAGGACTTGCGGTTCGATTACGATGGCGGTCCGTTCAAGGCGATCGTCGGCGCCTATTATGGCCGCGACAACATTAAAGCTTTCAACGAGCCCGATTTCTTCAACCTGCTCAGTGACGTGCGCACCGCAGTCGGGTTGCCGGCCAGCTTCTTCAATCCCGGCGGCGCGTTCAACGGAACCGCGCTGTCGGCTGTATCGCTGCCCACGGGTATCCGGGCCTCGCAGCGGTTCACTCAGGTCCGCACTTCGTATGCAGGCTATGCCGAAGGCAGTTACGAGATCACCCCGACGATCAAGCTGACGCTGGGCGGGCGCTATACGAAGGACCGCAACGTCTTCAAGGACGGCATCACCACCTACTTCGACGACGCAGGCACGGCACGCCTGATCACCGTGTCGAATTTCCAGCAGGGTGGTGCCTTCGCCCCGTACTTCCTCCAGCCGGTGCGCGACGAAGCGGGCAATGTCGTCATCCCGTCGTTCCAGGCGCTGGGCATTCCGCTGCCCGGCGGGCTGCGCCGGAAGGGTACCTCGGGCCGGTTCTCGGGCCGCGCGATCATCGACTGGAAGGCGTCGGACGACATCCTGCTTTACGGCAGCTACAGCCGCGGCTATCGTTCGGGAACTTTCAACGGGCTGGCCTACGGCAGCGCCAACCAGGTTTACTTCGTCAAGCCCGAGGAAGTCGACGCCTTCGAAGTCGGCTTCAAATCGCGCTTCCTCGACAACCGGCTGCAGTTCAACGTCGCGGCGTTTTATTACGACTACAAGGGTCAGCAGGGACAGGTCGTCGATGCCAGCGCGACCGCTAACCTGATTTCGCTCGACGGAACGCTCAAAGGGATCGAGGCCGACCTTCAGTTCGAACCGATCGATTCGCTGCTGCTGACCGCCTCGTTCGGACTGCTCGACTCGAGCTACGACGATGGCGATTGCCCGGCTAATCCGGCGACGATCCCCAACTTTCCCGCACAGCTGGGCAGTTGCGTGGTCTCGTCGGGCGGTCCGGTCACCGTCGCGGGCAACCCGTTCCCCTATGCCGCCAAGACTTCGGCCAGCGTCGGTTTCGACTGGAGCCCGATCGACACTGGCAGCAACAAGCTGACGCTGCACGGCGACGCCAACTACACCGGTCGTTTCTATTACGACTCGTTCAGGGACTATTCGCGCGGCCCGCTGCCGCGGGTCGCTTCGGGAGAGTTCGGCAACGGCGAAGGGGACTACTGGATCCTCAACGCCCGCGCGACCTACACATTCGATCGTTACACCTTGGCGGTGTGGGGCAAGAATCTGACCGACAAGACGATCTATCCGTTTGGCATCAGCCTCGAGAACCTGTTCGGCAACGGCTACCGCGTCCGCGCGCAGCCGCTGACATATGGGGTAGAAGCAACCGTCCGGTTCTAACGAGTTTGCCCGCGGTCGGATCGAGGGGACCGGCTGCGGGCAAACCTGTGAGTGATTAAAAGCGCAGCCCTTGCCTGCCGCAAAGGAGAGTCGCATGTTCGAGAATGCAGTTTTGGCCCGTCCCGAATTGTCGGTGGAGGCAAAGCACGACAACCGCCACAAGCTCGATCCGTCGCGCCCGTTCGACCGGGAATCGATCCCGATAATCGTCAACCTGCCAGAACACGGGATCGCGTTCTTCACTTACACCTGGGTCAACGCCCAGGGCGAGGCTGGCGCGGCCATCGCGATCTTCGGCCCGGGAGTCGGTCCCGAACCGATCCAGGCGCGTCTGCCCGATCGCCCGGTGCCGGACGACATGGACTTTTCCGACTGGCGGATCGACGGCTTCACGATGAAGCAGGACCTCAAGTGGGGCCGCGCCGAAGTCACCTGGGACAGCCCGCAGGCGACTTTCGATTTCGTCTTCGAAGGCTTCCATCCGCCCTATGCCTACAGCGCCAATGCTGAGGGTTGCCCGCTCTATTGCGCGGACGACCGCGTGGAACAAAGCGGCCGGGCCAAGGGCACCGTCAGGATCGGCGACCGCACGATTGAGTTCGACGGGTACGGCCACCGCGACCACAGCTGGGGCACGCGCGACTGGGTCGCGTTCCAGAACTACCGCTGGTGCATGGCACAGGCCGCCGACAACACCTCAGTCCACTTCTGGCACCTCCACGCCCTGGGCAGCACCAAATTGCTCGGCTATGTGTTCAAGGACGGGGTGATGGCCGAAGTCACCGACCTCGACTTCTCGTGGACCCATGACGAGGCGTTTCTCCAACGCAGCCTCGACGCCACACTTACCGATGAAAAGGGCCGTACGACCAAGCTCGATATCGAATTCACCGGGCATTATCCGCTGATCCCCGATCCCGCCGTCACGCTGATGGAAGGCAATGGCCGCGCGGTGATCGATGGCAAGCAAGGCGTCGGCTGGGTCGAGATTGCGTGGCCCACGGAATATCTCGAGCACATCCGTTCGGTCCCGCTCTATGCGCAGGAGGCCGGGAAGGACCAATGAACGCCCCCGCGTCCCGCGAAGAAACACACGATATGGAAGCGGTCCATGCCAAGCTGCTCGAGAAGCGCCGCGTCAGCCGTACGCTCCCCCCCTACCGCGCCGCGCTGAACTCCGAAGTGGTCGAAACGCTGAACAGGTTCTTCGCCAGTGAAGTACCGGGCAGTTCGGTCTCCGACGTGCGCCGCGTGGGTGGCGGGGCGTCGAAGGAGCAGTTCTTCTTCTCGCTCACCGCGCCGGGCGGCGATGCTGAAAGATATATCCTGCGGATGGACCCGCGCGCAGCGATAACCCAAACCGACCGGCGTCGCGAATTCGAAGCATTGAAGGCGTTCCAGGGCATCGTCCCGGCACCCGAGCCGATCTGGCTGGATGCCGAGGGCGAGCATTTCGGGGAGCCCGCGGTGATCATGCGCACCGTGAATGGGGTCACCAAGCCGAGCGATGCGGGGCTCAAAGTCAGCGGCCTTGGAACTTCCCTCGGCACGGACTTGCGCGCCAAGCTGCGCGACCAGTTCATCGACAACCTGATCGCGGTCCACGCGCTCGACTGGCGCACGGCCCACCTGCCCAGCTTCGACGTAGCCGATGGCGACCCCAAGCAGGCCGCACGGTGGTCGTTTAACTACTGGCGCGACTTGTGGCGTGCCGACGAAGGCGAGACCCGTCCGATTTTTGCGCTCGCCGAACAATGGCTGGCCGACAACCTGCCCGACACCGCGGAACTGGTCTTCACCCACGGCGACTACCGCACCGGCAACTACCTGTTCGACGAGGCAAGTGGCCGGGTCACCGCGATTCTCGACTGGGAAATGGCGCGGATCGGCGACTATCACGAGGACCTCGGCTGGGTCCTCATGCAGATTTTCGGCACGTTCGAGAACGGCCGGTTTCGCGCCAGCGACCTGTTCGAGCGCGAGGAATTCATCACCGAGTACGAACGCCGCACCGGGCGCAGCGTCAACCGGCGCACCCTGCACTACTACGACGTGATGAGCAGCTGGAAGACTTACATCATCGTCGCCGCCAACGGCATGGCCGCGGCACGAGCCCAGCATAACCATCAGGATGTGCTGCTGACTTTCCTTGCCACCACGGGCGCCATGTTCGCCGACGATCTCTGCCGCCTGCTGGGCCAAGAGGTGCCGTCATGATCCCCAACGTCGATGACCGGCTGGCCAGTGTGATCCGCGCGCTGACCGAGGTTGTGCTACCGCACCTCCCCCCCGAGGCCAGTCTGGCGCAGGAACAGGTCCAGCTATCGGTCGGACACCTGCAGATCCTGCGCGCGCAACTCGACGCGCTGCCCGGCTATGAACAGGAGGAACTCGCCGACGCTCGGGCGTTGGGACAGGCGCTGGCATCGTGCAGCGGGGGCCCGGAGACTCAGGCCGCACAGACCGCGTTGACCGCTGCCGTGGCCGCGCAGGGCGAGCAACACCGGGCTTTGCTCAAGGCGATCAACGAAGCGATCGAAGCGCTCGTCCGAGCGGTCGGGGCGGATGGCGACGCTGCATCGAGGGGGCAGCTTTCGGCCACGATCCTCAAGCATGAGCACGCCCGCTCGCAGAAAGATCGCCAATGGTTCGCACCGTTCGGCTTCGACACGCTTTGAAGGAGCCTAGCCGATGATCCGCCCCGAAGATTTCGACTTTCACTTCACTGCGGATTCGCACTGGCAGTGGGCGGAAACAATCGCGCTGCTGTTCTCGGTCCCCGAGGCGAACCTGAACGTCAACGTCTACGTCGTCACGCGGCCGATGATGGGCGTGTGCATGGCCGATATCACGATCATGGATCGCATATCCGACCTGTGGGAAGACCAGCTCTACATCGACAACCAGCAGCACCTGCCCTGCCCCAAGTCGCTGCTCGATTTCACGTTGCCCAACGGCCTGTCGATCAAGGTGATCGAACCGCTCAAACGGATCGCGGTGACCTACGAGGGGATCGACGACACCCGTTTCGACCTCGAATACGTCGCCCTGCACGAGCCTTACGACATCAACGACCCGGCGATGGATCCCACTGCTGCCGGCCGCAACGGACCGGCGTGGGATTCCAGTTGGTCGGGTCATTACGAGGTCACTTATCGCGTTCGCGGCACCCTGACGGTGCGCGGCAAAACCTACTCGGTCGACTGCATCCAGACCGGCGATCGCAGTTGGGGGCCACGCCCCGAGCGCGACAACTCGGCGGTGATCTGGTGGAATGCCAGCTTCGGTGAAGCGCTGTCGGTGCACCTGTTCACCGGCCACGACCTCGCCACCCGGACCGACATTGGTCCGCACATCAGCGGCTACGTCCTCGAGGACGGCAAAGTCTACGGGATCGTCTCCTCGGAAGGCGAGCAGGAGTACCGCGGGTCGATGCCAATGGGAGGGCGGATGTCGGTCACCGACATACGCGGCAAGCGGCTTGAGTTCACTTACTCTACGGTCAACGGCTGCTATTGGGCTGCCTACACCTCGAACACCTACCTTCACGCCTCAATGCGCGTGGCGCATGAAGGGCGGATCGGGCGCGGGCTTCAGCAGCTTGGGCTCAGCCGCGCCTACCTCACCCGCAACCGCGACTCCCTGATCGCAAGGACACCCCGATGAACGCCACAGCCGCCGTCCTCAACCAGGCCAACGGGCCGTTCGACATCGAGCAGGTCACGGTCGACGCACCCGGTCCCGGCGAAGTTCTGGTGGCCATCAAGGCGGTCGGCATCTGCCACACCGATCTGGTCGTCGCGTCGGGCGCGATGGGGCTGCAGTTCCCCGCAGTGCTCGGCCATGAAGGCGCGGGCGTGGTCGAGGCGGTCGGCGAGGGAGTGACTGCGGTTTGGCCCGGCGACAAAGTGCTGCTGACCTTCAATTCCTGCGGCCACTGCAAGCCCTGCGGCAAGGGCGAACCGGCCTATTGCCAGCAGTTCGTACCACTCAACATGGTCGCGGCGCGCGGTGACGGGTCGAGCCGGGTGCATCGCGGCGAGACCCAGGTTTCGGACAACTTCTTCGGCCAGTCCTCGTTCGCGACCAAGTGCATCGCCAACCAGCGCAATGTGCTCAAGCTCGACGCCGACGCCGATCTGGCGGTGCTCGCCCCGTTGGGCTGCGGCATCCAGACCGGCGTCGGCGCGGTGCTGCGCTCGCTCAAAGCGGAAGCGGGCGAGAGCCTGGTGGTGCTGGGTGGCGGCGCGGTCGGGCTGTCGGCGCTGCTCGGCGGGCTGATCGCCGGGTGCAGTCACGTGATCGTGATCGAGCCACAGGAAAGCCGCCGCGCGCTCGCCACCGAGCTTGGCGCCACGCACACCATCGATCCCGCGGCGGGAGACCCGGTCGCGGCGGTCCGCGCGATCGTGACGGACGGTGCTGATCTGGTGGTCGATACCAGCGGCCACATGGGCATCGTCGCGCAATCGGTGAACATGATCGCCAATCGCGGCCGGATCGGGCTGGTCGGAGTTCCCGGCTCGCTCGACGCGGTGCTGCCGGTGCCGGTGGTCCAGTGGATCACGATCGGGGGGACCGTTCGCGGCATTATCGAAGGCGACAGCGACCCTGCGACATTCCTCCCCGAACTAATCGCGCATCACAAGGCCGGGAAGCTGCCGATCGAGAAGTTCACGACCACCTACCCGCTCGACCAGATCAACCAGGCGATCGCCGACGCGCACAGCGGCAAGTGCATCAAAGCGGTATTGGTGACCGAATGACCTACACCGCGCTCCGGATTGACCGCGACGGCGGGCTCGCCCGCCTGACCTTCACCAATGCCGCCAAGGGCAATCCGATCGACGCGGTGCTTTGCGCCGAACTGTGCGAGGCGGCGATCGAGCTATCCGAGGACCGTTCGGTGCGATGTGTCCTGATCGCCGCAGAGGGCAAGGCCTTCAGCTTCGGCGGCGACATAGCGTCGTTCGTCGGCGACCTGGATTCGCTGCCGCGCAACATCAAGCGCTGGACCACCACGCTGCATAGCGCCGTCGCCCGGTTGCAGCGGATGGACGCGCCGATCGTGGCCGCGGTCCATTCGGTTTGCGCGGGGGGGATGTCGGCATTCGTCGCGGGTTCCGATATCGTCGTCGCGGCAGACGACGCACGGTTCGTCGCCGCCTATGCCGGGATCGGCTATTCGAACGACGCGGGCAGTTCGATCATGTATACCCGTCGGATGGGTCTGGGCCGCGCGCGCAAGTTTCTGCTGCTCAACGAGACGCTCGATGCGCCCGCAGCGCTGGCGGCCGGTTTGGCTGACGAAGTGGTGGCGCGTGATCAGCTCATGGCTCGCGCCGAAGTTATCGCCCGCCAACTCGCCGCAGGGCCCACCCGCGCCTTCGGCGAGATGCGACGCCTGATGGCAAGCGTGGCGGACCAGCCGTTGGAAACCCAGCTCGAGCTGGAAGCGCAGGCGCTGGCGCGGACCGCCGCCACCTCAGACGCACGTGAGGGGCTCACCGCGTTCGCCGAAAAGCGCAAGCCTGTTTTCCGCGGGGAATAGTAGAACGATGTGGCTCTATCCCGAAGTCCGCACGCTGGGCCAGTTCATCGCCATATCACGCGAAGCACACACCCCGTCGGCGCGCGCTGGTGTGGGGCGGCCAGTCGATCAGTTTCGCCGAGTACGATGGCGCCGCCAGCCGCATCGCCCATGGCCTGCTCGACATGGGTGTCGAGCCCGCCGACCGGGTCGGGTTCATGGGCCTCAACAGCCCCGACTTCTATTACGCGCTGACCGGGACCGCGCGCACGCGCGGCGCGTTCACGGTTTTCAACTGGCGCCTTGCCGCGCCCGAACTGGCGCAATTGATCGCTGACAGCTGCACCCGGCTGACTATCGTAGATCGTGAGCTGGAACCGCTGTGGACCGCAGCTTTGGCACTCAGCGGCTGCTCGGTCGAAACACTGTGGATCGACGCTGCGAACACCCTCGAACGCCACTTCGGGGACCAGCCAGCTACCGCACCGGATATCTGGATCAACGAAGATGATACGGCAGTCCAGCTTTACACTTCGGGCACCACCGGAGCTCCCAAAGGCGTGATGCTAACCCACGGCGGGTTCAACCGCATGCGCCTTTGCGAGCATCTCGAGCCGGCTTACGCCTGGACCGACGACGACATCTTCATCAACCCGTTGCCCAACTTCCACTTGCTGTCGATCGGCATAGCCTTCCAATGCCTCTACAACGGGGTCGCCGTCTCGATCGTCCGTCAGTTCGATCCGGCAACGGTCCTGTCAACGATCGAGCGCGACCGCCCGACGTTGCTGACCCTGACACCGACGATGCTGCAAATGCTGCTCGATCATCCGCAAGCCACGACCACCGATTTCTCCTCGATCCGCCTTACCCTCTACGCCGGGTCAGCGATCTCGCTCGGTCTGATCAAGCGCGCGATCGCGGCGATGCCCGGCAAGTTCATGCAATTCTATGGCGCGACCGAAGCCAACGGCGCGTTTTCGATCCTCCGCCCGGACGAGCACGATCTAAATGACGAGGCAAAGTTGCAAAGCTGCGGACGGCCGCTTCCGCTGATCGAATTTCGCATCCTCGGCGCCGACGGCAGCGAAGTGCCCGATGGCGAGCCCGGCGAACTGGTGATCCGCGCGCCGGCGATCACGCCGGGATACTGGCAACAGCCCGAAGCCACCGCCAAGGCTTTGAAAGACGGCTGGTACTACTCCGGCGACGTCGCCCGGCGCGATGCGGACGGGCTTTATTACATCGTCGACCGGGTCAAGGACATGATCGTGTCGGGCGGCGAGAACATCTATTCGGCCGAGGTCGAGAACGTCCTCTCTACACATCCGGGCGTCGCTTCCGTCGCGGTAATCGGCGTGCCGCATCCGCGTTGGGGCGAAGCCGTCAAGGCATGCGTGATCCGCAGGGGCGATGCAGCGCTGGATGAAGCGACTCTGATCGCCTGGGCGCGCGAGCGGCTGGCCGGGTACAAGGTCCCCAAGTCGATCGACTTTCGCGACAGCTTCCCCCTGGTCCCGAGCGGCAAGGTTTCCAAGAAGGACCTGCGCGCGCCATACTGGGAGGGCGAGACACGAGGAGTGGGGTGATGCGCGCTGCAAGCGATAGCCAGACCGAACTGAACCGGCTGAAGTCTGCGCCCGCCGTCGCCTGGCCGACCGTGGCGATGTTCTGCGCCTGCGTGGCGGTGATCGCTGCGGTCTGGGTCGCAGGCATCCGTGGCGAGCTGCCGCTGTGGGGCGGTGCGCTGATCAACGGCGTCGCCGCCTATTTCCTGTTCAGCGTGGTCCATGACAGTTCGCACAACGCGGTCAGCCGCAACAAATGGCTCAACGAGGCGCTCGGGCGGATCGGCCTCGTCTACTTTGCGCCGCTCGCGCCGATGGATGTCGCTCGCTACATCCACATGTCGCACCACCGCTTCACCAACGACCCGGCGCGCGATCCCGATGCCTACAGCCACAAGCTCGACATCTGGTTTCCTCTGCGTTGGCTCAATTTCGATTATTACTACACGAAGTGGTTCTTCACCCAAGGCGCCGACTTCGCGCGACGCAAATACGGTGCCGTGGCGCTCTACGCCGCGTTCATCCTCGGCGGCTGCGCGGCGATAATTTCCGCGGGGTACGGACTGGAGCTGCTGATGCTGTGGTTCATCCCCACGCGGATCAGCTCGTTCCTGTTCGTGCTGGTGTTCAGCTTTCTCACCCACCAACCGTTCGAGACCACCGGGCGCGAAAACGAATACAAGGCGACTGCGCTGCGGCTGGGGGCGGACTGGTGGTGGGGGCCGGTGATGACCAACCACAACTATCACCTCATCCACCACCTTTACCCCTATGCGCCATTCTACAATTACCGCCGGATCATGGCGCTGAAGCGCGACGAGATTCTGGCGCGCGAACCGTTGATGCCGCCAACGTGGAGACTGAGCCGGACCTCCGGGTCGGCGCATCAGTAACGCTCGAGCGTGACGTCCATCGCTTCATAGCCGTGGACGAAGCTCTGCGACACGCGGACCGGCTCCGCCTCGACATGAACGCGCAGGCGGCGCGTGGCCATTTCCTCGATCAGGATGCGGACTTGCAGTTCGGCCAGTCGAGCGCCGACACAGCGGTGGACACCGTAGCCGAACGACAGGTGACGCCGCGCATTTTCGCGGCGGATGTCGAACCGGTCGGCGGCGGGAAACACGCTCTCGTCGCGGTTGGCCGAGATGTACCACAGCACCACCTTGTCGCCCGCGGCGATGTGCTGGCCCTCGAACTCGACGTCCCGGATCGCGTTGCGCCGCATATGCGCCAGCGGGGTCTGCCAGCGAATCAGCTCGGACACCGCGTTGTCGGTCAGCAACGGATCGCCCTCGAGCGCGGCGCGCTGGTCGGGAAACTTGTCGAAGGCATAGGCCATTGCGCTCATTGTATTGCGCGTGGTGTCGTTGCCGCCGATCACCAGCAGCACCAGCGCGCCGATGAACTCGTCCATGCTCATTGATCCGGTGACTTCAGAACGGATCATCCGGCTCAGCAGATCGGGTGCGGCATCGCCCGCGATCCGCTCGTCCCACAAGCGCTTGAAGTATTCGCCCATGTCCGCGAGGTGCCCCAGGCGTTCTTCCTGCGCGGCGGGATCGTTGAACTGTTCGATGTTTCCCGCGACGTCCGACCAGAACGGCAGCAGCCGGCGGTCCTCCCACGGAAAATCGAAGAGCACCGCCAGCATCTGCGTGGTCAGCTCGACCGAAACCCGATCGACCCAGTCGAACCGCTCGCCCACCGGCAGCGCATCGAGCAGATCGCCCGCGCGGGCGCGGATATCGATGCCCAGACGCGCCATCTCGCTCGGGGTGAACGCGGGTGACACCACCTTGCGCTGCGCGCCGTGTTCGGGCGAGTCCATCCGAATGAAGTTGGGGAAGCCCATGCCCGGCGGACGTTCGGCGACGGTGATGCTGGTCACCCCATGGCGATGGCTCGACGAGAACAACTCGGGCTGCGCCTCGATTTCGACGATCGGCTGGTAGGTCGAGACCGACCAGTAGGGACCGTGCTTGCTGTCCGCGACGAAGTGAACCGGCGCGTTGGCGCGAAGCCAGGCGAACGGTTCGCGCCAGCGGTCCTCGGCATAGAGCTCGGCGCGGCTTACATCGAGATCGAGAGCGGTCATGCGGCCTGGCCGGTGCGTGCGAGAAACCGCTCACGGGTAACCAGATAGAGCGGGAGGGCAAAGCAGGTGCCGAGGAACGAGAGGGCGAGGAACAGCCAGCCCCACTTCGCTCCCAACCCGATCTTGGCCGCGTCGCCCACGACCCAGATCATGAACACGATCCAGGCCACCAGGATGTCGATGGTCAGGAAGGCCGAGGCCGGGTTGCCTCGGTACGAATCGATGAAGAAGCTCGGCAGGTTCAGGATGTTGCCCCCCGCTGCCATCCATTCGAACGCGAACGGCCAGACGAGAAGCAGCGATCCCACTGCAAGGACTACGAACAGCGCGTGCTTGATGGTTGTGCCCATGAATTTTCCCCTCATCCCAACCTGACGATACGCTTGCCCGCGTTCTCGCCGCGATACAGCCCGGCCAGCGCATCGGGGCAGGCCTCGATCCCGTCGAGGATGTCCTCGGCATAGCGCAGCTTGCCCGCGCGGACCCATTCGGCGAGCTGCGCGACCGAGCTTTCGTATTCGGACATGTGATCGAAGATCACGAAGCCTTCCATCCGTGCACGCTTGACCAGCAGGTGGCGTTCGACCCGCGGGCCGCTGGGCCACGGGTCCCACGCCGGGATCGACGCAGTGCCGCAGACGACTACGCGTGATCGCAGCGCGAGGTTGGGATATACCGCATTGCTGATTTTGCCGGCGGTGTTGTCGAAGTAGACGTTGATGCCAACGGCACAGGCCGCAGCCACCGCCGCACCCACATCGCCCGCCTTGTAGTCGATTGCCGCGTCGTAGCCGAACAGGTCGAGGCATTGGGCGACTTTGGCTGCACCCCCGGTGATCCCGACGGTGCGGCAACCGAGCAGCTTCGCGATCTGCCCGACCGCCGAGCCGACAGAACCGGCGGCGGTCGAGACCAGCACTGTCTGGCCTGCAACCGGTTGCCCGATCCTGGTCAGGGCAAGGTGCGCCGTGACCCCGTTGATCCCCAGGATGCCGAGCGCAAGCGAGCGCGGCAGATCGCTTTCCAGAACCTTGCGCACCACGGCATCGGGCGAAACCACCGCTTCATCCTGCCAGCCGAGCCAACCGATAACGACATCGCCCGCCGCGTAGCCAGGCGCTCGGCTGTCGATCACTTCGCCAACGGCCAGCGCGCGCATCACCGCGCCAAGCGGCACGGGTTGGGCGTAACCAGCGATATCGGCGATCCAGCCCCGCATGGCCGGCTCCACCGAAACATGGCTGTTGCGCACGCGCAGCATGCCCTCGCCGAGATGTTCCGACGGTGCCTCCTCGATGCGAAAATGCTCGGCTTGTGCAATCCCGGTCGGTCGGCTCGCCAGGATCACCCGCCGATTCAATGGGCGGACCCGACTGCCGCGCGCGCCGCTGCGTATTCCTCCACCAGCCGGTCGATATAGTCTGCCGCCGGTTCGCTGCGCTTGACCGCGCCGATGCCCTGACCCGCGCTCCAGATTTCCTTCCACGCCTTGGCGTTGTCGCCACCGCCGTCTATGTTGATACCCCCGGCCTTGACTCGCTTGAGATTAGCCGGATCGAGTCCGTGCTCTATCAGCGATGGCCGCAGGAAGTTGGCGTCGACTCCGGTGAAGCAATTGGTGGTGACGATATCCGCCGCGGCGCCCTCGACAATCATCTGCCGGAAGCCCGGTTGCGTGTTGGCCTCGGTCGAGGCGAGGAACGGCGAGCCGATGTAGGCCAGGTCGGCTCCCAGCACCTCCGCGGCCTGCACCGCCCGACCCGTGGCGATGCAACCCGAGAGGATCAGGAGCCCTTCCCACCACTCGCGGATCTCGGCCATGAGCGCGAACGGCGACAGATCGCCGGTATGCCCCCCTGCTCCCGCCCCGACCGCGATGATCCCGTCTACCCCGAGCTCGGCGCACTTGTGGGCGTGGCGCTGCTTGATCACGTCCTGGAAGACGAGGCTGCCGTTGTCCTGAAGCTGCCGCACCAGCCCGGCGTTAGCGGCGAGTGCCAGCACCACGATCGGCACTTTGTGCTTGAGCACCACATCCAGATCGGCCCCGAGCCGCGAGTTGCTGGCATGCGCGACCAGGTTGATCGCATAAGGCGCGTCGCCGACGCTCGCCGCGATCCTGGTTATGTCGGCATCGAGATCGGCGGTCGTCCTCGGGTTGAGTGCCGGCATCGAACCGATAATGCCTGCCCTGCACTGCGCGATCACCAGATCGGCGGTCGAGGCGATGAACATCGGCCCGGCCATCACCGGGATGCGCAACTTCGCGCGAAGTTCGGCGGCGATACTCACACCGGATCCCAGGTGAACACGTCCGCCGAGCGATGCAGCGGATAGAAATCATCGGCGAACTCATCGAACACCTGCTCCGCCACGGCTTCCGGCGTCCAGCCCTCTGCCGCGTGCGCGGTGCGGATCGGACGGGGCTGCGAGAACAGGAAAATCTGGTTGTTGCGCACGCCGAAAATCTGCCCGGTGACTTTGGCCCCGCCATCGCTGCACAGGGCGATGACGAACGGCGCGATCTTGTCCGCATCGAGCGTCTTCAGAGTATCGACGCGCTTTTTCTGTTCGGGGGTGTCGGTCGGGATCGAGTCGATCATCCGCGTCCAGGCG
>JAUYQH010000054.1 GCA_030697365.1 Novosphingobium sp. | reverse complement strand
GTCGTTGAGCGTGTCGCGCTCGGCGAGCATCTCGTCGAGTTCGTGCTTGCCCAGCACCGAGCGCAGCGTGGTCTGGGCGAGCTGGCTGGTGGCGTTGAGGAAATCCTCGACCTGGATGATCGCCTTCTCCGGATCGACGATGCGGAATTATACCCCTCAAGAGCAACGAATCAGGACAGAGATGTCGAGGGGTCGTTGGAGATGGGCAACCATTCTTTTTGCTATTGCAACTCACTCGCAATTCTGCTGAGGAGCCCCCGGATCAGATGAGAAGGGGTGACATGAAGATCGGATTGCATGCGGGCGCAGCCATTTTGGCCCTAACCCCAGGCGTTGCCGTCGCAGCGGATGGTTCCGACTCGAGCGCAGTCGGTGCGACTGAGGCCGGATCTGCCCAGAAGACACCGGCGGGACGTGATGCGTCGACAGAGGAGACGATCATGGTCACCGCCACACGCGTCCCCACTCCGATTACCGCCATCCCCAATACAGTGCGAGTACTCGATCGGGAGACCGTCGAGACCCAACTTGCCGTCAGCCCAAGCTTGCTCGACAGCCTCAGCTTTTCGGTGCCGAGCCTTGCGCCGGGCAGGCAGCGCTTGACAAGCGCCGGCGAACCTCTGCGTGGCCGAACTCCGCTCTACATGGTCGACGGTATTCCGCAGACGACGCCGCTGCGCGACGGCAAGAGAAGCGGCTTCACCATCGATCCCGCCTTCGTTGATCGGGTGGAGGTGATCTACGGCGCCAACGCGATCCAGGGTCTCGGCGCGACCGGCGGAGTGATCAACTACGTCACCATCCGGCCGCCAGCGAACGGCGAGTGGCTGCGCCGCGCGAGCGCGGAAATCACCACCGACGACTTCGAGCAGAACGGCTTTCACTATCGCGGCTCGACTGTTGCTGGGCGCACGATGGGCGCATTCGAATTCGTCGTCGGCGGCGCCTATGAGCGGAACGACCTGTTCTACGATGGCGCTGACCGCCCGATAGTTGTCGACCCGACCCAGGGCGACATCATGGATGGGAGCGGCTGGAGCATCTTCTCCCGGTTGGGATATGACATCACGCCCGAGCAACGCCTCGAACTGATGGCCAATACTTTCAAGTTCGAAGGAGACGGCGACTACCGCCCGGTGCCCGGAAATGCGGCTCTCGGGATCCCCGCGAGTTCCATAGAGGGGGATGCCGCGGGAGATCCGACCCGAAACGATGCGCAGAATTTCGCGCTCACTTATCGCAACCAAGACCTGCTCGGCGGACTGCTCACGCTTCAGGCCTTCTACTACGATTTCTATGCTCTCTACGGCGGCGATACTTTCCCGGTTTTCCAGGATCCGGCGATCGCACCGGTCGGAACCCTATTCGATCAGTCGGCGCTCGCCTCGAAGAAATATGGCGCCAAGCTCACATTCTCGCGCGAGAACGTCCTCTGGCAGGGGCTGCAACTGGTCGCAGGGGCCGACTATCTGCGCGATCGGACCAACCAGGAGCTGGCCCAGACTGGCCGCCTCTGGGTTCCCAATCTCATCTACCGCGGTTGGGCACCCTTTCTGCAGCTTGAGCAGCGGCTGCTCGACGACCGGATCCGCCTCTCGGGGGGCGTCCGCTGGGAGAACGTTACACTCACGGTTCCGGAGTTCACCACCATCGCCAGCGCCAACTCAACATTCGTGGAGGGCGGCTCGCCGAACTTTGACACGTGGCTGAAGAATGTCGGCGTGGTGGTGGAGCCGGTCGATGGGCTGCAGCTCTTCGCGTCATACGCGCAAGGCTTCAATATGCCCGATGCTGGGTTGATCCTCCGTGCCGTCCGCACGCCGGGCCGGAGTGTGGAGGAACTCGTCGATCTTAAGCCGGTGATCGCGGACAACATCGAGGTCGGCTCGACGCTGCGGCGCGGAGGATTGGAACTGTCGGCGAGCTACTTCTGGTCCAATTCCGACCTTGGCTCGCGAATCCAGGTGATCGGCGGTGCCGGCGTGATCCAGCGCGAGCGAACCGAGATCAAGGGCGTTGAATTCGCCGCAAGCTACCGCTTCGCCGCCGGCATCAGGGTGGGCGGCGCCTTTGCGGCTCTCAAAGGCCGTTACGACAGCAACGGCGACGATCTCGTCGATCGCGATCTCGACGGCCGCAATATCGCGCCCAACCGGCTCAACCTCTACATTCAAGCGCCAATTGCCACCCGCCTCAACGCTCGGATCCAAGCCTCGCATTTGTTCGACCGGCGGTTCCGGGGAGGAGTGCCGCGCTTCGACTTCGACGGCTATACACTGGTCGATGCAATCATCACCTACGACGGTGCCACCGCCGGCCGCTTCACCCTGGGCATCGCCAATCTCTTTGACCAGCAGTACATCAATTATACGTCCAGACGGCGAACTTCATCAACAACAGAAACTATTCGTCGGGGCGTGGCCGGGCGTTCACACTCCGCTGGCAGGGCAGCTTCTGAGGCATGAGGTCGCTGTCGGTGATCCACCGTTGGGCCGGAGGCTTTATCGGTTTCCTGCTCGCGCTGTTGGGCCTCAGTGGCGCGGTACTTGTGTGGAAGAGCGAATGGATAACGCTCACGGGCATCGGTGATGCACCAGTCGAAAACGTTGGGAGGATCGCCGCGATCACCGAGGCAGCCTCTGCAAGAGGACAGCTTAGCCGGATCACGTTCGCGGATGATGAAATCGGCCTCCACCAGCTGGTCTTCGCGGATGGAAGCGGTGCTTACGTCCGGCAAAACGGGCTTGTTGTGGATCAGTGGACCACGCAATGGGAACGGCCCGAACTATGGCTCTTTGACCTCCACCACCACTTGTTCGCGGGCGAGACCGGCAAGATCGTGACCGGTATTGCTGGCGCCGCTGGATTGCTGTTTGTCATCACCGGCGCGATACTCTGGTGGCGGAATCGGCACTCTTTCAAGCCACGGCTTTTGCCCGCCCGCCTGGCGCCAGGACCGATCGTCAGCCATCATCGTGACCTCGGCTTTCTGACCATGCCGCTGCTGACCGTCTCAATGCTGACCGGCGTAATGATGATCTTTGGCCCCGTGCGAACCATGCTGGTCGGCGCGGAACACCGGCCGAAGCAAATCATCGGCATGGCCATTCGGCCGGGTGCCGCCGAGGTTCTCGCCTTGGCAAAGTCCCATTTCCCGGACGCCGAACTCAGGCGGCTCACGCTACCCTCCGGCCCGGGAGATCCCGTCGTTGTTCGCCTGCGGCGACCATTCGAGTGGACGCCGAATGGACGAACGCAGATCAGTGTAGCGATGGACGGTAAGGTGACCGTGGAGGACGCGGCTGGAGCGAACCGCTCTGCCTGGCTGTCGGAAAAGGCC
>JAUYQH010000052.1 GCA_030697365.1 Novosphingobium sp. | reverse complement strand
TCAAGGTCTCCAGCGCGTAGCGGATGTCTTTGAAGCTGTTGCGGAACACCAGGTCGTGCGAGCCTTCGAGCATCGGCTTCTCCCAGTCGTGCTTGAACTCCTTGTACCGCTTGAGCATCGGGAACAGTCCGAAGTTCATCGAGCCCATGTTGAGGCTGGCAACTTCCGGCTTCCAATGGGCGGCGGGGCGCACCCGCTCCTCGACCGACATGTATGGCGAGCCGCCGGTGGTAAGGTTCACCACCACGTCGCTGCTTTGTTTGATGACTCGCAGGAACGGTTCGAAGGCTTCGGGCGACTGGTCAGGGCGACCGTCTACGGGATTGCGCGCATGGAGGTGGACGATCGCCGCCCCGGCCTCGGCCGCGCCCAGCGCGCTGGTCGCAATCTCCTCCGCCGTCACCGGCAGATGCGGCGACATCGACGGGGTGTGGATCGAACCGGTGATCGCACAGCTGATGATGACCTTGCTCACAGCCATGGTGTTTCCTCTCAGATTTGGGCGGCAATCGGATGCCACGTGCGACTAAGCGCTTCGCGATGGTCGGGTGAGGCGATCGCGATCAGCGCGGCGGCGCGTTCGGAATACGTCTTGCCCCGCAAGTCCGCCCTGCCGTGTTCGGTGACGACCACATCGACATCGAAGCGCGACAGCGAGACCGGGCCGTGGGCGTCGCCGGGTGCGACGATCCGGCTGGTCGCGCCCGCCGCAGAGGGCAGCGCCACGATTCTCAGTCCACCGGGGCTTACCCGCGCGCCGCGGGCGTAGTCACTCGCCCCGCCGGGGCCGGACTGGAAGCCGCGGGACGAGGCTTCTGAGTAGACCTGGCCGAACAGATCGACCGCCATCGCCGAGTTGATCGTGACCAGCCGTTCGATCCCGGCCAGCCTGGCCGGATCATGCGTGACGGTTACCGGGCGGAACTGGAAATGGGGGTCATCCAGTCCGGCATAAAGTTGCGGGCTGCCGATCGCCACGCCGACCAGCGCCGAAGCGCCCTGCGCCATCGCTCCCGAGCGGACCAGCGCCAGCGCGCCGTCCCCGGCAAGCCCGGTGTGGAGCCTGAGGTCGCGGTGGCTCGCCAGTGCACCGAGCACCGCATCGGGGATCTTGCCGAGCCCGGTCTGCAAGGTCGCGCCATCGGGCACCAGCGCAGCGACGTTTGCGGCGATCCGGGCACTGACCGGGTCGGCAGAAGCTTCAGGCATTCCACGCAACATTTGCGCGCCTTCGTAGCAGGCGGTCAGTTCGGCGAACGGAATTCCCGGATCTCCCGGAGTGCGCGGCATGGCGGGGTTGATATGCGCAATCCGCACCGGGATTTCGCTCCACAACGCGGCAATCAGCGAAACCTCGGTGCCGAAGCTGCAATTGCCCGCATCGTTGGGCGGGGCGCACATGAACAGCGCCGCTCGGGGCTGCTCTTGCCTGATCAGCGCGAGGGTATCCTGATAGCACAGCGGCAGAAACCGCGCCGCCGCGCCGCGCGTGCGCAGTTCCGGGGTCTGGAAGAACGTGGTTACGCGCGAGGCGGGGCCGGCCTTCCAGTCGTGGCGGTTGAGCCCGGGGACGAAGATCCCGGCGAAGTCCATGTCGCCCAGCGCGGCGCCTGCCGCGTCGACTTCGGCGGCGAGCAGGTCGGACTCCGCCGAGCACAACGAGACCAGCGTCATTCCGCCCGGTGGCAGGACTGCCGCAAGCTCACCCGAACGCAGCAGCCGCGGGGACGCGGTCAACGCTCCGTCCCCGCCACCGCTCACTTGACGAAGGAATGGAAGTCGGGGGTCCGCCGCTCGGTGAAGGCGTTGACGCCCTCCTTAGATTCTGCGGTATCGTAGAACAGCTTCACCGCGTTGAGCGCCATCATCGAGATCCCGCGAATGCTCTCGCTGTCGGCGTTGAACGAGCGCTTGGCGAGCGCCAGCGCGGTGGGTGAGCGCTGGCCCAGGGTCTCGGTCCAAGCGTTGACCGCGTCGTCCAGTTCCGCCGCAGGGACGACCTTGTTGACCAAGCCCATCTCGTAGGCTTGCTGGGCGGTGTACTGCTCGTTTAGGAACCACATTTCCCGAGCGCGCTTGTCGCCGATATGGCGGGCGAGCAGCGCGGTGCCCCAACCGCCATCGACCGAGCCGACCTTGGGGCCGACCTGGCCGAACTTGGCGGTCTCGGAGGCGATCGTCAGGTCGCACAGCGTCGCAAAGACGTTGCCGCCGCCGATCGCAAAGCCGTTGACCCGCGCGATCACCACCTTGGGAATGTCGCGGATGATCGACTGGAATTCGTCGATCGGCAGACCGACGATACCGCGCCCGTCGTACTGGCCTTCGTGCGCGGACTGGTCGCCGCCGGTGCAGAAGGCCTTGTCACCCGCGCCGGTCAGCACCACGCAGGCGACCTGGCGATCGTCCGCTGCCAGCTTGAAGGCGGCGATCAGCTCCTCGATTGTCTGCGCGCGGAACGCGTTGTAAAGTTGCGGGCGGTTGATGATCACCCACGCGGCACGACCGCGTACCTCGTAGAGGATGTCTTCGAATTGTTGAGCCATGACGTGTTTCCTTGGACAGGGTTGGGAGGAGCCGGACCGGCTCAAATCATGTTCATGCCGCCGGACACCGAGATCGCCTGTCCGGTGATGTAGGCGCCATCGTCCGAAGCGAGCAGCGCAACGATCCCGGCGTAGTCCTCGGGCTCGCCCATGCGCTTTAACGGAATGCCGCGGACCATTGCGTCTTTCCATTTTTCGGCGTCGGGGCCTTCGCCCACGACCGAGGCCATCATCGGGGTATTGGTCGGTCCCGGGCAGACGCAGTTGGCGAGTACGTTCTTGCGCGCCAGTTCGCGCGCGATCGACTTGGTGAAGCTGATCAGCCCGCCTTTGCATGCCGAGTAGACCGCTTCGTTGCTGGTGCCAACCTTAGCCGCGTCCGAGGCAATGTTGATGATCCGCCCGCCGCCGCGCTTCGCCATGCGTCCGGCGACGGCAAAGTGGGTGTTGAGATTACCGGTCAGGTTGATCGAGATGACCTTGTCCCAGAACGCCGGATCGGTGGCCAGGAACGGCTGCGGCTTGTCCCAGCCGGCGTTGTTAACCAGCACCCAGACCGGGCCGAGATCGGCTTCGACCGCCTCGACCGCAGCCTCGACCCCGGCGAAGTCGCTGACATCGACTTGCCATGTCTTGACCGTGGCATCCCCGGCCAGTGCCGCGGTTTCATCGCCTGCAGCGGTGCTCAAATCGAAGATGGCAACCTTGCAGCCCTCTTCCGCAAGGCGCAGCACCAACGCCCTGCCAATGCCCTGCCCGCCGCCGGTCACGATCGCGACGTTACCTGTCAATCCCTTCACACAATCCTCCATAGATGCAGTGAGCCGTCAGGACTCGATATCCTGCCCGCCTTCGACGTCGCCGCCAACGAGCTCGAGCAATCGCCCCTTGATCTTGACCAGCGCGCGCGCGGCCTCGTCGAGTTCTTGCTCGGTGACGGCAGCGAGAATATCGGTTTCCACGTCATCGACATTCTCGCGAATGGTCGCAACCAGCTTCTGCCCGGCGCGGGTCAGGAACACGCGGCGGGCGCGAGCATCGCGTTCGTCGGCACGACGTTCGACAAAGCCGCCGGTTTCCATGCGGTCGATCAGTCCGCCGATCGCGACTTTGGTCAGATCGAGGTCGGCGGCGAGCGCAGTCTGGGTCATGCCGTCGCGGCGAGAGAGAAAAGCCAGCACCCACCATTGCGAGCGGGTGATGCCGAGCGGCTTGAGCGCGCGGTCGACGACGATGCGCCGCAGCCTCGAGACATCGTGAATCAGGAAGCCGAAGCGGAGATTGGCATCGAGATTTCTCTGCACGGGCGTGACAGCGGAAGGCGGTTCCTTCCGACTATCCCGGCTGGCAGCGTCTGCAAGGAGATTGGTGAACTCGTTCACTTGCCTCGTCCAAGCCGACCCTTGAACATCTCGCGCGAGATGATGGTCTTCATCACTTCGATCGAGCCGCCGGCGATCTTGACGATCCGTGCATCGGCATAGGCACGGGCAATCGGATATTCCCACATGTAGCCCCAGCCGCCGAACAATTGCAGGCACTTGTCCGCGGTTTCGCAATGCAGTTCGGAGGTCACCATCTTCGCCATCGCAGCATCAACCGGGTCGAGTTCGCCGGCCATGAACAGCTCGATGCACTTGTCGGTGAAGACCCGCGCCATCACGCTGCGCGCCTTGAGATCGGCCAGGACGAACTGGGTGTTCTGGAAATCGGCGATGCTCTGCCCGAACGCGCGGCGCTCGCTGGTGTAATCGACCGTCCAGTCGATGATCGTTTCGATGACCGTGGCCGATCGGACCGCCTGGGCGAGCCGTTCTTGCGGGAGCTTGGTCATCATCAGTTTGAAACCTTCGCCCTCCGCGGCGAGCATGGCGGTGGCGGGAATGCGCAGATTGTCGAAGAACAATTCGGACGTATCCTGCGCCTTCATCCCCAGCTTATCGAGGTTCTTGCCGCGCTTGAAACCGGGCAGGCTGGTATCGACGAGGAACAGCGTGATGCCCTTGGCGCCCGCGCTGCTATCGGTCTTGGTGGCAAGCACCAGCACGTCGCACATCTGGCCGTTCGAGATGAACACCTTCTGGCCATTGATCAGGAAGTGCTCGTTGCCGTCTCGTTCGGCGCGGGTCCGGATGGCCTTGAGGTCGCTGCCGGCGTGCGGCTCGGTCATCCCGAGCGAGCCGATCGCCTCGCCCTTGACCATCCGGGGCAGCCATTCGCGCTTCTGCTCCTCGGTTCCGGCGGTCAGGATGTAGGTAGCGACGAGATCGGTGTGGATCAGGAAGCCGGGGCCGCTGGCGCCCACCCGCCACAGTTCCTCGTACACGATCACGTCGAACAGATAGTCAAGCCCAAGCCCGCCGTATTCCTCGGGCACGGTGCAGCACAGCATCCCGGCCTCGCCGGCTTTGAGCCACAGCTCGCGCGGGACGATCCCCTGCTTCTCCCATTCGGCGTGGAATGGGACGATTTCCTGCTCGACGAAGCGGCGCACGCTATCGCGCCACATTTCGTGATCGGGGCTGAACAGCTTGCGTTCGATCATGAGCCTATGTCTCTCCGCCGCTGGTCGTGCGCTGTGACTTTTCCTTGGCGACGGAGCCGGCGATGGCGTCGCGCGCGGCCTGCCATTGTTCGGGCGTCAGGTTGGAAGACTTGCCCGCGACCACCCATACATCCTCCAGGTTCGGCCTCGTCGGTAAAACCCGCTTGCCAACCATTAGTGAACGTGTTTACGAAAGCTTGCGCCGCTGTCAAGGCGAACTATGCGAATCATGACTGCAATGTACGTAAATGGTATTGGAGGGCGAGATGCAGATCGGCATTGCCGCGGTGGGAGGGTACCTCCCGCTACTCCGGCTTGACCGCAAGCTGGCCGCCAGGGAACTGGCATGGTCGGGCCTCGCCATGCCGCGCAGTGGCTACCGGGCAGTCGCGGGGTGGGACGAAGATCCGTTGACGATGGCGGTCGAGGCCGCGCGCGGCCTTGTCGGCAAGCCGCCGCAGGCTTTGCGCTTCGCTTCGACCTCGGCCTATTTCACCGATCGCGCGCAGGGTGCGCTGCTGCTTGAAGCACTTGCCCTGCCCGCCAGCGTGCGCACCACCGACCTCGCCAACTGCCGCCGTGCGGGCACCTCGACGCTGCTCGACGCACTGCTCGGCGGCAAGGAGGAGGTCGTTGCCGCTGCCGAGAAGCGCGACACCCAGCCCGGCAGCGCCGCGCATTTTGCCTATGGCGATGGTGCGGCTGCGATCCGGACCGGCCCCGACCCGGCGGCACGGCTGGCCGGCCATGCCAGCCTGACCAGCGATTTCATCGACCGCTACACCTCGCGCGACCATCCCACACCTTACGCCTATGAAGAGCGCTTCGTGCGCGATACCGCGGTGGAAAAGCTGCTGGTTCCTGCCATCACGGCTGCTTGTGCCGCCGCGGGGATCGAACCGGGGGCGATTGCCCATGTCGCCTGCGCCGAGCCGGTGGCGAATTGCTGGAAGACGGTGGCAAAGCGCCTGCGCTGCCCCGCGCCCAACCATTGCGAGACACTGACCGATGCGGCGGGCGATCTTGGCGCGGCGCATCCGTTGTTCGCGCTGGGGCTGGCCCTGGCCGCCGCGAAGTCCGGAGATTTTGTCCTGCTGGTCGGGTTCGGCAGCGGAGTCGACGCGCTGGTGTTCGAAGTCGCTGCCGCCGTGCCGGGGGCGAGCGAGACGGCGGCGCTGCTCGCCCAAGGAGAGGTCATTCGCGATTTCGCGCGCTTCCTCAACCTCACAGGCGCGATCGACCTCGATTGGGGAATGCGCGGTGAGTTCGAGCAGAAGGCGCAGGCGACTGTGCTCGAGCGGGTCGGACGCGATATGATCGGCTTCATCGGCGGGCGCGACAGCACGGGCAACGTCCAGTTCCCGAAGAGCGCGATCCCGGTCAATCCGGCGATCGAGGGCCCCGAAGTGCTCGAGGATGTGCGGCTGGCCGACGAGGAGGCGACGATCGTCTCGGTCACGGCGGACCGGCTCAATTTCTCGCCCGATCCGCCGTTCGACTTCGGCCTCGTCCAGTTCGACAACACTCAGTCCGGCGGGGGCGCGCGGGTGCTGATGGAAATGGTCGACCGGCCAGCGGGCGGGTTCAAGGTCGGTGACCGGGTGCGCATGCGTCTGCGGATCAAATCGCAGAATGCCCGGCTGGGCTTCCGCACCTATTTCTGGAAAGCCGCACCGCTCGCCCGCCGGCAGTTGGGAGAAGGCTGATGGCCAGCGGGATCAGGGACAAGGTCGCGATTGTCGGGATGGGCTGCACCCGGTTCGGCGAGCGCTGGGACATCGGCGCGGACGGGCTCATGGTCGAGGCCTTCGCCGAAGCGCTGGCCGACGCCGGGATCGGGCGCAAGGCGATCGAAGCGGCGTGGGTGGGCAATGCGCTCGACGATATCAACGTCGGCAACTCGGCGCTGCCCGCCGCGCATGCCCTGCGGCTCGACAAGATACCCGTGACGCGGGTCGAAAACATGTGCGCGACCGGAACCGAGGCACTGCGCGGCGCGACTTATGCGGTGGCGTCCGGCGCGGTCGATATCGCGCTTGCCATCGGGGTCGAGAAACTCAAGGACACCGGCTACGGCGGCCTGCCGCTGCGCACCAAGGGCGTGCAGAACGACCTGTGGATGCCTTATGGTTCGGCACCGGGGACTTTCGCGCAGCTGGCCGGGGCCTATGCCGCGCGTCAAAGAATCGACGCTGCCGACCTCAAGCGGGCAATGGCGCATGTTTCGTGGAAGAGTCATCAGAACGGCGCGCATTCGCCCAAGGCTCATTTGCGCGGAGCGATCGACATGGACAAGATTCTCGGGGCACCGATGATCGCGGACCCACTGGGCATATTCGATTGCTGCGGCGTTTCCGATGGGGCGGCTTGTGCGATCGTCACCACCCCGGAAATCGCCCGCGGACTGGGCCGGACCAACCCGGTGACGATCAAGGCGGTGCAGCTCTCGGCCAGCAACGGCTGGGAAATGCAGTTCGGCGAGTGGGACGGTGCCTCGGTGCCAAACACCCGCGCTGCCGCCGCGCGCGCCTATGCCGAAGCCGGCATCCGCGACCCTCGTGCCGAGCTCGACATGACCGAGGTGCATGACTGCTTTTCGATCACCGAATTGGTCATCATGGAAGACCTCGGGCTTTCGGATGAAGGCCGCGCGCCCGCCGATATTCTCGATGGCCGCTATGACAAGGACGGCGCGATCCCGTGCCAGCTCGATGGCGGGCTCAAATGCTTCGGCCACCCCGTCGGTGCCTCGGGGCTGCGGATGGCCTATGAAGTCTACAACCAGTTGCAAGGCCGCGCCGGCGTGCGGCAGCGCGGCAAGGTCGATTTCGGGCTGACGCACAATCTGGGCGGATCGCCGTTCAACAGCGTTGCAGCCGTCGCGATACTCGGCCGACTCGATTGAGGGAGACAGCACATGGCAGGCTTGTGGTTCGAGGGATTTTCGGTCGGG
>JAUYQH010000042.1 GCA_030697365.1 Novosphingobium sp. | reverse complement strand
TCACCGCCGCAGGCAAACCTCACAAGATCGCCATGATCGCCTGCGCAAGAAAGCTGCTCATCTTCGCCAACACCGTCGTCAGACGAGACCAACCGTGGGTCGCAAAAAATGCACCATGCTAATGGTTGCTGAGGGCGCGGCGTTCGATGTATAGGGCCCCGCGCACACACTGAAGCGGCGGGAGTGATGCAAATGCAGGCGGAATGCCGACAGGCCCCGGCATTTCCGCCTGCACGGTCACGACAGCGATTGCCCGCCTTCTTTCAGGGTGCGTGATCTTTCGGCGCGCTGGTCGCGCCCGGGTGACGCCATCGGCCATCGCTGACGCGAGACCGCCGGCTTTCGAGAGCGAGAGGGTCGCAGGGATTTCGCGACAGGTCTGAGTGCCGGGCGAGAGGCGCCGCGGCGGCCTGTCGGTGGAATTCTGCCATGACCCCGAGCCGAGCCGATGCCTACACCCGAATCACCGACGAGATCGCCGCAACCATCGAGGCGGGTGCGGGCAACTGGAAGATGCCCTGGCATCACGACGGACGCGCGACCTCGCGCCCACTCAACGTCGCCTCGAGCCGATATTATCGCGGGATCAATGTGCTGTTGCTGTGGGCTGCCGCTAATGCTGCGGGCTTTGCCGAAGGCGTCTGGGGCACGTACCGCCAGTGGCAGGCGGAGGGCGCGCAAGTCCGCAAGGGCGAGCACGGCTCGACTGTTGTGTTGTGGAAGCCGTTCGAACGCGGCGACGCGCGCGACGACGGCGAGCAGGAGGATCGGGGCCGACGCGGCGTCTACGCCCGCTGTTTTACAGTGTTCAACGCAGCGCAGGTCGATGGCTACGAGTCCGAACCGGTTCCGCAGATCGACGAGGCCACGCGGTACGCCCATGCCGATTCTTTCGTCGCGAACCTCGGGATCGACTGCGAATTTGGTGGCGACAGGGCGTTTTACTCACCGCACATTGATCGGGTGCAGATGCCGCACTTCCGGCAGTTCAAGGATGCGCTGAGCTTCTACGGCACGTTGTTGCACGAGCATGGTCACGCCTCGGGCGCAAGGCACCGGCTGAATCGCGACCTCACCGGGTCGTTCGGTTCGGCGACATACGCGGCTGAAGAAATCTGCGTCGAGATCCTGAGCGGATTCCTACTCGCCGACCTCGGCCTCGCTTACCACCCCCGAGCCGATCATGCTGCCTACGTCGCAAGCTGGCTCAAGGCGTTGCGGGGCGATCCGCGCGCGATCTTCACCGCCGCGAGCAAGGCCCAGCTGGCCGCCGACTGGATGCACGCGCAACAGCCAGGTACGGCCGAGCTCGTCGCCCACGCCGCGTAATCCGGCCTGACCCGGCCCGTTCGAGAGGGAGAGGGCCGCTTCGCGTCTCGTGGCGGGCAGGAAGCCGGAGGAAGAGTCCTTCCGGCGCCCGTCTCGGAGACAGCCATGTCCAAGTCCGTGACCAAGATCGTTCTCAGCGAGTCTCGCAACATCCCGTTCAACCTTTTGGAACTGAGTCAGTCCAACGTCCGCCGCATCAAGTGCGGTGTGTCGATCCCCGAGCTCGCCGAGGACATCGCGGCGCGCACGCTGCTGCAGAGCCTCAATGTCCGCGCGGTCCTCGACGATGCTGGCAACGAAACCGGCAGGTACGAGGTTCCCGCTGGCGGCCGCCGCTTTCGCGCGCTCGAACTGCTCGTCGCAGCCAGGCGCATGGCCAAGGACCAGCCTGTCCCCTGTGTTGTCCGCGTCGGCGGCAACGCCATCGAGGACAGCTACGCGGAAAACCTCCAGCGCGAGCCGTTGCACCCGCTCGACCAGTTCCGCGCGTTCCGGGACCGCCGCGAGGCCGGCCTGTCGGAAGAGGACATTGCTGCGCGGTTCATGGTCGGCGTCGGGGTGGTGCGCCAGCGGCTGCGCCTCGCCGCGGTCTCCGAGAAGCTGCTCGAAATCTACGCCGAAGACGGCATGTCCCTCGACCAGCTGATGGCCTTTACGGTCAATTCCGACCACGCCCGCCAGGAACAGGTTTGGGAGGCGGTCGCGCAGACCCACAACGCCCAGCCCTGGTCGATCAAGCGGCTTCTGACCGAGCACAGCGTTGCGGCAAGCGACCGCCGTGCGCGGTTCGTAGGCGTCGAAGCCTACGAAGCCGCTGGCGGTCCGATCCAGCGCGACCTGTTTGCCACCGACAATGGCGGGTGGTTCGAGGATGTCGCGTTGCTCGACCGGCTCCTCGCGGCGCGCCTGACCACGGAAGCGGAAGCCCTCGCCGCCGAAGGCTGGAAGTGGATCGAAGCCGTCGTCGACCTCCCCTACGGCTTCCATCACGGCCTCAGGAAGCTGGTTGGCTTCGTTGCTCCCCTGACGGAAGACGAGCAAGCGACGCTCCATCTCAGGCTTGCCGAGTTCGAGCAGCTGACCGCGGAATGGCAGGACAGCGACGAGCTTCCCGATGAGATCGACGCGCGGCTTACCGCGCTCGACGCCGAGATCACCGAGCTGACGAACCGGCCCAGGCAGTTCGAACCGCACGAAGTCGCTCGCGCAGGCGTGTTCGTGACCATCGGCCACGATGGCGGGCTCGTGGTCGATCGTGGCTATGTCCGCGCCGAGGACGAGGCACCCGCCGAACCCGGCGAGGGCGTTCCCGAACCCGTCACGTCGGGCGGCACCACGATCAGCGTCGGCGGGCAGCCGCAAGGCGAGGACGAGGACGAAGGGGACGTCATTCGGCCCCTGCCTGAGCGGCTGGTCGCCGAGCTGACCGCGACACGCACCGTTGCCCTGCGCGACGCGCTCGCCCAGGCGCCCGACGCGGCCTTCCTGGCGCTGGTTCACGCACTCGTGCTGTCGGTGTTCCGGTCCTATGAGACCGGCAACTGCATCCAGATCGAGGTCAAACCTGCCCACCTCGGCAATGTTGCCCCGGCGCTCGGCAACACGATCTGGGCCAAGGCGGTCAAGGAGCGGCACGACGCCTGGGGCGAGCGGCTGCCGGTCGAAACCGGCGACCTGTGGGACTACATCGCGACGATGGATCCGGGCGAACGGTTCCAGCTTGTCGCCCACTGCGTCTCGCTCGGGGTCAACGCGCTGTTCGAACCCACAAACCGCTACAACGACGGGCGGGTCTGTGCGCAAGCTGTCTCGCAGCGGATCGGGTCGGCCAACCGGCTCGCCGTGGCGATCGGTCACGACATGGCGCGGGCGGGCTGGCAGCCGACCCGGACCGGCTATCTCGACCGGGTGACCAAGCCGCGCATTCTCGAAGCCGTGCGCGAGGCGCGCGGATCCGAGATGGCCGAACTGATCGCGCATATGAAGAAGGCCGATATGGCCGCCGAGGCCGAGCGGCTGCTCGATGGCACCGGGTGGCTGCCCGAACCGCTGCGCCTGCCGACGACGCGAGACGATGGGGCCGATGGCGAAGAGGCCGAGCGGCCCGACCTTCCTGCGTTCCTCGCCAACGACGACGAGACGGACGAGCAGGCCGAACACGACGCCGTCGCAGCCGAATGATGCGCTCGCGGCAGGGCGGCCGGTCCGCCCTGCCGCCACCCTTCACCCCGACAAGATCAGGAGGCCGCCATGGCCAACTACCATTCCCCGACCGTTGTCCAGCAGCCGATCCCGGTTGCGGACATGACAAGTCTCGAACGGCTCATCCTCGGCCAGATTTTCGAAATCTCGGACAATGGCGAGACACTGATGCTTTCGAGCTGGGACGGACCGTGCGGCATCGTCGTTCTCGACGCCGCCGAACTTGCCGAAGCACTTGCCGAGCCCGCTTGCCACGACAGTGCCGCGCAACGCCAGGTGCATGAGCAACTCGGGTCCGACCGGCGTCTGTTCGGTGAAATCGACCTCGACTGTTCCGACGACTGCTGGCTCGCGATGCTTCAGGACGTGGTGCGGCGGTCGAAGCTGCTCGATCATCTGACCGTCGTCAGTTCGTGGACTTGCGACAAGATGCGGCCAGATGGCTTCGGCGGTGCCGTCGAACTGATCACCGCCAGTGGCATCCGCAGCTCGAATACGCAGGCGATGATCGACCGCTTCATCGTCGAGGCTGTCGAAAACGGCGAGATTCAACCGCTCGCCTGACGCCGCCCTCCCACCAATCATCTCGAAGGCCCGGCTGATGTCCGGGCCTTCGCCTTTTTCGGAGGCTCCCATGGCCATTCCCGACTCCCATCGTACCAACTTCGAAACGCTGATGCGCGCCGCGCGCGCAGGCGATCTTGCCCTGCTCGAGTGCACCGACGCCGCGACGGGCTCCCCGCGCTACGTGCTGTGCGCGGTCGGTCGCGACGATGACGAATACGTCATGACCCCGTTCGGGCATCTCGCCGACGGCAATCCCTTCGAGCTCTACGTCCCGCCGAGCTGAGAGTGAGAGGGCCGTCCCGGGAAGGGCGAGCGCCGGGTTTTCGAGAGAAGGCCGGCGCGCTCGCTCGCTCAACCCCGATCCGAAAGGCCAAGCCCCATGTTCACCGGCCCCGGCGCGTCCGCGCGCGCCCTCGTTCCCGCCACAAGTTCGTCCACAGCCTCCGCGATCATCGCTGCGGCGACAAGCCTCCTGCCGCTCGTCGAGCGCGGCCAGCGCCTGGGGTCGCGCGACTTGCGCGCCGTCATGGAAGCTGCCTTCGGCGCTTCCGACGCGGATGGAGCCTGGGACTGGAAGGCCGCCTATGAGGCCTGCGAAGTCGCGCAGATCTTGTTCCTGCGAAAATACGCTGCGACGCTGCTCGCGGCCAGGCCCGACGAATACGCCGTGCTCAACCGGCTCGAGAAGCTCGCTCGGCTTTTCCCGACCCAAAGCCGCCGGTCGCTCGAGAGCGTCAGGCTCCAGCAGTTCTCGACTCCGCTGTCGCTCGCCTATGCGGCAAGCGTCGCTGCATGCCTGACGCCCGACGACGTTGTGCTCGAGCCGTCGGCCGGGACCGGTCTGCTCGCGGCCTTTGCACGCGCAGCCAGGGCGCGCCTCCATCTCAATGAACTTGCCGACGCGCGCGCGGCGCTCCTCGAGGCCCTCTTCGAAAGTGCGCCGGTGACGCGGCATGACGCTGCGCACATCGACGACCTGCTCGCCCCGGACGTGATCCCCAGCGTGGTGCTGATGAACCCGCCGTTCTCGGCAATGGCCCATGTCGACATGCGCGCGCCCGATGCGGCGATGCGCCATATCGGCTCGGCCCTGGCTCGGCTCGCCCCCGGCGGCAGACTGGTCGCAATCACCGGCGCGAACTTTCATCCCCATCATCCGCGCTGGGGTGACGCCTTCGACCGCATACAGGAGCACGCGCGGGTCGCCCTGACGTTCGCGGTTCACGGCAGCGTGTTTGCAGCGCACGGCACCAGCGTAGACGTACGCCTCACCGTCATCGACAAGCGGCCCGCCGACCATCCGACCGCCTACCCGCCCGAGCCGCCGATGCCGCGCGATTCTGCGGCGCTGCTGGCCCATCTCATCGACTGTGTGCCGAACCGGTTGCGAGTCGCGCGCGCCACGACGTCGGCCGTCGCAGCGGCACAGCCGACTAACTCGCTGCCTAGGAGGCCGTTGCCAGCAATCGCGCCTCGGCCCGAGCTTGAAGCGGTCGAACTCGCCTACGAAGCGGTTGGCCGGTCCGCCGATGACACCGCGCGAATCTCTGATTCGCTCTACGAGGATTATTGCCTCCAGTCGCTGATCATCCCGGGCGCGGCGGCGCATCCGACCAAGCTCGTCCAGTCCGCCGCGATGGCCTCGGTCGTGCCGCCCAGACCCAGTTATCGTCCGCACGTTCTGCACGGTCATCTCGCCCAGGGGGTGCTGTCGGGGCCGCAATTCGAGAGTGTGATCTATGCCGGTGAAGCCCATGCAGGGCATCTTGCCGGTGCCTGGACGGTCGATGCCACGTACGATCGGATCGAGGCCGCACCCGACGGTTGCGACAACGCGGTGCGGTTCCGCCGGGGCTGGTTCCTCGGCGACGGCACCGGCGCGGGCAAAGGTCGCCAGGTGGCCGGGATCATCCTCGACAACTGGCTCAAGGGTCGCCGCCGCGCGCTGTGGATATCGAAGTCCGACAAGTTGATCGAAGACGCGCGACGCGACTGGTCGGCGCTGGGGCAGGAACGGCTGCTGGTGACTCCGCTCTCGCGCTTCGCCCAAGGCACGCCGATCCGGCTGCAGGAAGGCATCCTTTTTGCAACCTACGCTACGCTGCGCAGCGAAGGCCGCGCGGGGAAGCTTTCGCGCTTCGAACAGATCGTCGAATGGCTGGGGCACGAGTTCGACGGAGTGATCGTGTTCGACGAAAGCCACGCCATGCAGAACGCCGCGGGCGGCACCGGCGAGCGCGGCGATTGTGCGCCCTCGCAACAGGGTCGCGCCGGGCTGCGGCTTCAGCACGCGCTCGCCGATGCGCGCATCGTCTATGTCTCCGCGACCGGTGCCACGGGCGTGCAGAACCTTGCCTACGCGCAGCGCCTCGGGCTGTGGGGCGGCGAAGACTTTCCCTTCGCGAACCGCGCCGACTTCGTCTCGGCGATCGAGAGCGGCGGCGTGGCGGCGATGGAAGTGCTCGCGCGCGACCTCAAGGCGCTCGGGCTCTATGCCGCACGCTCGCTGTCCTACGAAGGCGTCGAATACGAGATCGTCGAGCACGAGCTGACCGTCGAGCAGACCCGCATCTACGACGCCTATGCCGCTGCCTTCCAGGTCATCCACAACAACCTCGACGCCGCGCTTGAGGTAACCAACGTCACTGGCAGCCAGGGCACGCTCAACGCGCAGGCCAGGTCGGTCGCGCGTTCGGCTTTCGAAGGCGCCAAACAGCGGTTCTTCAACCACCTGATCACCGCGATGAAGACGCCGACGCTGATCGCAAGCATCGAGCGGGACCTGGCCGCAGGCCATTCCTGCGTGGTCCAGATCGTCTCTACGGGGGAAGCGCTGATGGAGCGGCGGCTCGCCGAGATCGATCCCGCCGAGTGGGACGATCTGCGCATCGATATTACCCCGCGCGAATACGTGCTGGATTATCTCGCCAACAGCTTTCCGGTCCAGCTGTTCGAACCCTTCACCGACGCCGAGGGCAACCTCTGCTCGCGCCCGATGGTCATCGACGGTCAGCCGGTGATCTGCCGCGAGGCGGTGGCGCGGCGCGACCGCATGATCGATGGCCTCGCCGCGCTCGAGCCGGTTCAGGGCGCGCTCGATCAGATCGTTCTGCGCTTCGGCACCGACACGGTGGCGGAGGTGACAGGCCGTTCGCGCCGCATTGTCCGCAAAGCCGATCGCCTCCAGCTCCAGTCCCGTCCCGCCAACGCCAACCTCGCCGAGGCGCAGGCGTTCATGGATGACGACAAGCGCGTACTGGTCTTCTCCGATGCGGGCGGAACCGGTCGGAGTTACCATGCCGACCTCGGCGCACGGAACCAGCGGTTGCGCGTCCACTATCTGCTCGAAGCGGGGTGGAAGGCCGACACCGCAATCCAGGGGCTCGGCCGCACAAACCGCACCAACCAGGCGCAACCACCGCTGTTCCGGCCGATTGCCACCAACGTGAAGGCCGAGAAGCGCTTCCTTTCGACCATTGCCCGGCGGCTCGATACTCTGGGCGCGATTACGCGAGGGCAGCGCGAAACCGGCGGCCAGGGCATGTTCCGCGCAGGCGACAATCTCGAAAGTCAGTACGCGCGCGACGCGCTGCGCCAGCTCTACAGACTGATCCATGCAGGCAGGCTCGATGGCTGCTCGCTGGGCACCTTCGAGAGCCAGACCGGTCTGTCGCTGACCGACGCCGCCGGTTGTCTCAAGGACGAATTGCCGCCGATCACGACTTTCCTCAACCGCCTGCTCGCGCTCACCATCGCAATGCAAAATCGTATTTTCGAAAGCTTCGAAGCGCTGCTCGAAGCCAAGGTCGCAAGCGCGATCGCTGGTGGCACGTTTGAGATCGGACTCGAGACGCTCACCGCCGAAAGCTTCCGGATCGTCGGGTCGGCGACGGTCTACGAGCACCCCGGCACAGGCGCCGAAACGCGCCTTCTCACCATCGCGCGCAAGGATCGCAACCGCCCGCGGACACTCGCCGAGGCGCTCGAATGGCTAGAGGAGCCGCATACGCGGCTGCTCGTCAACGCCCGCTCGAAGCGCGCGGCGGTGCAAATCCCGGCATCGAGCGTGATGCTCGACGACGGCAGCGTCGAGAAGCGGGTGCAGCTTATCCGACCGATGGACCGCCTGAACATCGCGCGTGCGACGATGCCCGAGACGCACTGGGAGGAAGCCGACGAGGCCCAGTTTCAGGAGTGCTGGGAAGCCGAAGTCGCTGCCGTGCCCGAGTTCGATACAAGCGAACTGCACCTCGTCACCGGGTTGCTGCTGCCGATCTGGAAGCGGCTCCCCAACGAGCTGACCCGCGTCTATCGGCTCGCCACCGACGATGGCGAGCGGATCGTCGGACGCAAGGTCTCCTCGGCCTGGGCGGCGCAAGCACTGGCATCGGGCGCGCCGACGCTGCTCCCCGGCGATGCGCTTGCCCTGCTGCGCGACGGCAAGGCGGTGATCGAGCTCGCCGAAGGCCTCGCCCTGCGCCGCGCGCTCGTCATGCACCGCCCGCGGATCGAACTCACGGGTTTTGCAGAGCCCGCGCTCGACCGCCTGAAGGCGCTCGGGTTGATCAGCGAGATCATCTCCTGGAAGCTGCGGCTGTTCGTACCTCTGGGCGATGATGCCGTGCGAATCGTCGCGAAGCTCTTCGAACGGTACCCGATCGCCCGCATCGCCGACCGGATGGCGGCCTGACATGGCCGGCATCTCGCACGAAGCGCGCGACCTGTCCGAGCGGCTGACCGCGCGCGCCGAGCAGGTCTGCCGCCACTATCTGCCTCAGGGACGGCGCGAGGGGCGCTACTGGATGGTCGGCGACGTCGCCGGAACGCCGGGGCGAAGCCTTTTTGTGCGGCTGAGTGCAAGTCCCGCTGCGCGCGGTGCTGCTGGCAAATGGATCGACGCAGCGACCGGCGAGCATGGCGACCTGCTCGACCTCATCGCCGCCAACCGCACCTTGCGCCGCTTGCGCGAAGTTCTCGACGAGGCCCGAAGCTTTCTGGCGCTACCGCCGCCGCCACCCGAACCGCCAGTACAGTTCGTCGGAAGACACGCATTGCCGTCGGCGAGGGCTCGTCGGCTGTTTGCGCGCGGCAGGCCGATCGCGGGCACTCTGGCCGAGAATTACCTCGCCTCACGCGGCCTTGCCGGACCATGGGACTTTGCAGCGCTCCGCTTTCATCCCAATTGCTGGCACTGGCGCGGACAGGATCTGCCGCGCGACGAATGGCCCGCGCTGCTCGCCGCGATCACCGACAACCAAGGGGCAATCACCGCCGTCCACCGCACCTGGCTTGCGCGCGACGGATCGGACAAGGCCCCGCTCGAAACCCCCCGACGGGCGATGGGCGCGGTGCTCGGCCATGCCGTCCGGTTCGGGGTGATGCAGGACACGATGATCGCCGGCGAAGGCATCGAGACGATGCTATCGCTTCACATGGCGCTCCCTGCAATGCCGATGGCTGCCTGCACCTCGGCCAACCATCTCGCCCTGTTCGAACCTCCCTCCAGCCTGACGCGCCTTTATGTCGCACGCGACCGCGATCCTGCGGGCGTCATGGCCTTTGACAGCTTGACCGCACGTCTCACCTGCGAGGGAATCGAGGTTTTGCCGCTCGACCCTATCGAGGACGATTTCAACGGCGATCTGATGCGGCACGGGATCGACAAGCTGAAGGCCGCGCTGTTGCCCCAGCTCGACCCACGCGACCTGGAATCCTTCGTCGAACCCGGATGATGCCGGAACGGGGAAGCGGAGCGCAGGCGCATGGCAAGGCCTTCGCCGAACGCCCGCGCTGGCAGGACGTCGAGAGGGGCGCCCCTTCCGCCCGCGTTGCGGCGCACGCAACCGGGGTGCGGCGGCTATTTTCCGCCGCGCTGGAAACCAGCGCTTTGCATCGCGAGTCAAAATAGCCGCCCTTCCCCGGTCCTCCACTGCGTTTCGGCCGCGCCATGATGGAACGGGCAGGCCGAGAGGGCGAAGCGCGGTGCGCGGGACCGCTGCGCGAGCGGGGGAGGAGCGCCTCGACGCCCCGCCTTTGCGGGGCCGACCCAAGGAGCCCGCCATGATCCTCGACGACGAACCGTCCCAATCCGCCACCGCGCACATGCTCGACGAAATGCAGCTCTATGGCTGGCGCCCGTTCGAGGACGAGCCCGACCCGCGGCCATTGCCCGAGCCCGGACCGCTCGGCGGCGCGATCGCCGACATCTTCGATGCCCTCGCGGGCACGCTCTGCGACACCCGGCTTGAACCCGACCTCGAGGATCTGCTGTGGAACCAGGTCAACCTCTTCCACCGCCATGCGAGCCGCGTCGAGCGCGAGCTCGATGACAACGAGGACCGGCAAAAGGCGAGCCAGCGCGAACAGGACGGCTCGGAAGTGCGCTCGGTCGAACTCGAGAACCTGATTGCCCAGGGAATAACCCTCATCGAACGTCGCAACGCCGCCGAGTTCATGCGCGACACCGCCGCCGACCTGTTCGAGAAGCTGCTGCGCACCCCATGGCGTCCGCATCATGGCTCGCTGGTTTCGCACCGGACGCTCACGGCTGCGATGATCGACAGCCGCGACTTCCTTGCCGCCAAGCGCCGCAGCGAGATCGAACCGCTGGTTCCGGCGGGCGCGAAGATCGCCTTCGCCGGGGGCGACTACGCGGATCACCACCGCATCTGGGCGGTGCTCGACAAGGTGCTTTCCAAGCATCCCCACATGGTCCTGCTTCACGGTGGATCGCCCAAGGGCGCAGAACGCATCGCGGCTTGCTGGGCGCGCAACCGCAAGATCGCCCAGATCGAGTTCAGGCCCGACTGGAACCGTCACGCCAAGGCAGCACCGTTCAAGCGCAACGATGCCCTTCTCGCGACGCTTCCGCTGGGCCTGGTCGTGTTCCCCGGCTCGGGCATCACCGACAACATCGCCGACAAAGCGCGGAAGCTCGGCATCCCGATCTTTGATCATCGTCGGTAGGAAGTTGAACAAATCACGACGGCATTCGTCGTTAGCTTGCACGTCAAAACCGAGTCCCATTGGCGGAAATGTTGGACCTAGGAGACAGTCCGGACTTTGGCGATGAACTCCGTGAGCGGACATTCATCCAGCCAGCAGAGGTAATCGTTCGCAGAGGAGGGACAAGGACACAGTGGAAGTTCGCTAGATGCACACGGACGCGGAGAGCCGCCGTTTAATCATAAGGCTGGAGGCATTGTCAGGGCTAGGCCGCGATTGCTTTGTCAGGTTCGAATGCAATCAGGCTCCATGGCGCAGTCGTCATGCCGTCCGCGTCACGCCCAAGCTCGATTGTGACCAGCCGATCACCGTTGTATGCCGGGCTCAGTTCGAGCGCGAGGTAGTCGAACAGCGGCCGATCGTGCACCGCGATTATCACTTGCCGACCGTGCTGCTTGAGCGTGCGCAGCAGGGCTGCAAATTGGGCGATATGGACGTCGTCCATGCTCTGCACCGGATCATCAATGATCAACCAGGGCAGCGTGGCCGGCACAGACAGGTGCAGCGCCAGGAACAGCGTCAGCGCCGCCGTGTTGAGGTTGCCGGCACTCAGCATCGCCCTCGGATTGCCGCCCTTTCCGCCCGCGCGGTAATGCGTCTCCAGCACCGCTTCGACTGGCTGTCCGGCGACTTCGGGCAAAGCAAAGGCCGGGACGAAGTCTTCGTCGGGCGCAAGACGAATGAACAGTTCGCGCCAGACGGCATTGAGCTCGTCGTTGAACACGCGTCGCACCTCTGCGCTGCGCAGGCCTTGCGCCTTGGCGATGAGATCTCTCGCGATACCAATCCGGCGGTCCACCTCTGCCAATTGACGCGTGGAAACCTGATGCTGCTTTAATAGGCGCGAGCATTTGTCTTTGGCCTCTTCAAGCTGCGTCCTGAGATCCGAGAGAATGAAGAGGGTTTGGGTCGCCTCGTCGCACTTCTCCTTGTGGAAATTTTCCGCCGCTTCCTGCCGGGCGATCTCAGCGAAGAGATCATCGACGATGGCTTGCAGCGGGATGTCCTCCGCCGGTGGCGGCAGTGCCAGCCTTTCGGTATGGTTCGCCAGCTCCGCACGCAGACCCGATACGGACGACCGGGTGCTGTTCATTGCCGAGAGCAACTGCGCGCTGTGCATTGCGGCTCTGGTGACCTGAGTGCCGACCTTGGCCGTCTCGGCAAGCGCTTCCAAGCTATTCACCCACTCCGTGAGATTGGCGATCTGCAATTTTATGGCATCGCGGCGCTCTGCCGGCAGGCGCCGCGCCAGCAGGTCGGCCTCGCGCCGCTGCGCTGTGGCTACCGCCGTTGCCGTCGCGCTACGGTCGCGGACCAACGCTTCGACACGGCCCGCAGCCGTCACCAGGCGAGCAACCTCTTGCGAAATGTGCTCGGCCAACGGCGTGGGCGAATGCTCCGAATAGTCGCGCGCGCAAACCGGGCAGCGCTCGTTCTCGATATGGCTCGATATCGCCGTCAGCGCTTCGGCGAGTTCGCGGTTGGCACCTTGGGCGCTGGCAAGCTCGCGATCGATTTGCTCGACCCGGCCCTCGCCCTGGCGAATTTCGACCTGGACATCAGCAAGCAACTCCGCATCTGCGATGTCAGCCTTGCTGATTGTCTCGGCGCGGACCCCTGCGGCCCTCACCGCGGCCAAGGCGGCCGCGTGCGAGGCCGCGGGGTCTGCCGCCATGGGCGGCACATCGGGGAAGTACTCTTGCACCGCGGTGAGGAGGATTTCGAGTTCCTTGCCTTGGCCTGACTGCCAGGCGATCAGCGCCTCGCGGGCCGCGACATTCGCGGCCTCGGCGCGCGCGCGCGCGCCGCCAGCATCGGCCAACGAAGCTTCTTGGACTTGGCCACTGGCACCAGAGATATCGCGGCGAAGCCGGGCCAACTCGGTGAGCCGCTTCTCGCTGTGAGCAGCTCGCGTGGCTAATGACGTCTGCAAGGTGCCGATGTCGATGAGCGCGCCGTCCGAGGCCAAAGGCGCGGCCAACGCCCGCACCTTGGTATCGGCCGCGGTGACCTTTTCGCGAATGTCGAGTTCGTGGGACTGCGCTTCCAGCAATTCTTCTTCAAGCTCTGGCGCGTCACTTCTCGCCGACCAGAACAACGGCGAGACTTCGCGAAGGCGCCGAACGTCTCCAGCAGCATGGAGGCCCTCGGTCAAGGCATCGAGCGCGTCGAGCCCGAGCAGCTCTTTGACGAAGCGGGTTAGTGGGGAATCGGACTTGCGATTATCCTGATGCTCGTAGATCTCCAGCAACCGCCCCAAGGTCGCCTGAGCAAGATAGCAACGTTCAGTGTAAAAGCGCGTCCCATCATCATCCAGCAGTGCCTCGCCGATGATTGTCTTGCCGTCGGCGATGAATGCGCCTTCGCCTTTTTCGCCAAAGCCGTCTGCCAATAGAGCAATGGACGCCTGTTTCTTGCTCGCAAGCTTGTGCGGGAGGTGAGCCAAATAATGCTCATCCAAACGGGCCAGCGAGGGCACCGCGCCCGTCAGTGCGAGCTCGATCGCCGACAGGAGGCTGGTCTTGCCGGTGCCATTCGGGCCATGGACGAGCACGACAGGTGCGTCGAGCGAGACGTCGATCGGCCCGCGAATACTACGGAAGTCCTCGACTGATAGCCGTTTAAGACGAGGTGGCATCGGATCCCCCTTCCTCAGCAGGGTCGTTTGGCAAGAAGGGCTCGTCGATCACCTCGGCCAGGTGGGCCGCCACGCTGTCCTTTCCCTGGGCTGCCATAGCGACAAATTCCTGGACCAATGGGTCGGCCGGCTCGGCCAGCAGCGTCACGATCGCCGCTTCGGCGCGGCCGGCACTGGTATTGGGCGGCGTAAAGGGCAGCAATACCGCCAGCCAATTAGCCAGCGCGCTGTTATCCGCCAACTCGCCGACGGCCAGCACCCGTGCATGCCGGGCTAGCGCGGTCAGCGCAGTGGTGTCCGGGCGGGGGCCTACCACGACCAGCGTCAGCGGCCGGCGTGAGCCCATCATGTCGAGCGCGCGGCCCACGCCTTCGATCGTCTGCTGCAAGGCGCCGGGCGTTTGCTGCAGAGTATCGCCGATGACGACCAAATCGGGCGAAGGCGGCTTACCGACAAAAGCCGCCAAGGCGCCGGTCTTGACGCCGCCGATCTCCAGCGGTGTTGGCATTCGCCTGAACTGCGCGAGTTCCAATACCTGGGCGACCCGCTCAATCGGCGTCGTCGCGGTCACAGGCGGATCTCCGACTTGAAGCGCATGAACAAGGCGTTGAGGTCCGTCGCACCATCGCCCAGGGATGCGAGGCTGATCTCTCGACGGCCGCGCGGCAAGATACGGCCGGGCGCCGCCTTTGGATTGCGGGGTGCTGCCGGTGGGATCTGGTGGCTGTGGACGATGATCGCATTGTCGTTTTCGGCTGCCCGGCCATCGGCGACAATACGATTTGCGGCTTGGGTGTTCGCCGCGAAGAACACCTCGGCTGCTTGGACCTTGCCGGCCACCCGGACCGCGCCCGACTTCGGATTGGCCGGATCGCTGATGGAACAGGACCACGCGCCAGTCGCTTGCCCGTGGCCCAGGAGCGCCGCAGCGAGCGCCAGCTGGGGTAGACCCGAGCTGGGCAGGTTCGGATCGGCCAGCGACTTGGCCACGCAGTTGATCGACAGCGGTGTGTAGACGCCAGCCGCCGGTTCCAACGGCTTGCCGTCGCGGAATAGACTGATTGTGCGGCCGGCGACCGGCAGCGCGCCCAGCATATAGTCTTCCTGGCTGCTGGCGGCCGCGGCAAATGCGGCGCCGTCCCGCAAATCGCGAAGCGCCGCGCGAAGCTTGTCAATGTCGGGGCTGGGAAGGACGGGCGCTGCGACCGTCACGAATGCTTCGAGCTTGGCGCAGACTACGTGCAGCCACAATGCCGGCAGCAGCGATCGCCCGTATGACCGAAGTAACGCTGAGTTCTCTATGGCCTGGGTCTTGGCGGCATAGTCGGTTTTGTAAAAGTTTTGCAGAAGGCTCACCTGATCCGGTCCAACCGCATTTTCCGACAGGACAACAGCTGGCGGATGGGTCGGAAACGAAGTCGGTAGGTTCTCTTGCGCGCCGACAAAAATGGTTTGAATATTGGTGTCTTGAGTCGACAGGCCGAGCATCAGGGTAGACTTGGAGATAGCGAGGTCGAGCAACTTGCCGGCAATGACCTTATTCTCGCCCTTCTTTTCCCAGCCATGAATCTGTGACGCTCGCCCGACGATCTTTTCGCGGTAGGCGGCACCGCCCGTTCCTGCGAGCACCGCGCAGCCATGAAACTTGTACAGACGCGCTCTCGCGCTGTTGTCCTTCACGTCGTCGGGGAGAATGCGCACTTGCAGGAGACCCGGCGTGGCGCCGGCGAGATGCTCGGTCGCCCGTTCGATCAGGGGATCCCAATTCGCGCTCGCCGTATCGCACGCGGCGCCCTCAGCGATCAGGGCGGCCAGGCCCAGATGTTCTGGCCCTGGGGTAATCGCGGGATCGCCATAGCGGCCCACAACGTCGATCGCTGTCCATACCAAGTAATCCGGATCCATGCCTTGCGGATGCTGATCGAGCATCCGCGCATAGGCACTTGTCAGGTTCTTGCAGATGCGCTCGCGGTCGCGCCAGTCCGCGATGGGTTTCGCATAGTCGGCTTCCTTCCATTCATCGGCGGTCAGATTGATGAGGCCAAGAATGCGGTCCAGGCTGCGGCGGAATATGCAATTCGGATTGGTAAGCCCGACCCTAGCTTGCAAATGCTCGAGGACGATCTGCACGACCCCTTCTAGACCGGGAAGTTTGGCGAGGGAAATGCCCGCGCCCAGCCACACGGCATACTGATCGTTGGCGACGCCTGCAGCGAACTCGGCAAAGTCGCTGTCGAGCAGTGCCAATGTGTCGCCGATCGAAATATCCAGCGCGGCGTTGGTCACGGTCTACAAGCCCAGTACATTGAGAAGTGCCAAGGCCGTATTGATTGCGGTCATTCCTGCGCCCCTCTCGGGCATGTTGTCTCAGGCCACTGCAGAATTGCAAGTCTGCCATTTGCGCGGCAAGGGCGATATCGGGGGAGTGTATCAATCCACTCATGAATCAACGGCGGCTGTTGTGCTGCGAGAGATTGCAGTGGAATGTCCGCTATGTTGGCGCCAGCCACCTGATGGGGAGCATCTGGCTCGACGTCAACAATTTGAAATTATGATCAAAACCTACCTGACGCTACCCGCCCCAACTGAATTCGCAGGGGCGTGAGGGTGGCCGTGCTCGGCACGATACGTCGGCGTGGGGTGTGGAGGAAAGCGGGATGTGCCGCGTGGACATGCCGAGCCGCTCCTTCAGCCGCCCGCTCGGCGTTCGTGCATCATTGCCAAAAAGGCCCATTGCAGCGCCATCTCCCGCATCGCAGGATCCTTAGCAGCCATGAACACCGATGGTAGGCTGGCGAGCATCTGCTGGCTGGCGAGGTTGAAGAAGGCGTCGCGCCCGGCCGAGTGGATCAGGCGGTATGAGACGCGGCCTTCCAGCCCGCACAGGAACACCGCCTTGCCTTCAGCGCGGATGCGCTCGATCAGCGGGAAGAAGTCCATGTCGTTGGTCATGAAAACGAAGGCATCCACCTTGTCGGCGTGCAGATCATCCATCACCTGCATAATGAGGTCGCAGTCCACTCCCTTCTCGCCAAAGTCGCCCAAGTCCTGGCGCCAGTGCACCTTGCTTTCGCCCAACCTCGAATAGTAGCCGACCCTGTCGGAGACCGCGTCGTAGAATCTCTCGGTGAAATCGAAGTCCACCGGACCGCCGATCGAGCCGTCCTCATTGCGATAGTGGAATACGCCACCGGATAGCGTCGTCAGGTTGCGTTCGATCCAGGCCGCGCGTGAGGCGTCGCCGACGCGGCGCGCAGCCTCCCGTTCGCGGCGCAGGATGCCGACTTGCCGTTCACGGTCGATCTTGCCGGTCGAATAGATCGTGCCGTCGCAGACGACATCGAGGTAATGGCCCGCCTGCCACTCCTCATCTGAGGCGGGGAACAATGCCTCCAGCAGGTTATGCCGGTGCTCGTTCAACTCGATCTCGAGCGGGTTGGACCGGTTCACCAGCAACGCGTTGGGGCGGATCGCGGTGCCCAGGGCTCGATAGCGGTCCTCCATAACCGCCACCACGTGCAGTTCGACCAGCGCCAGGCAGAAGCTGACGATCTCGGCGTAGATCGCAGGGGTGGGCGGGGAGTGGAATGCGTCGTAAAGCCTCTTGTGCAGCGCGACGTCGCCCTTCGCGTCGCCGCGTAAGTGCTCGTAGAGTTCTTTGTCGCCCAGCTCATAGAGCACGTCGGTGCTCTTCCTGGCACCATAACCGTCGATATAGACACCGATGTTGAGCGCGATCGGCTTGCATCCGTCGACATGCTGCTTGTCGATGGCGTGACCGGAAATGCGTTCCACTCGTAAGGCTCCCATTGCTTGTGGCGCCGGTGCATGGTTGCCCGGCCGCCGCGGCGCCTACGCGGTACCGCATAAATCCGAAATAGAGATAGAATGTTGAAGATGGCCGCGATCGAAATCGCCAGCCTCCCCGTGAATGCCGGACCCACAGGCGCGTTGCGCATCCGGCGTCAGTGCCATATCGGTGGCGATTCCAGAGGGCTGCGGGCCTGACTTTCCGGATACAGCGTGTCCCTGGCGCTGCCTAAAACCTGACCGTCGTTGCTAGACCGGGCTCCATGAACGAAGGACCGCTATCGGCAAGCCTACTTGGCACCGCGAACGACCGCTTCTCCGGCGAGTTGCGGCAATCTGATCATTCGAGCGCGGTAATTTCCGATTGGCCATTCCGGCCATCGGAGAAATGTCATGGGACATTCAGACCTTGACCCAGCCGTGCACGAGCGGCGTCCTTGGAACGCTGGGCAGCATGTGGGGCCCAAACGCCCGCTCAAGCCGCGCGACATTTGGGCCATTCGCTTCTATCTCGACGAACATAAGCGCCTGCGCGATCGAGCGCTGTTCGACTTGGCAATCGACAGCAAGTTGCGTGGCTGTGATCTCGTCAAGCTCAGGATTAGTGACGTCGTCAGCGGCGGCCAAATCCGTAACCGTGCGACGGTTATCCAACAGAAGACTGGCAGGCCGGTTCAATTCGAGATCATGACTGAGGCAGGTAGGAGCCTCGAGTCATGGCTGCAGCGCCGTGGCGGCACGATCCTCGACTTCCTCTTCCCAAGCCGGATTGACTACAGGGGCCACCTCAGCACGCGGCAATACGCGCGCCTTGTTGACGAGTGGGTCACGACGATCGGTATCGACTGCCGCGAATATGGAACGCATTCGATGCGGCGAACAAAGGCGTCACTCATTTACAAAGCGACGGGAAACCTGCGGGCCGTGCAGATCTTGCTCGGCCACACCAACATCGAAAACACCGTTAAATACCTTGGCGTGGACGTGGACGACGCTCTGACTCTGTCAGAGCGGACGGACATTTAATTCAATGCCGGCCTCTAGCCACATGGGGCCGGCAATTGGCTTTCGGCGCTGGAAGCTGCCTGACCGGACATGACCCATTGCAGACATTCCCGCAAAGTCACCCTGTCCCTATCACTGCCACACTGCACCACTGTGCCAGTCACCACTGCGACGGCAGCTTGGGTCGGGTGAACCGGCAGCCAATTCTCTCTATGGCCGCACATCGATGATGACCCGGCGGTATTTGGTCAATGCCGGCTCGCCTGTGTCGGTTACCTCGAGGATGACGTGTGCGACGCCGCCTCGACAAGGCCTCTGCCTTTCCCCCCAGGTCCGCCGACACGCAGCCGTGGGAACGATCGTCGCCCTGGCCTGATCCGCTCCTTCAAGCGATAGGTCTGCCAAGGCGATATTGGGCTGGAACCCGGCTTCCTGGTAATGGAACCAACGGAAGCGGAGCTTCTGCTTGTCGATGTCATGAGATCCGCCGGCATCGAGAACGACGGGTTTGCCTTGCTGCGCTTGGATTGTCAGCGGCTGGCCCGTGGGGTCGCCATTGATGACCGCGACTGGGGCATGATTGGCGGCTGCGAAAGGCTTGATCGTCCACTGCATCCTGGCCGCGAAGTCGTTCTGGAACGCATTCCGCCATCGCCAGATCGTCGCCTCGTCCGAGACGTGCGTTTGCCCATCGGCACCTACGACGCTGTCGCGCGAATCGACGCGCGGGCCAACCTCGCCGCCATTTGTCCAGATTGGGTGCGTTTCGCCATAGGGTTGGAACCAGTTGTAGCGGCCGCCCCAGCCGCCCCAACTCGGACTGCGCCAGCTTTGCAGGCCATTGTCGACGAACCACAAATACGCCGGGGTGTCGCCCTCCATGATGTACTCGTACTTCGGATAGTGCCGCCCCAAGGGGCCGACGCTCCGGATGTTCTGATCGAGCCATTCATTGGTGATCTTGCTGAAATCGGCACCGGCGCCATTGCGATAGAAAACGTCACCCGCAATGCCGCTCCAGGTCGCCGATGCATAGCCCGTGGCGTCCGGGTTAGAGGGCGAAACGACATAGAACAGACCCGGAAATTCCCGACGGATCCACGGGCCCGCATCGTCCTGATCCGAGATCGAGTAGACGCGCATCTTGGCGACAAAAGCTGCAAGCTCGGCCGGCGTACGGCTCTCGCGCACATCGCGCAGCGCCTGGGCAAGCGTGTTGGCCCCGCCCCACACGCTGATCCACAGCGGCCGTTCATCCGCGCGATCGACGGCCGCGATCAAGGCTGTTGACCCGGCGGAGGACTTCCCCGGGCCGACTGCGGCCATGCCGTAGCTCGGCTGGCCGGAGCTCACCCGCGCCGCCAGCTGCTTTGCTTGGGGCCAGCCCTTGGCATGCTTGAGCAGGTTCGGCCGGACCTCGCCGTATGCATCGACGATGCCGCGGATCGTCTCCGGATTGATCTTCCTGCGCAGCCAGGTCGAGGTGGTCGCTACCAGCCCTTCGATGTCCATCTCATTGGTGTAGAGCATCAGGCGGACCATCGACATTTGATCGTCGGGCTCATTGCCCATGTCCGTGAGCACGAACACCCGCGGCTTGCCAGCCTGCATGTCGGGTGCGGGGGCCGGCGCCACTGGCAGAAACTGGGCGGAGGCAAGTGACGGTGCGAGGGCAGCCACAATGGCGAGCGCTGCAATGCCAAACCATACAGCCGGACGGGATTTGGGTGCACCGGCAGCCTTGTTTCGTGTAATCACTTCGGGCGTCCTCCTCAGAACTGGCGAGCAGTCCATCGCGGCGGGGGCGTAGTGCGCTGCGGTGAGGCTGTCGATGAGTCCAAGGACTTGCACCTTCCCTCGCGGTCAGAGTCAGCCTCACAACATCTCAGGCAGGTCTTGTGAGCGAAGTCCGTTTTCACCCTTAGCGGACCTTCCGCAACTAACCAAAGCTCGTAAGATGGTGCCAATGGCCGCGCCGCAAACGGCCACTTCGCTGTGATTGAGAGGTCCTATGAACCGCCACTTTGCCAGCCTCGCCGCGGCCTTTGCTTGTGCCAGTGCCATGCCTGTCGTCGCTGCTCCCGCTGAGCAACCCCGTTCGCGCCTCATAGTGCTGACCGACATCGGCAACGAGCCGGATGACTCGGAATCGATGGTGCGGCTACTCACCTATTCGAACGACATCGACATCGAGGGCCTGGTCGCCACGACCTCGCGGCACCATCCGAATAATCCGCTGCGAAACCTGATTGACGAACGTGTCGCGGCTTACGGCCAAGTGCTCCGCAACTTGCGCCAGCACGATCCGCGCTACCCCGATGTCGAGCGGCTGCGGCGCGTGGTGCTGACCGGCAGCCCGGTCTATGGCATGACTGGAGTCGGCGAAGGCAAGGACACCGCCGCCTCGAGGCTGATCATCGCGGCCGTGGACAAGCCCGACCCCCGGCCGGTGTGGGTAGCCGTGTGGGGCGGCGCAGCCGATCTTGCACAGGCGCTGTGGACCGTACGGGCTACCCGTTCGCCCGAGGAGGTGGATCGCTTCCTCGCCAAATTGCGGCTCTATTCGATCTCGGACCAGGACGATGCCGGCCCATGGGCGCGCGCCAATTTCGACAAGCTGTTCTGGATTGCCAGCGTCCACGCCGTCTTCCGCTACAGCCTCGCTACCTGGATGGGGATCTCGGCGCCGCTGCCCGGATCCGATATGTCCCATGTCAGTAAAGAGTGGCTGAGCGCGAACATTCGCAGCAAAGGCCCGCTCGGCGCGCTCTATCCGCTTCCGCCCTATATCATGGAAGGGGACACGCCCTCGTTCCTGAACCTTGTCCCGAACGGCCTCGCCAACACGGAGCGGCCCGATTGGGGCGGCTGGGGCGGGCGTTACGAGAAGTATACCCCCGAGCAAGGCTTGTGGACGACGACGGTCGACTACATTCTGGACACCGACGGCAAGCTGCAGGTGACTCCGCAAGCCACCATCTCGCGTTGGCGTTCGGCATTCCAGAATGACTTTGCCGCTCGTATGTTGTGGTCGATCACGCCGTCCTACAAAAACGCCAATCACGCGCCGCAGATGAAGCTGAACGGACAAGACGGGCTGGCCCCGCTCGAGCTCGCCGGCTGCCCCGGCAAGCCGATCAGCCTGTCAGCAGCAGGATCGTCCGATCCTGACGGCAATCGCCTGACCTACCGCTGGTGGGTCTACCGGGACGCTGGCGGCCTGTTCCCCCCCGAGGCCAAAGTATCGTCTGACACTGGCGAGCAGACGACCGTGACCATCGGCGGCGAAGCGCGTGTCGATCAGTTCACCCCGCCTCGGTCCTACCAGGCCCACGTGATCCTGGAGGCTACCGACAACGGCACGCCGGCGCTGACCCGTTATCGCCGGGCAGTTATCACCCTGCCTGGCGGCCAAGTCGGCGAGACCGGCGGATGCGCGATCAAACCTATTCCCCCTGCGCACTGATACGAAAGTCCCACTCCATTCAAGACATTGCCGCTACCAAGTCGAAATCCGCAAGCGGTCATCATGCAGGCACATAGGCTACCTGAACAGACGACGGCTTTCCGGAGGCCCACGTCACAACGCAAACGTCAGCTCTGTCGGCGGAAGCTCCCATTTGCTTTGAGGCCTTCGAGCGTCCCCGATAGAACCGCCTTCCCCAGTTTCACCCAACAGGGGCAAGTGTGCGTCTACCGAGGACTCGAGAACGTCGAGCACTGAAATTGCTGCGCGCCTTCCTTCAGATACATCTGCCTTGCCGCCGGGCCCCGCGCTACACGCGGCTACATCGAACGAACCAGCACCCTGGCGACGAAATCGCGCCCCATCCTGAGCCCCACCGGATCGACGCTGTGCGCCACCCCGAACGAGACGTGGGCGGTGACCGGAATACCGAGGCGCTTGAGCTCGCTTTCCGCCATGTGCAACGCTGCGACCGGAACCACCGGATCGGACGAGCCGTGGACCAGCAGCACCGGCGGCTTGGGGAATTCATTGGCAAGGTCCGCGGTGCTGGCCAGCATCCCCGAATAACCGACGATCGCGGCAACGGCCTGGCGGCGGCGCAGCCCGACGTGGAGCGCCATCACCGTCCCCTGGCTGAACCCGACCAGCGCCAGTTCCGAGTCGCTCAGCCCGTATTGCGCCAGCTTCTTGTCGATGAATGAGTCGATGGCTGGCGCCGCCGATGCCGCACCGGCCGCCAAAGCCGAAGGCGCGAAGCCGGTCAGCCCCCACCACTGGTATCCCGATCCCATCATCCCGCAGCGCTGCGGCGCGTGCGGAGCGAGGAACAGCGCGTCGGGCAGCCCCTCCTGCCAGTGCGGGGCGAGCGCGATCATGTCCGTCCCGCTCGAGCCAAAGCCGTGGAGCAGCACGACGATCTGCTTCGGGTCCGACCCTGAGCGCGGTTTGAGGCTCTTGCCGTTGACGATGGGGGACATGGAGGGGTTTCCATTAAATAAGCTTCAGGCGCTTGGCCGTGGTGAAATTGAGCGCGTGCCGATATGGGGCCTCGATGTCATTCGCCAAAGTTGATCACTGGATAGGCAAAACACTTTTCCTGCCACCGATCATCAAGCTCTGTCAGCTCACGCGCCAAAGCCAGTTTGCGGTCTCGCGCCTGTTTTGGTTTATCGCGGCGTTGGACGGCCTCTACCGCGCCGAGACGCTGTTTGGCTCTATCCTGTGGAGCGGCATCAGCCTGCTAATGATGGTCTCCGCCGCGTGGCGGGCGGACAACCCCACCGCCAGTTTCATGTTCTTCCGGTTGCTGGCGGTGGCCTTCCTCGCCCTCGATTTGCTCAAGGGCGCCGCGACCGTTGAATGGGCTGGTTTTGAGTTCTGGCTTTTCGTCCTGGTCGCCGAGTACGCGGCGATTATCCGCAACATCCCGCCACGAGAAAGGCGCCATGTGGATTCTCTGTCGACGCGAGGTTCGGCATCGAAGTAGCAGAACCTGGGTGAAAGTTGCCATGTCCGAACGCTTGAAGGTCCTGCTGCAATACATGCTGCCGAAGCAGCGTCTGACCATGCTTGCTGGCCGTATCGCAGGAGCACAGGGCGGCTGGATAGCTCCGTGGCTGATCCACGCTTTCGCCCGCAAGTACGGCGTTGATATGAGTGAGGCGGCGAATGAGGACCTTGGGAGCTACCCGACCTTCAACGATTTTTTCACCCGGCCGTTGAAGACAGGGGTGCGTCCGATCGCAGCCGCGGATTTCGTCTGTCCAGTGGACGGAGCCATTAGCCAGTTTGGCTCTATCGACGACCATTACATCCTGCAGGCCAAAGGTCATCAGTTTACCACCACCGAGCTGGTCGGCGGCGATGCCGATTTGGCCGCTGATTTCCGCCACGGTAGCTTTGCCAACCTGTACCTGTCGCCTAAGGATTACCACCGCCTGCATATGCCGTGCGACGGCAAGCTCACGCGCATGATCTACGTGCCAGGCGCGCTGTTCTCGGTGAACCCAACCACCGCGCGTGGCGTACCCAAGCTGTTTGCGCGCAACGAGCGCGTAGTTTGCACGTTTCAGTCGCCTGTACACGGCCCGTTCATTATGGTGCTCGTGGGCGCAACCATTGTCGGCAGCATGGCAACGGTGTGGCACGGGCCGGTCAATCCCAAGCGCACCGGCAAAGTGTCGGAATGGAGCTATGCAGATCAGGACATCATGCTGAAGCAAGGCGACGAGATGGGACGCTTCCTGTTAGGATCGACGGTCTTGCTGTTGTTCGGGCCCAACACCATCGCATTCAACGCCGACTGGGCTCCGGAACGAGCGGTGCGCATGGGGGAGCTGATGGGCAATCGGCCGATGTGAGCGTCGGCCCTAAACTGCACCCGCGGGCAGCAAGCATGTCCCGATGTAAAATTGATCGAAGGGCTGGAATGCGCTCCCCGTCGCGGAAGCAGCATAAAAACAGCTTTCCTACATGAAACAAGAAAGGACCAAGTGTCCGCTTCTCGAATCGGGGGCGGCACATGACACATAGCGATTCTCGACTACTGATCAGCATAGCCGCGGTAATCGGCGCCATTTCCTCCCTGGTATCGGAATAGACTGAATGAACGCCCGCTATTGATGAACCTCGCTGGGTCTCCAATGACAGGCTTTGTTGGCGGCAGAGGCCCATAACGCGACCGGCTCCAAGCATGGCAGCTTGCGACCAAACCCAGTCGTTCTAGGCAGCCCCTGTTCTCCCGGAAACCTGACGTTCGCTTAGTGGCCCCGTCCGGAGCGAACCACCTCGACCGACGAGACCAGCGCTTTGCCGACACGCCCGCGGAACTCCAGGTCCAGTGAGCCGCTGCCGACCCGCATCGGGAAGCTCCGCACCAGCGCAGTGAGCGGAGCGCCCGCCGCAGCGGCCACGTCGAGACCCTGCAGCACGGGCCGGCCGTTCGCGAGCACGTCGAACACGCGTTCGCCCGGCTTGGCGGAGGGTTCGACGAACGTCAGCTTCACGTCGTAACGGCCGGGGTCGAGCGGAATACGGTAGCGGGAATTGCCGGTGCGGAACGTGACGGCGACGCCGCGTTCGGCAGCGCCGGTGATCACCGTCTCTTGCTTGGGCTTGCCGTAGTCCGCCGGGCGATCGAGCGTCGCCGCTTCGCCGCCTTCGAAGAACGCGTCGGAGCCGAACCTGACCGATGCCGGCGCGGCCACCAGCGCCCCGCTATCGATGCGAATGGCGCGGGTCGCTTCCGGCGCCACGTGCCACACGATTCGATCCTGCTGCTCGCCGCCGGCGAACCGACCCTTGGCGATCAGGACGTTCTCACCGCCATCAAGCGTCACCGCCGGCCAGACGCACGTCATCTGCGGGCAGTTGGCTTGGCTGCCCAGCGAGCGGCCGTTCAGGGTCAGCTCCGTGCCCGCGGCGTTGCTGTAGACCTTGACGTCGGTCACTCGATAGGCCCGGTCGACGTAGCGCCGACCGGTGACGTGCAGGGTCGGCTCGGCACTCCAGTTCGCCTTGTAGAAGAAAAACGCGTCCTTCCTGATCTTGCGGTCGTAGGTGAGCAGCCCCTTGGTGTTGATGTCCTGAGCGTCGCCCTCGCTGCGCACCGTCGTGGCGAAATCGAAGCTGTTCCACAGCCAGGTGCCCCAGAGGTAAGGCTTGCTTTCGAGGATGCGCCAGGTCTGCTCGTGATTGTAGCTCTGGTATTCCTCGGGCTGGGCTCGCCCGCGCGAGTCCGGCGGGCCGCCGCGCGGATCGTCGGTGTGGATCGTTGTGGCGCCGCCGCCACCGTACTCGGTCACGGCCAGCGGCTGCGCCGGGCGGAGCTGCCTTATTCCGTCGAGGTGCGGTCCGAGGTCGGAGTCCTTGCCATAGTACCAGCCGAAGTAGCGGTTGAGGCCGGACAGGTCGGCCGCGCGGGCGACAATCGGGACGTCGACATTCCCTGCGAACAGCCGCCCCTCGCAGCAGTTGGCCTGAGTGGTCGGTCGGGTCAGGTCCTCGGCTTTGGCAAGCGCATTGAGCTCGCGCAGCAGCGGCAATGGATCGGGCGTCCCCTGATTGCCGGTGAGGAATGCCGGGAGCGAGGCGCCGAAATCGACTTCGTTGGCGATTCCCCAGACCGCCACCGACGGATGGTTGTAGTTCTGCCGGATCAGTTCCTGGAGCTGCTGGCGGGCGTTTGCCTTGAGCCCCGGCGAGGCTTCCATCTGGCCGCGACCCAAGGTCCAGACGGAGACGAGCGGGATTTCATCCCACAGGATGAGTCCGTAGCGATCAGCCAGTTCGTGCACCGTCGGGCCGTGCTGGTAGTGGGTCAGGCGAACGCTGTTCGCGCCCAGCTCGCGGATCACCGCGACATCGGCGGCGATGTCGGCCTCGGTCATCGCCCAGCCCTTGCCTTCGAGGTCCTGGTGCAGGCCGACACCCTTCAGCCGATACGGCTTGCCGTTGAGGAAGAAGCCGCGCTCGGGGTCGATCCGCATCTGCCGGATGCCGAAGGGCTGCTCGACCCGATCGAGCACGGCGCCTGTTCGATCCCGCACCTCGACGGCCAGCTGGTAGAGATAGGGGTCCTCGATCCCCTGCCACAGCCGCGCCTGAGGGACAGCCAGGTCCTGCTCGACGGTGGTCCCGGCGCCAGGCTTGAGCGAGACGCGGCTCGACCGCTCCGCGACCGCTTGTCCTGACGCATCGAGTAGGCGGGTGACGAGCGAAGCCGGCGAAGTGCCCCTGCCGTCATTGCGCAGCTTGGCGCGCACCGCGATCGTGGCCCTGCCCCCGTCGATCGAACGGGTGGCGGCGTAAACTCCGGAGCTGCCGTGATCGAGCATGTCGAGGTGCACGGGCGCGGTGGCGAGCAGCTTGACCGGACGATAGAGGCCTCCGTGGACGAAGAAGTCGCCGGCGAGCGGCAGCACGTCGGTCGTGGGCGAGCCCGGTGCTGGCTGCGTATTGTCGGTCTTGACGACCAGCACGTTCGGTTGGCCCGGACGCAAGGCCGCGGTCGCGTCGAGGCGGAAGCGCGAGAAGCCGCCCGCGTGTTGCCCCAGGCGCACGCCGTTCAGCCAGACCTCGGCCGTCCTGCTCGCCGCATCGAACTCCAGCCAGGCGCGCCGGTTGCGGAATCTGGCTGGCGGCGTGAAGGTCAGGCGATACCACCCGGGACCCTGCGCCTTGTTGATCGTCTCGGCGGTGTTCACGTGCGAAGCCGGGTCCGGGATGTAGTAACCCACCCGGTTCCAGGTGTGCGGCACGTTCACTCTGTCCCAGCTCGCGTCCGAGAAGGTCGGCTGCTCGACGCCGGTCAGCGTCTTGTCCTGCTTGAATCGCCAGCCTTCGCTGAGCACCATGACTTCGCGTAAGCCGACGGGCTCGGTGGCGGCGGGCTGAGCCTCAAGGGAAGTCGGTGCACCCAGCGGCCCCAACAGAGCTCCCAAGGCGACTGACAGAAGCAGCGTTCTCATCCGGGCCGAACTCCATTGCTCAACGCTGACGTGGTCATAGCCCGGCCCTGCGCAGTTGCCAGTCTGTCCCGGATGGTCGCACCATATGTCGCGACGCTGAGTCGTGGCAGAGACTTCGGCACCGCCATCCTCATACCGGTTACCAACCCGATTGAGCGGCTCAATGGCGAAATCAAGCGCAGGACCGACGTGGTTGGCATCTTCCCCAACGAAGCCGCCATCACCCGGCTGGTCGGCGCCATCCTCATGGAGCAGAGTGACGAATGGGCTGTCCGGCGCGCCCGCTACATGACCCTTGAAACCATGGCGCCGGTCAGCGATAATCCGATCATCGTGCTCTCGGCGGTGCCCGGGACATGACCGGCTCCGGCTGACGCCGGAAAACGCGGGGGATGACCCCAGCTACACTACGTCCTGGGACATCATCTTCTGCTCGCGGCTATCCAAATGCCTCATTAAACCGCCTCCACCCATTATTACTGAGGCGCGTGGCGTCGATTCCACTCCTCGGGTTCATAGGAAATCGAGGCCTCGACTAGTGCTTCCCATAGCGAAGCGATCGCTTCGCCTGGCAAGCGATGTGATCGGGCTGGTTTGCATGCCGCGGCGATCACCGCAGCCTTGCGGGCCTCATCTCGCACCATCGCACGCTCTGGTTTGATGCGCGCGGCCGCGCGCATGGAGGCGAAGCGCGTCGCGAGCAGGGCGATCAGTTCCGTGTCGACCGCATCGACCCCTTTGCGCACATCGATCATCGTAGTGCATTGCTCGGGGGGAACGGGCGGAACCATGCCGCCCATTGCCCGATGGTTCCCACAAGTCGAGATCAGGCGGATCGGTAATTGACCGTGCCGAAGTGCGGACGGCGGACGATTAGCTGAATGGCGCGGCGAGGCCACCGGCCATGGCGCTCATCGCAAACCGGGGCTGACGCGACGCGGTGCATCGCCTAGGGCCCCTCGTGATGACTGGTTTGGACTTCTATCGCGGCGATCTTGCAGGCCTCGGCGCGCTCGGACGGCGGCGAAACCTGCGCTCGCGGGCGGGCATCGACTTCGCCTCGAACGACTACCTTGGACTCGCCGGGGGCGGTGCCTTGCAATCTGCGCTGTCCGAGGCCCTGTCGCGTGGGGTTGCGCTGGGGTCGGGCGGATCCCGGCTGCTGCGAGGCAACGACCCGGAACACGAGGCGCTCGAGCATGAAGCGGCTGCGTTCTTCGGTGCGGGCTCGGCCTTGTTCTTCTCGAGCGGCTACGCTGCCAACCTCGCGGTGTTCGGCACGTTGCCGCAGCGCGGCGATCTCGTACTCTACGACGAACTCGTCCACGCCAGCGCGCACGACGGGATGCGCCTGGGTCGCGCCGCGACCGAGGCGGTGCGGCACAACGATCCGGCTGCGTTCGAGATGGCGATCCAGACCTGGCGCAGAGCGGGCGGGAAGGGACGCCCCTGGCTAGCGGTCGAAAGTCTCTACAGCATGGACGGCGACCTTGCGCCAATCGCTGCACTCAGGGAAATTGCCGATCGCCACGACGGTTTCCTGGTAGTCGACGAGGCCCACGCCACGGGCGTGTTCGGCGCGCGCGGCCGCGGGCTCGGCGAAGCGCTCGATGGACGCGAGAACGTGGTCACGCTGCACACCTGCGGCAAGGCGTTGGGGTGCGAGGGCGCCTTGGTCTGTGTCGATTCGGTGCTGCGCGACTTTCTCGTGAACCGCGCGCGCAGCTTTATCTTCTCGACCGCGCCGTCACCGCTGATGGCGGCGGGGGTGCGTGCCGCGCTACGCTTGGTCGACGCAGAACCCGAGCGCCGCGAGAAACTCCAGGCCCGTGTGCGTCACGCCGAGGCGCGCCTGGCGCCGCTCGGCGTGACCGCAACCGGGTCTCAAATCCTGCCGCTGATCCTTGGCGACGATGCGCGCACCATGGGGGTGGCCGGCGCGGTCCAGCAAGCGGGGTTGGACGTGCGCGGGATTCGCCCGCCGACCGTGCCGCGAGGAACCTCCCGGCTGCGCATCTCGATCACGCTCAACGCGAGCGAGCAAGACATAGACCAGCTTGCCGACACGCTGGGGGATGCGCTGGCGCAATGATGCCGCGAATCGTCGTGACCGGCACCGACACCGATGTCGGCAAGACCGTATTCGCCGCGGCGCTCGCCGGAGCGCTGGACGCGCACTACTGGAAACCGGTCCAGGCCGGCCTCGATGGCGGCAGCGACAGCGGGCGGATGGCCGCGCTGTCGGGACTGCAGCCGGATCGCATTCTGGCCGAAGCCTACCGCCTGACGACGCCATGCTCGCCGCATCGCGCCGCCGCGCTCGACGGCGTGGCGATCGATCCCGAGCGGCTCACCCTACCCGTGTTGTCGGGACCGCTCGTGGTCGAGGGCGCCGGCGGGGCGCTCGTGCCCCTGAATGACACCATGCTGTTCGCCGATCTCTTCGCGCGCTGGAGGGCTCCGGCCGTCATCGTCGCGCGCACCGCGCTGGGCACGATCAACCACAGCCTGATGACGATCGAGGCGCTGCGCAGCCGCGGCGTGACGATCCTCGGAATCGCCTTCGTTGGCGAGGCCCAGGAGGATAGCGAGCACACCATCGCGCGGCTCGGCAAGGTGCGTCGGCTCGGGCGCCTGCCGGTCCTCGATCCGCTCAATAGCGATACTCTGGCACACGCCTTTGCGGCCAGCTTCACCCTCACGGACTTTCAATGACCTCATCCTCGATCTGGCATCCGTTCACCCAGCACGGGCTGGAAGAGCCGATCCCGCTCGTGACAGGGGCCAAGGGCGCGGTCCTGACCACCGCCGATGGACGCGAGGTGATCGATGCAATCTCCTCGTGGTGGGTGACGACGCACGGACATGGCCATCCGCGGATCGTGCAGGCGATCGCCGAACAGGCGCAGCGGCTCGACCAGATAATCTTCGCCGGCTGGACGCATGAGCCCGCCGAGGACGTCGCACGCGGACTTCGCCAGATCATGCCGGCCAGGCTCACCCGAGTGTTCTTCTCGGACTCGGGTTCGACCAGTGTCGAGGTCGCGCTCAAGATGGCGCTCGGCTTCTGGCTCAACCGTAGCGAGCCGCGCCACCGGATCGTGGTGATGGAGCACAGCTATCACGGCGACACCATCGGCGCGATGTCGGTCGGCGCGCGAGGCGCGTTCAACCGCGCATATGAGCCGTTGCTGTTCGATGTCGCGACAATCCCGTTTCCGTCCGCGGGCAATGAGCAGGCGACGCTCGATGCGCTCGAGGCGGCGTGCCGCGAAGATGCGGCAGCATTGATCGTCGAGCCGCTGATTCTCGGCGCGGGTGGGATGCTCATCTATCCTGCTTGGGTTCTTTCCGAAATGGCACGGATCTGCGCGCGCCACGACGTGCTGTTCATCGCCGACGAGGTGATGACCGCATGGGGCCGCACTGGCACGCTGCTCGCCTGCGAACAGGCCCAAGTGGTGCCCGACATCCTGTGCCTGTCGAAGGGGCTGACCGGCGGCTCGATCCCGCTGGCATTGACCATGGCCAGCGAGGCGATCTGGGATGCGCACTACAGCCAGGATCGTGCTCACACCTTCTTCCATTCGTCGAGCTACACCGCCAACCCGATCGCATGCGCCGCGGCTGCTGCCAACCTCGCGATCTGGCGCGAGGAACCGGTTCTCGAGCGCGTGGCGCGGCTCGCGCATGAGCAGCGCTGTCAGATCGAGCGGCTGGCCTCAGTTCCCGGGGTTCACCACCCGCGCGTCATCGGAACGATTGCGGCCTGCGAGATCGACGATGGCGAGGGCGCCTATCTATCCGATCTCGGTCCGCGGCTCCTCGCCTTCTTCCGCGAGCGCGACCTGCTGCTGCGGCCGCTCGGCAATACGGTCTACGTGATGCCGCCCTACTGTATCGAGCAACCTCAGATCGAACGCATCTACGAGGCGATTGCTCGGGCGGCGCGAGCGTTTAGCGCGATTTGAGCCGCTTTTCTCGACTTTCGCACTATGGCCGCAAGTCACCGCGTGCGTTTCCACCACGCCAATAGCCACGATCCTGCCCGGCATGGGCGCATGGATGCCTCGCGTGAAGCGGTCGCCGGTGTCGTCCTCGCGCCACGCGAAAGTCTTCCACAAATTCCTCGCCTCGGCGATGAGTCCCCCTGTTGCGTTTGAACACTTCGGCGGTGAGCGTCAGTTCGAGGGGCGGACCGTGTGCCGCGTCGGACAACTGTGCAGCGCCGCGCGTCCAACCAGAGGCCAGCGAGCGGATTGTGCTGATCAGAGAGTGCGCGAGGAGCTATATGCCGCGCGAAGCGGCTGGGCCGACTAGCGATTTAGCCGCAATGCAGAGGGACGAGATCATGAATGCCTTGCCAGTTCCCGCGTTGCGAACGCCCTCATCGGCTCCTCGTCAGCCATCGCTGTGAGCCCGAGCCGCGCGAACATCGCGCCGTCCGCGTCATCCCCCGCATTCGGCGCGGTCAGCAGCTTGTCGCCGGTGAAGATCGAGTTCGCCCCGGCGAGGAAGCACAGCGCCTGGGTCGCCTCGCTCATGGACTCGCGGCCCGCCGAGAGGCGCACCATGCTCAGCGGCATCGTGATCCGCGCCACCGCCACCGTGCGGACGAACTCGATGTCGTCGATCTTTGCCAAGGGCGTATCGGCGAGCATGTCGCCCAGCACCGTGCCTTTGATAGGCACCAGCGCGTTGACCGGGACGCTCTCGGGATGGCGCGGCAGCGTCGCCAGGGTGTGGACGAACCCGACCCGGTCGGCGCGGGTCTCGCCCATCCCGACGATCCCGCCCGAGCACACCGCAATGCCCGCGCGGCGGACCTCGCCCAGCGTGTCGAGCCGGTCCTGGAACGTCCGCGTGGTGATCGCGCGCTCGTAATACTCGGGGCTGCTGTCGATGTTGTGGTTGTAGTAATCGAGCCCCGCCTCGGCGAGCATGTCGGCCTGCTTGGGACTGAGCATCCCCAGCGTCATGCAGGTCTCCAGCCCCATCGCGCGCACGCCCTTCACGATCTCGGCGATCGCGGGCATGTCGCTGTCCTTGGGGTTGCGCCAGGCGGCGCCCATGCAGAACCGCTGGCTGCCGTGGTCCTTGGCCTGAGCCGCCGATTGCAGCACCGCCTGAACGTCCATCAGCTTGGTGGCTTCCACGCCCGCGTCGGCCTTGACCGACTGCGCGCAATAGCCGCAGTCCTCGGGGCACCCGCCGGTCTTGATGCTGAGCAAAGTGCACAACTGGATCTCGTCGGCGGCGTGGTGGGCGCGGTGGACGGTCGCGGCGCGGAACAGCAATTCGGTGAACGGCAGCTCGAACAGTGCGGCGATCTCGGGCCGGGTCCAGTCGGTACGGATCATGCTCGCATCCTAAGTCCGCTGAATCGGGCCGCCTCTCTACGGGTGCGTCGAGTGCCGCGGCAAGTGGCAGGCCACGCCTTCTTGCACATCATGAGCGCGCTTTGCCTCGGGTATGTTGGGGCAGATGCCGTGAGCCGCTTCGATCTGACCCAACGTGCACATATTGTCACTTGAGCCTTCGATGGTCAGCAAAGGCATGTCCCGTCGGTTCCCGTTTTCGATCGCATGAGCGAAGGGCGGGTTTCGACAGCTGGCTTCGCGACAGGGAACGGCGGCTTTGTTGGCGGGAGCTGGCGCCGGCGTCATCGTCCAGCGGATGCACATCAAGGGCAACCACAGCCGACGCGGCGACTGGATCTACCACAAGCCCGGCATGCCATACTGCGCGGAGAGGCGCCCGCAGGCGATGTTCTGACCGAAGCGGAAGCCCAGGCCGCGGGGTACCGCCCGGCGATCGTGCGGCGCTAGCCCAGGTGCACTTGGCGCTGTATCCTACAGCGGCCCAGCGCCTTCCCACTTGCCGCTGGAGGACCGAACAAGGGGACAAGCGCAGTTCTCGCAAAGCGCAACGTACTCGCCGTCGCGGCGCGCGATTGAGGCCAGCGAGTGGCGATGGAAGCCCAGCGCGCATAGAATGGCCGAAAACATGCCGCTGTTTTATCCACACCACGGCGGCGCATCAAACCCTAGTAGCCCAGGGAAGGCGAAAGACCTCCGAGTGTGGCAAATGGGACGCTGCCAGCACCGGTCTCCTGGAAGACGCGGCTGGTACCGCGGGCATCACTTGCCCTTTGCATCCAGGCGCCGCACAAACCACGTGCTCGTCGTGAAAGCCGGCGCTAGGCATGGCGCATGGCGACGACCGCACCAACCGCAAGTGGCGGAACCTTGGCGCCGCTACGCGAACCGGTGTTCCGCCGCATCTGGAGCGCCAGCCTGCTGTCCAATTTCGGCCAGATGGTACTCGGGGTCGCCGCGGCCTGGGAGATGACCCGGCTGACGCCGTCGCCGGGGATGGTCGCGCTGGTCCAAACCGCGATGATGCTGCCGCTTATGCTCGTCGCGGTGCCTGCCGGAGCGATCGCCGACATGTTCGACCGGCGCCGGATCGCGATGGCCGGGCTGGCCTTCTCAACGGCGAGCGCGGCGCTGCTGACCACGCTCGCCTGGCTTGGCCTGACCTCGCCCTGGGTGCTGCTCGCATTCTGCTCGCTGATCGGCGCGGGGGTGGCGCTGTACAGCCCCGCCTGGCAGGCCTCGATCGGCGAGCAGGTCGAGCCGGAGCGGCTGCCCGCCGCCATCGCGCTGGGGACGATCAGCCATAACGTCGCGCGCAGTTTCGGCCCGGCGCTGGGCGGGCTAATTGTGCTGGCGGCGGGGGCGACGGCGGCCTTCGCCCTCAACTCAGTGTTCTATCTGCCGCTGCTGGTCGCATTCTTCCTGTGGCGGCGCCCGCACGTTCCCTCGCGGCTGCCGCCCGAGCGGATCGACCGGGCGATCGTCTCGGGCGCGCGCTATTGCTTCCACGCAGGCGCGATCCGCAAGGTCCTCGTGCGCGCATTTCTGTTTGGTTTGGCGGGGGCGACCGCGGGCGCTCTCGCGCCGCTCATCGCCAGGGACCTGCTGGGCGGCAGCGCCAGCACTTATGGCGTGCTCCTGGGCGCCAGCGGGGTCGGCGCGGTGGGCGGTGCGCTGCTGGTGGCTGAATTTCGCGCGCGAATGGGGACCGAGAACGCGACTCGGCTGATGGCTGTCATCGGTGGACTGGCCCTGGTCTGCGTCGGGCTCAGCCGCTCTCTGCCGCTGACCTGCCTCGCGCTGTTCATCGCCGGCGGGGCCAATATCCTGACCATCGCCCTGTTCAATGTTTCAGTTCAACTGGCCGCGCCACGCTGGGTGACCGCCCGCGCGCTGTCGCTGTTCTCGGCGGCACTGACCGGCGGCATTGCCATAGGGGCCGGCCTGTGGGGCGGGGTCGCCAGTCTTTGGTCGGTCGAAGCGGCGGTCGTGGCGTCGGGCGTGGCGCTGTTGGCGATGCCGCTACTGGGCCTCGTCCTGCCGCTTCCGCCGGACGGCGAAGGCGGAGTCGAGCCGGTGCAGATCGGCAATGAGCCCGAAGTCGCCTTGGCGTTGACCATGCGCTCCGGTCCGGTTGTAATCGAAGTGGATTATCGGGTCGATCCTGACAACGCCCGGCCGTTCTACGACGCGATGCGCCGGATCCAGCGCGCGAGATTACGCAACGGCGGGTTCGAGTGGTCGTTATCGCGCGACATCGCCGATCCCGGGTTGTGGACCGAGCGTTATCTCTGCCCGACCTGGGGCGACTATTTGCGGATGCGCGATCGCTTCACCTCGGGCGACATGGAGGCCCAGGCGCTGGCCGATTCGTTGACCGTGCCCGGGGCTGCGAGCCAGGTCCGCCGGCGACTCGAACGGCCGTTCGGATCGGTCCGGTGGAAGAACGATTCTCCCCAGGCGACGCCTGGCGATTTCGGGTTCATCGCGCCTTAGCGGAACTCGCCATAGTAATGCGTGGGCACTTTGGGATCGACAGCGGCGCCGGCGCCAGCGCCAGCGCCAGCGTGGCCGCTATGCCACGCGAACCGTATCACACAACCTATAAGCGGAGCGCCGAACTACGTCAGTTTTCGGGTCGCTACGGCGAGGCTGAAATGACCGATTCGAAGCGCTTGCTGACGTAGACGCGCCCCGGCGAAAATGTCCACTTTCCAAGTGATGGCGACGCACTCCGGTCAGGCAGGGGTCGGTCCCATTCCGGCCGCGGTCGCAAACTGAGACCACTCGCAAGAGGGGTCTAAGTATGGTTCGTTGAGCTCCGGCGACGGTCACTACGGCGACCGGCCGATCAGCCTTGCGCGACAAAATCAGAGCATCCGCACGCCAGCGAACCTGTCTCCTCTCGGGCTCCACCCCGCTCTTGGAGGCACGTCCTTGGACCGGCTCCGCCCCTATTGCCGTCAACCCGTAAAGGGTCGGCTACGCGGAGCGTGCCGCCGCGCCTCCGGCGCGGTGACGGCAGGACGGAGCCGGTCGCTTCGGGTGCCTGTCGAGCGGGGAATGGACCCCGCCTCGAGGAAAGACAGGAGCCTCGACATGGCCAATCTCTCGACCGCACAGCGCAACGCCTGGAGCCTCGCAAAAACCCTGATGGTGTGCGTGGTTCTCTTCAAGACCAGCAACGGCTTCGGCGTCATGCCGACCGCAGAATACGACGGGGATGCCGCCTGCATCTTGTGCGAATATGACCCGTTCAATCCCTGAGCGCGCGAAATCGCGCCGCACAGCCCAGGCGGGACCGGATCTCCGGATCCGCCTTCGGGCATGTTCTGCTATTTGCCCGAATGCGCCGTAGTGGAGGTTGGAAGCGCGTCTTTCGGTATTGTTTGAAGGAAAGACGCCATGATTGTTGCATTCCTCGGCGCCATCGCCGGCCTCGGTGCATTTGCGCTCCTCCTGCACCGCCTCACCATCAACGCTCTCCTCCTCTTCCTCGGGCTGGCTGGAGGCATCGCTGCTTTGAACGCGGGCCTCGGCATCGGCCCATCGTTGGTCATTGCCCTTGGCTCGATCGCCCTGTGCTTTGGCCTGCCCCTCATCATGATCCGACCGGGCATGCCGGTGGCCGCACAGCTGGGAGCGAGGACGATCTTCGCGATCCCTGCAGCAGCCGCCGCCTGGTCGATTGCGCACGGACTGGTGCGGCCCAGCGCCGGATCGAGCCTGCTCGCCTACGCCATCGCTGCCATCGCGGCGATCGCGATTGGATTGAGGGCTTGGTCGAGCCCGGATCGCCCACCGTGAACCGGCCAAGCCCCACCTGGCGGCTGCCGGGCGGGGCTAGCTCGCTGTTTCAGACCCTAGATTCGACCGCAGGGCGCATTGGGCCATGTGGCTGGTTCGCCATTCTCGCGGATTGTTTGCGCAATCAAGCGTCCAGGCGTCCGGCCAAACCGAGAAACCGCACCCTCGTTTCGGCTGGCCATCGGGCTTTCGCGGGCGCGGCCCCAATGACCCGGCGGAATTCCGCATCGTGCCGACGACTCCGGGACGAGCATTCATGACGGTGAGGCGGATCGTGTCGGCGTCCTGCCTCGAACGCTGCCGGAACAACCGAAGGAAGTCGCCGACCCTGTGATGTGATCCGTTCGTGGAACCGCACCGCCACACCCGACACGGCCTCGTCGATGGCTCGGTCTGGCAGCGGACAGGCTTCGCCTTCGCCTGGCCATGACGCAACGGTCCGCGGCAAAACTTTCTTCCCCTGCGCCGGGCAAGCCCGGACGCATTCCCCGCGGAGCAAGAAACTTTCTTGCGGTCCGTCCTCCGCTGGCGCTGCGGCCTTTCAGGTGCGCCTCCAGTCGCCGCTGCCCTGAACCCGCCATCGAGGCCGCGATGGGCGTGGCACTCGATCCAACGGAGTAAACGACATGGCCAGCATCGGTACCTTCAAGAAGTCCGGCAACGAGTTCCAGGGCGAAATCGTCACCATGGCGATCCAGACCAAGAACGTCCGCATCGTCCCCGAACCCGCGAGCGACAACGAAGCCGCTCCCTCGCACCGGGTCTTCGTCGGTCGCGCAGAAGTCGGCGCCGCGTGGACCAAGCACTCGAACGAGGGTCGCGAGTACCTCTCGGTCAAGCTCGACGATCCCAGCATGACCGTTCCGATCTACGCCAACCTCTTCGACGACGAGGACGGCAAGACCTACAACCTCATCTGGACCCGCGCGCGCCGCCAGAACGGCGACTGAGGGCCCGGCCTGACGAGCCCCGCCCGGCGGCCGCCGGGCGGGGCTTCGTCGCATCCGGAATGAGCGATCGCACGCTTGCTCGACAGTTGCGCAGCGTGTGCCCTCGCGAGGGGCGACAAATTCGCGGGGTGCAATTCTGTCGCTCCCTCGGCCGCGCAATTGTCCGCCACAGCTCCCGGCAACGGTCGGTTCTGCCGCCCGCTTGCCAATTACCCACCGGAGCTGCCCCATGGATTCCCGCCCTACGCCGATCGTCGCCCGCTTCCTGCGCACGCCCGATGCCGCTGTGCATCTGGGGCTCTCGGCGCGAACGCTCGAGAAGCACCGCTGCTTCGGTACCGGTCCGGTCTACCGCAAGCTCGGTGGCCGGATCGTCTATTCGATCGGGGACCTCGACGCCTGGGCCGAACTCGGCACCAAGCGCTCGACCAGCGATCCGGGCAAGGGCGTGGTGCATCCGGCCAAGCGCATCGACGGCTACACGCCGCCGGTCCGGCGCTGAGCAGCGCCGGTGTCGTTCACATCCACCCTCCTGTCGGCCGAAAGCGATTACGCGGTGTCGTCTGCGATCGGCAATGACGCCTTTGCTCGGCCGCAGTACTCGCATGGCTGCGACCGCGCACTGACCGACGTGACGTTGGTGTGGCGCGGCGGCGAGAGCGAAGACTGGCTCAGGTTCGGCAAGCCGGTCGCCAGCCGGATCGTCGATCGTCGGCAGCGTATCGAGAGCTATGCTGCGGGCCAGGTATTCGCGCTCGTGCGCTGGGCATCGAACACGTTCGGCACCGTTCGTTCGACGCTCGACATCGTGCGCGCGCTTCAAACTGGCGAGGCTTGCACGCCGGTGGCGCAAGTCGATCCCGGCGGAGAGCTGCTGCTTGGCGTCCGGGGCTGGCCGCGCGTCGCGCACGTATTTCGCCTGATCGACGCCATCGAGGCTTCGGGCATCGACCCTTGCGAGGTCGCGCCCGATCATTGGCAGCACATCCACAACCGCATCTGGGCGCACGAGGCCCCGCGCGGCTACAGCTCCGCTCGTCACCGTGCCTGGCTCCAGCGAAAGGCGCTGTTGCCATGACGCTGCGTCGGACACTGCTTGTCGCTCGCGCCGCCGCTGTGACTCTGGCGACGCTGCTGACGTTGGCACCGGTCGTCATGCGAGTGGCCACGCGCGTGGTGTGGAACGCCACCCCGAGCGTGCCGACCGGGCTGTACGCCATTCGCGGCAATGCCAACCTCCAGGCTGGCGAGCGCGTTGCGCTACTGCCGCCGTCGGCATTGCGGCAGTTGCTCGCCGAGCGAGGCTACCTTCCCGCAAGCGCGCTGCTGCTCAAGCGCATCGCCGCTGTCGGCGGCCAGCGCGTCTGCCGCTTCGGTCACGGCGTCACGATCGACGGCACTTACGTCGGCGCGGCGCTTGCTCGCGATCGGCTCGGTCGCGCGCTGCCGGTCTGGTCGGGCTGCCGCACACTGCGGCCCGACGACCTGTTCCTGATGAGCCCGGCAGCGCCCGACAGCTTCGACGGCCGCTACTTCGGCGTGCTGCGCACCGCCGACGTCATTGGCCGCGCGACGCCGATCTTGACCGACGAGGCTGGCAACGGCTGCCGCGTCTGGTTCGCCGATCCACGCGCGCAAGACCCTTCAATCACGAGCAAAGGAGCCTGACCCATGCAAATCGGAACATTCACGGCGACCGCCACAGGCTTCGCCGGGCGTCTGTCGACGCTCACCTTCGATACCAAGCTCACGCTGGTTCCCGCCGAGCCATCGGACAGCGAGAACGCGCCCGATTACCGCGTAATTGCAGGCCACGGCAGCGGCGCGCGCGAAGTCGGTGCTGGGTGGAAACGTACCGGCGAGAAGGCTGGCGACTACGTCGCGGTCCAGATCGATGACCCGTCCTTTGTTCAGCCGCTTCGCGCCAACCTCTTCCACGGCGAAGGAGACGAGCACAATCTTGTCTGGTCGCGTACTGTGCGGCGCGAGACGGCGAGCTGAGCCGTGCGTCTGGCAGTCTCGCTTCGCATCGCGTTGCTTGCGCTCGCCACGTACGGCGGTGCGCCTGCCCTCGCACAGGATGCTGCCGCGCCACCGTCGGCGCGGCTCGTCGAAATCGACAGCCACGTCGCCGAGGCGGCGCAGCGCTTCGGCATTCCCGAGCGCTGGATCTATGCAGTGATGCGCACCGAGAGCGCCGGCCGTGTCGGCGCGGTCTCGTCCGCAGGCGCGATGGGGCTGATGCAGCTCATGCCCGGAACCTGGGCGCGCCAGCGCGCCCGGTTCGGGCTCGGCGCGGACCCATTCGATCCGCGCGAGAACATCCTCGCGGGCGCGTCCTACTTGCGCGAAATGTACGACAGCTACGGCGCTTCCGGCTTCCTAGCTGCCTACAATGCCGGCCCGGGACGATACGAGGACTGGCGCGATCGCGGGAGGCCGCTTCCCGCCGAAACCCGCAACTACGTCGCCAAGATTGCGCCGATGCTGCAACCGGGCAGCACGCCGACTGTCGTCGCCGGCGCTTCGCCCGAGCAACCGGTCCGCACATCCTGGACGCAGAGCCAGCTGTTTGCCGTGCGCGGTGATGCAGCGGCGGACGCATCCGGCAGCTTCGCCGCCGCCGCGCCGCCAGGAAGCATTGCGGCTCCGTCAGTTCTTTTGGACAGCCTCTTCGCGCCCGTTTCGGCGAGCCGTTCGCAGTGATCGCCCTTTTGCTCCTCTGGCGCGTCGTGGCGTGGATTGGCGCAAAGGGGAGGTACTTGAAGGCGCTGAAGGGGGAAAGTGAAGACGGATTGCCGCGGTATTCGGGCATTACTTGGACGGGCCGATCGCGCCCCGCGAATCCGCACTCGGTTGCCCTACCGCCGTTCCAGCCGCAGCCTCCCGCGCACCGAAACGGAAGCGCAGGAGACCGGTCATGAGCAGCTTTGCAGGGCTTGATGTGTCGATTGAGGAGACAGTGATCTGCATCGTCGACGACCTGGGCGAAGTCCTGGGTCGTGCTGCCGTGCCCACCGAGCCTGCCGCGATCGCCAAGGCGCTCGAGCCGTGGGCACCGACGATGAAGCGCGTCGGCCACGAGGCCGGATCGTTGTCGCCGTGGCTACACCCGGAACTGCAAGCAATCGGCATCCCGTTCGTCTGTCTGGAAACGCGTCACGTGCGCGCGTCGATGCAGGCCCAGCGCAACAAGACCGATGCGACCGATGCGCTCGGGATCGCGCATCTCATGCGCACCGGCTGGTTCCGCCAGGCCCATATCAAGACCGAGGCCGCCTATCGCGTGCGCCTGCTGCTGACCCAGCGCCGCAACCTCAAGCGCAAGTTACTCGACATCGAAAACACCATCCGCCACTCTTTGAAGGCGTTCGGCATCCGCCTCGGCAAGGTCGGTCGGCGCAGCATGGAGAAGGTCGTTCGCGAGGCGGTAGCGTCGGATCCGATGACCGCCGGGCTGATGGAATGCATGCTGAGGGCGCGCGCTGCGCTGTGGGCGGAGTACCTCGAGCTGCACAAGCTGGCGACGCAGCTCGCGATGCGCGACGAGCTCTGCCGCCGCTTCATGGCGATCCCCGGCGTCGGTCCGATCACCGCACTCAGCTTCTCCAGCGCGATCGAGGACCCGACGCGCTTCCGCCGCTCGCGCGACGTTGCCGCGTACTTTGGTCTGACATCGAAGCGATGGCAGTCGGGCACGTCGATCGACATCCGCGGGAGCATCAGCAAGGCTGGCGATCCCGACGTGCGGCGTACGCTCTATGAGGCTGCATCCGCGATGCTCACGCGCTTCAAGGGCACCGATCAGGTCAAGACCTGGGGCTTGAAACTCGCGAAGACCAAATGCCACGCCAAAGCGCGCGTGGCGGTAGCGCGCAAGCTCGCCGTCGTCATGCACGCGATGTGGCGCGATGGCACGATGTACGTCGGCAATCCGTTGGCTGAGCAGCACGACATCGACGCGTGGAACGCCGCAAAGGTGCAGCGGCTAAGCCGTGCCCGGTCATGAGATGAGCAACCCGAGCGCGCTTTGGCGACCGGCCCGGCGCAGTTGAGGAGGTCCGCGCAAGCGGCAGAGAGATGGTACAGACCAGGAATACGGGAAGCACGATATCTTGCCTGCGGCCGGCCCGTCCGGACCGCGCTCGAATGCCTGTGATGCTGCCCCGTGAATCCGATAGCGACATGCGCCGCGACGGATCGAGCGCTGCCTTCGTGCAGCCAGAACCCGCCGTCGATGAGCGCGGAGGAGTGCACGGCGTACCTGATCTCGACGACTTGAGCAGATCTTGCAGTACCGCGTCGAATAGCGTGCTCGTTACTGGTATGGAGGAGACATGGCGATGGCGAAGACTTGCAGAAAAACGAACCCGAATAGGAGGGCAAGATAAAAGCAGCGCCGTCGGTGGGGGTGGAGACGGGCAGAATTGCTGGAGTTTCAGCGCCAGCAGCTCGGCAGGCCGGCTGGCAACTTTTGTCGAATCCGGCGCATTTCTGCCATTTCGAGCGCCGTCGCCCGATCGATGGGTCTTCTTCTCGTGAACGACGACTATTTCGAGATTAGGCCGGGACGGCTCGGCGATCGGGGTAGCCGCGCCGGCAAGCACAAGTCGCTCGTTGCCCAGGTCCGCGCGTTGTCCAACAAGGCCGGACGCGTCGGCCTTGCCAGCGGTGGCCGTCGTGGAACCGGTCGTCACGCTCGCGGGCGGAGCGCCGCACTTGGCGCGCGGACCCGACAGGGCCAGCGCCGCGTGCTGATCAAGGCGCGGGTCGTCCGGCATGCAGGGTCGCGGTTTTCGGCAGCCCCGCTCGCGCGCCACGTTGCGTACCTCGAGCGCGAGGGCGTGACCCGGGACGGGAAGGACGCCGAGCTGTTCGGGAGCGGCGGGGATCCGGCAGATGGCAAGGCGTTCGCGACGCGTTGCGCCGGTGATCGGCACCATTTCCGGTTCATCGTCTCGCCCGTAGATGCCAGCGAGCTCGCTGACGTCCGCGCGTTCACGCGCGAACTGCTGACGGACATGCAGGCCGATCTCGGCACCCGCCTCGACTGGGTCGCGGTCGATCACTGGAACACCGACAACCCCCACGTCCATATCCTGGTGCGAGGGCTAGCCGATGACGGCCGCGACCTCGTCATCGACAAGGACTACATCCGCGAAGGCATGCGCTCCCGCGCCGAGGAGCGCGCGACCATCGAGCTCGGACCGCGCACCGAGCGCGAGATTGATCGATCGCTCCGCCGCGAGATCGATGCCGACCGCTGGACCAGCCTCGACCGGCGGTTGCGGCGCATGGCCGACCAACTCGGTGGCGTCATCGATCTTCGCCCCGACCCGTCGCGCCCGCAGGCCGACATCGAGCGGCATCTGATCGCGCGCGCCGGCAAGCTCGAGCGGATGGGCCTGGCGACACAGATCGCTCCCGGCTGCTGGATGCTCAAGCCGGATGTCGAGCCGACATTGCGGCAGCTCGCGGCGCGTGGCGACATCATCCAGACCATGCACCGGGCGATGACCGGGCTCGGCGTCGATCCCGATCCTGGGCGGTTTGCGATGCACGAAAGTGGGACCGGCGAAAAAGTCACCGGTCGCCTGGTCGAACGCGGCCTCCATGACGAGTTGGCGGGGCAAGCCTATGCGGTCGTGGATGGCGCCGACGGGAAAGTGCATCATCTGCGCTTCGCCGATCTCGAGCAGACCGGCGATGCCGCACCGGGCGCGATCGTCGAGGTGCGCACCTGGACCGATCGGCGCGGTCGGCGGGGACAATCGCTTTGGGTCCAGTCCGACCTGACGTTGAACGAGCAGGTCGTCGCGCAAGGAGCGACCTGGCTCGACCGGCAACTGGTGTCGCCCGATCCCGTGGCGACCGGCGGCGGCTTCGGTTTGACGATCGAGCAGGCGAAGGTCGATCGCGCCGAGCACCTGGTCTCCGAAGGCCTTGCCTCGCACCGCGCAGGCCGCATCGTGCTCGCGCGAGACTTGCTGGACACATTGCGCTCGCGGGAATTGGCTGCCGCGCGCGAGGCTGTCGCAATGCGCACCGGCCTCTCCCATCGGCCCCGGGCAGAGGGAGAAGCGGTGTCCGGCATCTATCGCGAGCGCGTAACGTTGGCTTCGGGCCGGTTCGCGATGATCGACCACGGGCTTGGCTTCGAACTCGTACCTTGGCGACCCCAGCTGGAGCGTCATTTGGGCCAACAAGTGTCCGGCACGATCAGGACCGGCGGCGGCATCGAGTGGACGCTTGGGCGCTCGCGGGGAATCGGGATCTAGCGTGAAGTGAGTTCCCCGATGAGCTTGCGACCTCGCTGACGTGCGTTCGCGCCGCTGCGCCGACTACGCGAGAGTTCCTGTATCCGCGCCACTGCTCACCATGCCGTAGTTCGGCCTTGTCTTGTCACGGACCGCGGCCCGAAAACCGCTGCGATTGTTGGAGCAAACAGATGACCGCAGCAAGAATCCTTTGGGGCCAGGTTCTGGCAGTTGCGTCGATCATCATCGCGGGTGCCTGGGTCGCTACGCAGTGGACGGCTTCTGCTCTGGGATTTCAACCCGAGCTGGGAGCGCCCTGGTTCACAGCCCTCGGCCATCCGCTTTATCGGCCTTACGACATTTTCTGGTGGTGGTTCTTCTACGATGCTTATGCGCCCGAAGTGTTCGAGACCGGCGGAATGATCGCCACCTCGGGCGGGTTCGTTGCGATCGTGGTCGCTATTACCATGTCGGTCTGGCGAGGCCGCGAAGCGAAGGCCTCGAAAACCTACGGTTCGGCCCGCTGGGCTTCCCGCAGCGATGTGGCCAAGGCGGGACTGCTCGGCGACGAGGGCGTGGTGCTCGGCAAGTTCAACAACAGCTACTTGCGTCACGATGGTCCCGAGCATGTGCTCTGCTTCGCGCCCACCCGCTCCGGCAAGGGCGTCGGGCTTGTCGTTCCCACGCTGCTCACCTGGCCCGAGTCCACGATCGTCCACGACATCAAGGGCGAAAACTGGAAACTGACCGCGGGGTTTCGCTCGGGGTTCAGCCGGGTGCTGCTGTTCGATCCGACCAATATGGCCTCGGCGGCCTACAATCCACTCCTTGAGGTCCGGCGCGGCAATCTCGAAGTGCGCGATGTCCAGAACATCGCCGACGTGCTGGTCGATCCGGAGGGAAGCCTAGAGAAAAGAAACCACTGGGAAAAGACGGGCCACGCGCTCCTGGTGGGCGCCATCCTCCACGTTCTCTACGCCGAGCGCGGAAAGACACTTGCAGGTGTCGCCGCCTTTCTGTCGAATCCCAACCGCTCGATCGAGGCAACGCTCAAGGCGATGATCGTGGCGCCCCATCTTGGTGACGCCGGACCGCATCCCGTCATCGCGGACATTGCCGGGGATCTGTTGAAAAAGTCCGAAAATGAGCGCTCGGGCGTGTTTTCGACCGCGACGTCGTTCCTGACTCTCTACCGCGACCCTGTCGTCGCCAGCGTGACCAGCCGTTCCGACTGGCGCATCGCCGATCTCGTCGCGGCCAAACGACCCGTATCGCTGTACCTGGTCGTGCCGCCTTCGGATATCAGCCGCACCAAACCGCTGATCCGCCTCATGCTCAATCAGATCGGTCGGCGGCTGACCGAGGAGCTCGAGGTCAAGCAGGGACGTCATTGCTTGCTGCTCATGCTCGACGAGTTTCCGGCGCTCGGCCGCCTCGATTTCTTCGAAGGCGCGCTGGCTTTCATGGCGGGCTACGGTTTGAAATCCTTCCTGATCGCTCAATCGCTGAACCAGATCGAGCGCGCGTACGGATCCCAAAACTCGATCCTCGACAATTGTCACGTCCGGGTCGCATTCGCGACCAACGACGAGCGCACCGCCAAGCGCGTATCGGAATCGCTGGGCACCGCCACCGAGCAGCGCTCTATGAAGAATTACGCCGGGCATCGGCTGTCGCCGTGGCTCGGGCACCTGATGGTGTCCCGCTCGGAAACCTCGCGGCCCTTGCTCACGCAAGGCGAGGTTCTGCAGCTGCCGGACACCGACGAGATCGTCATGCTATCGGGAGCTCCGCCGATCAGGGCAAAGAAGGTTCGCTATTATGCGGATCCGCGTCTGCAGCAACGCATCCAGACGCCGCCAACACCCACCCTCAACCCGCGCGTCGATCGGCCCAACGATGACTGGACCGGTCTTTCTGCGCCCCAACCCATGCAGGAGCCTGAAGAAGCCACCCGCCAATACGAGGATGAGGCCGACGGAGGCGTGCGTCGCGAGCCCGAGCTTCCCCAACACATCGAGGTCGGAGTGGCTGCGAAGCCGCCTGCCAACGAGTTCGAATTCCATGATGAGAGCGATTCGGATGGCGATGCTGCTTCATCGGAGCGGCTGCGCGCCCGGATGGCCGCGAACGCAAGACAGGCTTCGCTCGATCCGGCTGACGGAATCGAGCTGTGAAATCCAAGCACACCTTCAGGCTGTCTCCGGCGACTGCAAGCCAGCTCGCCGATTATGCGATCCGCAAGCGCGCATCGCAGGCTGAGATCGTCGAGGCGGCGCTGCTGTCGTTTCTGTCGCCCGATGGATCGGAGCGAATGGAAGCAGCGTTTAGCAGGCGGATTGACCGAGTCTTGCGCCAGCTCGAGCAACTTGATCGTCACGTGGAAGTAGGAAATGAGGCCTTGGCATTGTTTGTTCGATTTTGGCTAACGGCCAATCCCCCGCTGCCGGATTCCGCTATGGCGGCCTCCCAAACGAAAGGCCTCGAGCGCTATAATTCCTTCGTTGAAGCACTGGCGCGACGGCTCGACGCGGGAGAGCGGCTGACCCCAGATGGCATCCGAAGAGTCCCTTGAGTTACTTAAGGATCATCCAAGTTCCTTATTTGTTCCGAATTGATATATAGATTATGTAAAACGCGGCGCCACTTTGATCCAGTTGAACGCTATTCCCCAACTTTCGTTTGCGGGCTCCCCAGGCTTCAACAAGAGCTCGGTCGTTTTGGGGCAGCTGGCCCAATGGTGATCGTAAACCGCGCTCGCCGCGGAATGCGCCCCCTACTCGGCCTGGGGCGCGCGCAGGCGATATGTGAAGAAGTGCAGCTGGTGCTCGGCGGTGTCCCCCTTCCGCCGTTGAACTGGTGGAGATCGACCGCCAATTGTTAACGTGATCGACCATCAACGCGGTGACGCTTTACGCGGCCGCCACGCATCCGCAGCCAGCGCGACCCGCAGCCATTGCCGTAGAAGCCCGGCGCCGACCGCGAAGCGCTGGCCGCGGAACAGGTCGGACGTTCGGCAAACGGCCATAGGGGTAGGCATAGATCGATTCCCACCGGGTTTACGGTGCCCCGGCGAGATCGAGGACCGCAACTTCGTGGTCGTCGGCGAACTTATGACGGGCGACGGGCAAGAGCCGTTGCACCCTGCCCAGATTGTTCGGCAGCAATGTCACCGGACCGTCCGGGATCTCGCCGGTCAGCGCGGCGCAGACCAGCGTCGAGGCGCCGACGCTGTTAACTGAGGGATCCATCGTCCCCCCGGCCGTCTATTCACGCACGCGCTACCCTGTAAAAAGTGCGAGGGCATGTGGAAGGCCGATGCTTGGCATGGCATGGCGGTAAGCCTAGACAGATATATTACCTGGTGTAAGAGGTGAGCCAATTGCCCAGTAAAGGACTGTTTGGGAAAGAGGAACCCAGCAAGCGGAGTGCCTAGCCGTGATCTGGATGCAGCACCTGCATGAGACCACCTATACCTGTCGCCATAACACTCGCCACGTCGCCGCCGGAGAGAGCCCGCCATGTCTGATGTTGTCCGCCGCGAAGACCGCGCCGCACTGGCGATCGTCACGCTCAACCGGCCGGCGCGTCACAACGCGATGGATGATGAGATGTCCGATGTATTCCACGGCACGCTCTACGCTGCGCTCGATGATCCCGGAGTGTCCGCGATCCTTCTGCGCGCCGAAGGCAAGAGCTTCTGTTCGGGGCGGGACACCAGCGTGTTGGGGCATCGCGCGCGCGCCGAGAGCGACTTCCACTTCGTCCGCCGCCACCAGGATTCGCGTTTGCGGATGATGGATTCGACCAAGCCGATCGTCGCCGCGGTCAAGGGCGCTGCGATCGGCGGCGGGTGCGAGATGGCGCTGGCCTGCGACATGCGGATCAGCGACACCACCCTGACCATGGGCCTGCCGGAGATCGACTATGGGCTTTTGCCCGACACCGGCGGCACCCAGCTGCTGACCGCACTCGTCGGCCCGTCGCGCGCCAAGTATATGATCATGAGCGGACGGCGGATCGATGCCGCGACCGCGCTGGCGTGGGGTGCGATCGACCTCGTCGTCGAGCCAGGCGAACTCGACGCCGCGGCGCTCGAACTGGCGTCCGAACTGGCAGCCAAGCCCCCGATCAACCTGGCGATGGCCAAGCAGATGATCGATATGATGCACGGCCCCGCGATTCGCGCCGGGACCCGCGCCGAACTGCTCGCGCAGACCGCGCTGTTCCAGACCGCCGACTACCACGAGGCGCGCGCCGCCCGCCGCGAGAAGCGCGCGCCTGTTTACAAGGGAAACTGACGATGGCCCTGCCCGATCCGCCGCCGCTTGGCGCCTCCGCTCTCCCCGCCGGAGCTTATGAAGGCCAAGTCATCGCCGTGACCGGCGGCGGAACCGGGTTGGGCAAAGGCATGGCGCTGGAGTTTGCCCGTCTCGGAGCCAAAATCGCGGTGCTCAGCCGAAAGCCCGAACACCTCGCGGCCGGGATCGCGGCAATCGAGGCAATCGGCGGCAAGGCGGCTGGCATAGCCTGCGATGTCCGCGATCCCGAGGCGATCGCGCGCGCGTTCGACGAAATCGAGCAGCGGCTTGGCCCGGTCGATGTCCTGATCAACAATGCGGCGGGCAACTTTCCCGCCGCCGCCGAGGAGATGACCCCCAACGGCTTTCGCACAGTGGTCGATATCGTGCTCAACGGCACCTACAACTGCAGCCGCGAGTTCGCGCTGCGGCGAATGGCCGCGGCGCAGCCGGGCGCGATCCTCAACATCGGGGCGACCTACAGCTGGACCGGCGGGCCCGGCACCGCGCATTCGGCCGCGGCCAAGGCCGGGGTGACCAACCTCACCCAGAGCCTCGCGGTGGAATGGGCACCCGACGGAATCCGTGTCAATTGCCTCGCGCCGGGCCGCTTTCCCCACGACGACCTGCCCGAGCACATGACCAGCCACCGCGTCGGCGAAAGTGCCGACCGGACGATCCCCGCCCAACGCGTCGGGGTGATCCGCGAGCTCGGCTGGGCGGCCACCTACCTGTGCAGCCCCTATGCGGTCTACATATCGGGCCACACGCTGGTGATCGACGGCGCCAACTGGCTGCGACGCAGCCTGGTCATGCCGGAGTTCGTGCCGATCCGCGAACAGTTCGGCAAGGCCGCACGCGAGCGCGGCAGCGCGGCGCAGGCAGTCGCCAGCGTGCGCGGAGACGATCCATGAGCGACCTCGTCCTGCGCCGCGACGAAGGGGGAATCGCAACCCTGACGCTCAACCGCCCCGACAAACGCAACGCGATCGACCGCGCGCTGTTTCGCGCGTTTCGCGATCATGTCGCGGCGCTGGAAAGCGATACCTCGATCGGCGTCGTGGTGCTGCGCGGATCGGGCGGGCACTTTTGCGCCGGACACGATCTCAAGGCGGCGCCGCATGCCGACGCGCTCGGATGGCTGCGCCAGGAATTGCTGACGCTCGAACGCCTGACCCGCCTGCGCCAGCCGGTGATCGCGGCGGTCGAGGGGACTTGCTACACCGGCGGGCTCGAACTCGCGCTGAGCGCCGATTTCATCGTCGCCGCCAAATCCGCGCGGTTCGCCGATACCCATGGCAAGTGGGGCCTGGTCCCCGGCTGGGGGCTGTCGCAACGCCTGCCGCGCCGCGTCGGCCAGGCCAAGGCGCTCGAGATGATGCTGACCTGCCAGCCTTATACCGGGGCGCAGGCGGCGGCGATGGGCCTTGCCAACCTGTGCGTCGCCGACGCAGAGCTCGACGAGGCTGTGCTCGCGTTGTGCAAAACGATCCTGGGCAACAGCTGGCATAGCAACGCCGAAAACAAGCGCCTGGTCTACGACACCGATGGCCTGCCGCTGACCCAGGGCCTCAACCACGAGCTCATGCGCAACGCCGGGTTCGACAAGGATGCGGCTCGCCAGCGCGCGGCCTTCACAGCACCTGGGGCCAAGCCATGAGGATTGCTTTCACCCCCGAGCAGCAGGCGTTTCGCGCCACCTGCCGCGTCTGGCTGGGCGAAAACGTTCCGGCGGAGCCTCGCCCGCTCGACGCGCTCGACGCACTGCCCTTCGACACCGCGTGGCAGCGCCGGCTGTTCGATGCGGGTTGGGCGGGGATCAACTGGCCGCGCGAATATGGCGGGCGCGGGCTCTCGCTGATCGAGCAGGTGATCTGGCTGGAGGAATACGCGCGAGCCAATGCGCCGTGGATTGGCGCGAACTTCGTCGGGGTCAACCACGGGGGTCCGACGCTGATCGCCAACGCCAGCGAGGAGCAAAAGGCGTTTCACCTCCCGCGCATCCTAAAAGGCGAGGCGATCTGGTGCCAGGGATTCTCGGAACCTGGCGCCGGCTCCGACCTCGCCGCGATCCGCACCACCGGCCGCATCGAAGGCGACCACCTGATCGTCAATGGCTCGAAGATCTGGACCAGCTTCGCGCATGTCGCCGATTGGCAGGAACTGGTTTTACGGACCGAACCCGGGTCTCAGCGCCACGCCGGGCTGAGCTGGGTGATCTGCGACATGCATGCTCCGGGCATCACCGTCCGTCCGATCCGCAAGATCAACGGCCAGACCGAGTTTTGCGAAGTGTTCTACGATGATGTCCGCGTTCCGCTCGGCAACGTCGTCGGCGGGCTCGGCAACGGCTGGAAGGTGGCGATGTCGACGCTGGGCTTCGAGCGCGGCACCGGGTTCATCGCCGACCAGGTCAGGATAGGGATCGAGGTCGACGAGCTGATAGCGACGGCGCGGGCCAGCGGTGCGATCGCCAACCAGGCCATCGCCGGCGACCTCGCGCTGCTCCGCGCCGAGGTCGCGGCGTTGCGTGCGATGACTTATCGCAACATCTCCGAGGCGGCACGGACGGGGCAGCCCGGGGCCGAATCCTCGCTGATCCGCCTGTTCACATCCGAACTCAACCAGAGGGTCGATCGCATGGCCGTGGACCTGCTCGGCGATGACATCATCGACTTTGCCTACGGCGATCCCGGCCCGGTCAGCGAATATCTGCGCGGCTTCGCCCACACCATCGCCGGGGGCACCGCGCAAGTGCAGCGCAACATCATCGGCGAGCGGCTGCTCGGCCTGCCGCGGGGACGCTGAGACGATGGACCTTCATCCCGGAGACGAGATCGAGACGCTGCGCAGCGCCACCGCCGAATGGCTGGCCGGGCGCCTTCCGCTCGCCGCGGCGCGGCGCTCGCCGCCGGGGCTATGGGACGAACTCGAGGCGATGGGCTGGCCGGTGATGACGCTGGCCGAGGACCGCGGCGGGCTGGCGCTCGATCACGCCAGCGAGGCGGTGGTCTTTGCCGAACTCGGCCGCCACCTCGCCCCGCTGGCGATGGTCGCGACCGCGGTGGCGCGCCGCTGGACGCTGCTCCCGGCGAAATGCGCGCTGGCGATCCCCGCTGGCGATGGCGCGCTGCGCGCGCTCGATCCCGAAGGTGCCGATGTCGCGCTGGTGGCCCGAGCCGATGAACTGGCGACGGTAGAGATCTCGCCCGGACCGGCGCGCGCGACGATCGATCTGACGACGCTCCAGGCGCGGGTTCCGGGCGCGCCTGGCGCCCCGATCGCGGGTCAGAAGGCGGTCTTGCACCTGCGCCTGCTGCTGGCGGCCTATGCGCTTGGCGCGGCCGACGCCGCGCGCGACATGGCGGTCGATTACGCCAAGCTGCGGGTCCAGTTCGGCCAGCCGATCGGCGCGTTCCAGGCGATCAAGCACATCTGTGCCGATATGGCGGTGGGCTGCGCGGTGGCGCGCTCGCAGCTCTACTATGCCGCCTGTGCTCTGGGCGAGGATGCTGCCGACGCGGCGTTCCACGTCTTGGCCGCGCATATGCTGGCGCTGCGCGCGGCGCTCGCCAATGGCCGGGCCAACATCCAGGTCCACGGCGGGATCGGCATGACCGACGAGGCGCAGGCCCACCTGCCGCTCAAACGCGCGCACCTGCTCGGCCGGATCATCCCGCCAGGGGCGGGGATTCTGCTCGGCTGAATCCGGTCAGGCGCGTTCGACGACCTTCTTGCGGTGGCGTAATTAGGTCGACACGCCGACCGGGGTACCGACGGAATCGATGATATAGGCCTCGAGCATTTTTGATTCGTCGAGAGAATAGAGGGAAGTCAGTGGAGGATCACGCGGCGATCGACTGCCTGGAAAGGCCGAGCATGCCTTCGAGCCGCTCGCGGACAATGGTCTGGGCATCGCCGACGATCCGGTCGATCAGTTCCTTGCAGGTCGGGATGTCGTGGATCAGCCCCTGGACCATCCCGGCCCAGAACACGCCCTTCGACATGTCGCCGGTTTCGAGCAATTCACGCCCGGCGGTACCCGCGACCAATTCCTGGACGTCCTTGAACTTGGCGTCGAGCTGGCTGAGCCGGCGGGCCACTTCGGTCGAGACTTCGCTCTTGCCGACGCGCGCGGTGTTCTTGAAGCTGCGGAAGATGAGGTAAGTCCCGCGCTCGTCGTTGTCGATGTACGCCTGCTTGACGTTGGGGTGGATCATGGCTTCCTGGGTCGCACAGAACCGGGTGCCCATGTTGATCCCGTCCGCGCCGAGCGCCAGCGCCGCGATCAGGCCGCGGCCGTCGCCGAAGCCGCCGCTGGCGAGCATCGGGATCTTGACCTTGTCGGCCGCGGCCGGGATCAGGATCAGCCCGGGAATGTCGTCTTCGCCGGGATGTCCGGCGCACTCGAAACCGTCGATCGAGATCACGTCGCATCCGGCGCGCTCGGCCGAGAGCGCGTGGCGCACCGCGGTGCATTTGTGGAGGATGACAATGCCGTGGGGCTTGAGCATCTCCCAGATCTCGCGCACCGCCGGGGTTCCCGCGGTCTCGACGATGCGGATCCCGCCGTCGATGATCGCCTGGGCATAGGCCTTGTAGTCGGGCGAGTTGATCGTCGGAAAAACCGTGAGGTTCACCCCGAACGGCTTGCCGGTCATCGTGCGGCAGCGCTCAATCTCCTCGCGCAGCGCAGCCGGTGTAGGCTGCGTGAGTCCGGTTAGGATGCCCAGCCCACCCGCGTTGGAAACCGCGCTGGCCAGCTCGGCCGTGCCGACGCCCTGCATCCCTCCCTGGACGATCGGATGTTCGATTTCGAGCAAGTCGGTGATGCGGGTCTTGAAGGCCACGGGTCTACTCCTAGGCGGGTATCTGGTTGAACGGCACGCCCTTGTCCGGGCGATGATCCTGCGGCAGGCCGAGGATCTTCTCGGCGATGGTGTTGAGCAGCATTTCGTCGGCGCCCCCCGCGATCCGCCCGGTCGGCGCGTTGAGCCAGCTCGTGGTCCAGTCCTCCTTGACGGAGGCGTGCGGATCGAAGGCGAAGCCGGCGTTGCCCTGAAGATCGATCGCCAGCTCGGACAGTTTCTGCCGGCTGCGCACCGAGAACAATTTGTTGAGCGAGCCCTCCGGACCCGGCTCCATCCCCGCTTCCATCATCAGCATCGCGCGCCGGGTGATCGCCTCGAGCCCCGAGCGCATCGCGTAATTGCGCGCGATCGCCGAGCGTACCCGCCCGTCCTCGAGCGCGGCCTTGCCGCCGACCTCGATCTCGCGCGCCAGATCGATGAACAGGTCGAGATGCGGGCCGAACCCGCCGCTGTCGGTGGCGACGTAGCGTTCGATCATCAGCGTCGCCATGGCCACCGCGAAGCCGCCGCCGACCGGGCTCATCCGCTGCGCGTCGGTCAGCTTGACCTCGTCGAAGAACACCTCGTTGACGTGACTGTCGCCCCCCGCCAGCTTGATCGGGCGGACCTCGACCCCCGGCGCCTTCATGTCGACCCAGAAATAGGTCAGCCCCTTGTGCTTGGCGACCGCCGGGTCGGTCCGCGCGACGATCACCCCGTAATCGCAGTATTGCGCCCAGCTGGTCCACAGCTTCTGGCCGGTCAGGCTCCAGCCGTTGCCGTCGGGCACCGCGCGGGTGCGCAGGCCGGCCAGATCGGAGCCAGCGGCGGGCTCGGAGAACAGCTGGCACCAGATTTCCTCGCCGCGCAAAGCCCTGGTCACGCGCTCCTGCACCCACTCGCGGTCCTCACCGAAGCGGATCAGCACCGGCACCGGCATCCCGACCGAAATGCTGAAATAGCCCGTAGGCATGCCGTAGCGCATTTCTTCGGTATCGAACGCGACTTTGTGCAGCGGTGACAGGCCTTGTCCGCCAAACTCGACCGGCCAGTTGATGCCGGCAAAGCCGGCCTCATACTTCGCCGCCATATAGCATCGTCCGAGCGAGAGATCGTCGCCTTCGGTCAGCCCCAGCCGGGCCGCGCGGCCAAAGCTGGCCGCCACCGAATCGAGCCAGCCGATCGCCCGCCCGCGGTAGGCTTCGAGGTCGCTCATGCCGCGAATCCCGTAAGCCGTTCGGCGAGCAGGTCTTCCCAGTACAGCATGTTGCCCTGCTCGATCGCCAGGCTGCGGGCGCGGCGCATGTGGAGGTGGAGTCCGGATTCCCACGTGACCCCGATCCCGCCGTGGATCTGGATGCAATCGCGCGCCGCGGTGTCGTAGGCTTCGGTCGCGGAAATCCGGGCCGAGGCCGCGGCTTCGACGAAATCGGGCTGCCCTTCCCGGCTGGCGGCATGGATGCAGTTGGCTCGGGCAATTTCGACCAGCCCGTAGAGCTCGGCGATGCGATGTTTGACCGACTGGAAAGCGCCGATCGGCTGGCCGAACGCCTTGCGGGTCAGCGCGAAGTCGCGCGCGGTGCGCATCAGCGCCTCGGCCCCGCCGACCTGTTCGAAAGCGCTGACGACGGCCATCCGGGCGAGCACATCGTGCGCCAGGGCGTGCGCCCGGTCGCCGGTGGCGAGGACGCGGATTGGAACCTCGGCGAAGGCGAGATCGGCGTGGAGGCGCGCATTGTCGAAACTCGCAATCGGAGTGCGAACGACGTGCGCCCCTTCGACGAGCCCAAGGCACGGCTCGCTCCCGGCAAAAGCCCAGACGAGGACAAGATCTGCGGCAAGCCCGGCAGGAATCCCGTCTTTTGCACCGCTCAATTTCCCGGCACAGACAATCGTGGTCGGGCTGGCGGGCAAGGGCTGCTGCCCCTCGGCGAAGGCGACTGCGGCGGTGACTGAGCCATCGGCCAGCCGCGGCAGCCAAAGCGACCTGCTCTCGGCGTCATCGCTACCCAGCAGCGCAGCCACGGCGCCATGGCCGGAAGTGAGGAACGGCGCTCCGGCAGTGGCCGCGCCACACGCCTGTGCCACCAGCCCGAGTTCGATCAACCCGAGCCCGATCCCGCCGTGCGCTTCGGGAATGCCGATCGCGGTCCAGCCCTGCTCGACGGCTGTGTCCCAGAACCGTTTGTCCCATTCGCCGGTGGTTTCCACGAGGGCAAGCAGGCGGGAAAGATCGACACGTGCTTCGAGCACGCGCGTCGATTCGGTTGCGATCGCCTGCTGCTCCTCGCTCAACAGAATGGACACTCCGAACTCTCCAATCGACGTTACTTATATAACTAGGTGATATAAGGTCAAGCGCCGATGTGCCGCTCTTCCGTGACATCAAGCCACGTTGCTGCCCTCCGGCGAACTTTCACCGCCGGCAATCCGACGTAGCTCGTGCTTGAGCACCTTGCCCGTGGCGTTGCGGGGCAGGCCGGAGACGATCTCGAGCCGCTCGGGCGCCTTGGCCCGCGCCAGCCCCGCAGCCGCGAAATGCGCGCGCAGCGATTCGAGCGTCGGCTCGGCGCCGGGAGCGGCGACGACGAAGGCGCAGACGATCTCCCCCAGCCGCTCGTCAGGCGCCGCGACGACGGCGGCCTCGACCACGCCGGGATGCGCGAACAGCACGTCCTCGACCTCGCGCGACGAGATATTCTCGCCGCCGCGGATGATCACGTCCTTGAGGCGATCGGTGATCACCAGATAGCCGTCGGCGTCGCGGTGGCCGATATCGCCGGTGCGGAACCACCCGCCCGGCAGGAACGCTTGTTCGTCCAGTGCACGATCGAAATAGCCGACGAACAACTCAGGACCGCGCGTCACCAATTCGCCTTTCTCGCCATCGGGCACGAATTCCCCCATCTCGCCGACGAACGCGATTTCGCAGCCGCGCGTGGGGCGACCTTCGGTGCCGAGGCGCTTGGCGATCGGGTCGCCGGGATTGCCCGCGGTGACCGTCGGATGCTCGCTCGAACCGTAGCTGCGATAGGGGTGAAGCCCGCGCGCCTCCGCCCGCGCGATCAGTCCTGCAGGGACCGGCGCAGCGCCGACCAGGCAATTTGCCAGGCTCGACAGGTCGCGGCCGTCGCGGTCGGCGGCATCGAGAATGCCCTGGAGGTGAAAGGGGGTGAATGACGCGGAGTTGATCGCGCGGCGTTCGATCAGTTCGGCAGCGACTGCTGCGTCCCATTGGTCGGCGAGAACCAGTTCGGTGTGCCCGGCCAGGAATCGCAGCAGGGTGATCGCTCCTGCGACATGGCCGGGCGGCCACGGCGAGAAAACCCGCTCGTCATCCAGCTCGCGCCGCTGCCAGGCAGTCGCCGAGATCTCCGCCAGCAAGGTCCGGTTCGAGTGACACACGCCCTTGGCTTGAGCGGTGGTGCCCGAAGTGTAGACGAGCATCGCCATGGCGTCGGGATCGGCTTCGGTGGCGGAAACAGGATCGCCGGGCTGCTCAAGCGCACCCCAGGGCATCGCCCCCTTAAACACCTCGCCGACGACAATGTGCTGCCGCAGCGCCGGCAAGCGACCGCATTCCGCAACGATCCGTCCGAAGTCCGCCTTGCGGAAGCGGCCGGGGGTGATGAGGACTTTCGCCCGAGACTGGCGCAGGATGAAACCGAGTTCTTTCGCACCATAAATCGACACCACCGGAAGCAGGACCGCGCCGCACCGCGCAACCGCGACCGCCGCGACCAGCCATTCCGCCCACGCGGGCAACTGCAGCGCGACGATGTTGCCCGGGGCCACACCGAGGCAGCGGAGATTGCCGGCAGCGCATTCGCCGCGCGCATATATTTCCGCCAGAGTCAGATCGGCGGGGCGCATTTGGGAACATACGAGCAGTCGCTTGTTCGGGTTTCCCTTGGCGCCGCGGCGGTAGAGAGCATCCAGCGTTCGGACTTCGGCAGTCATCAGCCGACGATCTCGGCTTCTCGGAATCCCTTGATTTCAGCGGCGGAGTAGCCGATCTCGCGCAGGATCTCGTCGGTGTGCTCGCCGATCGCCGGGCAGGCGCGCTTGAACTTGATCGGTGTGTTGCCAAAATTCCAGAACGCGCCGGGCTGCTCGACCGTGCCATAAAGCGGCTGGGGCAAGGCCGAGACGAGGTTGAGCTCGCGGTTGAGCGGGTCGTCGAAAAAACGGTTCATCGCATCCTCGAAATTGACCGCGTCGCATGGCACTCCTGCGGTTTCGAGCGCTGTGAGAAGTTCGCCGGCGGAACGCCTCGCGGCAACGCCGGCGAACTGCGCCTCGTCTTCACCCAATACCGCGCGCAGCCCGGCGCGGTGCTCGGGCTTGTACGCGGCAACCGCGATCCAGGCGCCATCGGCGCATTCGAAGATGCGATGATAGGGCGAAAAGCCCGTCTGGTCGGAAGTGAGGTGATAGGTCTCGCTCAGCTCGCCGTCGGGACCAATCAATCGCTCGCCCTGGGTGAAGGCCGCGACGCCAAGCAGCGAGGTCTGCGTCGCATGCACCTTTCCATGCGCGCGGCTGGCATAAAGCGAGGCGGCCATCTCGACCATGCAGCTTTGCGCCGAAGTAATGTCCATCGTCCCGGGCCGGACAAACACCGGGCGGTTCCCCTCGCCCGCATTCTCGAACTCCCACCCGGCGATCGCGTTGAAGATCGAATCGTAGCCCGGCCAGTTGCCGCGCTCACCCATCTGGCCATAGGCGCTGACGTAGTTGAACGCGGCCTTGGGGTTGATTCGGCGGATATTCTCCTCGGTCAGCCCGAGCTTGGCCGCGCCCTTAAAGCGCAGGTTGTGGTGAACGATTTCGGCCCAGCAGACCAGGCGTTCCAGGATCGGCTGGGCTCCGGGCCGGGTCAGGTCGAGCGCAATCGAGCGCTTCGAGCGCGCCGCCGCCTGGTAGTAGCGGTGCATGAAGCGGATGCGGTCGCCGCTCAGCGCCTCGACCTTGATGACGTCGGCGCCGATGTCGCCGAGCAGCGACGCGCCCATCGGCCCGGCGAGGAACATGCCGAGGTCGAGGATGCGCACGCATTCGAGCACTTCGGCGGGTTCGCCATTGCTGCCGACCGGCGTCGTCGGAGGCGTCCAATCGGCCTCACCCCTTTCGCCCAGCATGGGTGCCGCTCGCCCGGCAATGATCCGCCTATCGACGTGGAACGGCACGTTGGGCTGGATCGTCGCGCCGAGCACGGGATCTTCGACCGGGATCGCATAGCCGTTGGCGCGCACTTCCTCGTGGCGAAGCACTTCGCCCATCGCGTAGGCGGGTTCGACCGCGATGTCGGCGGCGCGCAGATCGGCCAGCCAGGCATCGCGCGCCCGGCGTTTGAACGCTTCGATCACGCCTTCGGGGGTGTCGATCTCGACCCCCTCGGCCATGACCTCCCACATCGTCGGCAGCGAGCCGTAGTCGAACTGCTGGGTGGGATCCATGATCTGGAGCCAGTCGCCATCGGCGCACTGGAACAGCTGCATCGCGGTGGGCCGGGCGGCGAGCGGAAAGGTTGGTGGATTGGGCATCGGCCCGGCCGAATTGCGTGCCCAGACCATCGGCATGGTCGACAGATAACCCTGCATCAGCGAGGTGTGCGCCGGCCCGCCCCGTCCCGACCGCAGTCGCGCCACCAGCCGCGCCAGCACGCCGCCCGCGGCAAGGTGCGCCGCAGCCCAACTGCCCTGACGATAGCGGTAGACGATCGGACCGGGGCGATGGCCGTCGTTCTCGTAAAGCACGCCGAGCCGCGCGGCGACGAGCAGTTCGTCGTCCGGGCGTTCGACATCGGGATGGTCGTGCGGCGAACCGGTGATGCCGCACGACACCAGC
>JAUYQH010000033.1 GCA_030697365.1 Novosphingobium sp. | reverse complement strand
CACCGCCATCAGGTCGCGATAGGTCAGCACCTTGTGGCCTACGTTCTCCAGTCCCTGGCCCGGCTCGCCGGTGCGGTCCATCGGCATCGGCGATATGGTCTGGACGGTCGGCGTCTTCTTGACCTCGGGCGCGTTCGAGAAGTCGCGCATAGAATGGTCCATGCCGCCGGACCCGGCCACGTCATGGCCCATGGCGGCGTGATCCACCGCGGGAGCGGCCGCTTGTGCGGCGCTGGAACTGCTCGCGGCGCAATGGCCCATCGCGGCATGCTCGGGCGGGCAGGCGGGATCGCCGACCGGCGCGGCCGCCGCCCCGCCGCCATGATCCATGCCGGCCATATCGCCCATCCCCATGTCCTTCATGGTGGCGATCGGCCGTTTGCGAAGGGGCGGCACCTCGGCCGCCATCCCTTCGCGCGGCGCGAGCGTGGCCCGGGCCATGCCCGAGCGGTCGACGCTTTCGCCGACCAGCGTATAGGCGCGGTCGTCGGTCGGCTCGACGATGACGTCGTAGGTTTCGGCAACGGCGATCTGGAACTCGTCGACCGTCACGGGACGCACGTTGAGCCCGTCCGACTGGACGATGGTGAGTTTCAGGCCGGGGATGCGGACATTGAACGTGGTCATTGCCGATGCGTTGACGAAGCGCAGGCGGACCCGCTCACCCGGCGTAAACAGCGCGGTCCAGTTATCGCGCGGGCCATGGCCGTTGACGAGATAGCTGTAGGTCGAGCCGGTCACATCGGAGATGTCGGTGGGGTCCATCCGCATCTTGCCCCACTCCATGCGCTCCTTCGCGCTCTGGTCCTCGCCGCGCAGCAGGCTGGCGAGCGTCTGCTTGTCGTCGTTGAAATAGCCGCCTTGCTGCTTGAGCTTCCTGAAGATGATGTGCGGGTGCATTTCGCTGTGATCGGACAGCACGATAACGTGCTCTCGGTCCGAGCGGATCGGATCGGGTCCGGCGGGATCGATCACGATCGGGCCGTAATGGCCCAGCTGCTCCTGCAGGCCCGAATGGCTGTGATACCAGTAGGTGCCCGCCTGGCGGATCGGGAATTCGTAGGTGAAGGTCGAGCGCGGCTTGATCCCGGGAAAGCTGACGCCCGGCACGCCGTCCATGTGGAACGGCAGGATCAGACCATGCCAGTGGATCGAGCTGTCCTCGTCGAGCGCGTTCTCGACATGAAGACGCACGTTCTGCCCCTCGCGCAGCCGCACCAACGGCGCGGGCACGGTCCCGTTGATCCCGATCGCGTGGCTTTCCCGACCGTCGATCGTCATCATCTGATGCGCGATCCGCAGGCGGATGTCCTCGCCCGAAACAGTCGGAAGCGGGCGGACAATGCCGGCCGAGACAGGCTGCGCCCAAGCCGGAAACCACGGCGCCAAAGCCGCGGTGCCGCCCAAGGCGGCACTGCCGCGAAGCAGCATTCGACGGTCGATCGATACGGTCATTCCAGGTCCTACAAATGCTGGGCGATCATGGGCGATACGCAGGGGTGCGGCCTGCCCCTCAATCGCATGGATAAATTTCATGCTTCAGGGAATGGATCCGATGCGCTCGGCGAGCTTGAGGCGAGCACGATAAAGGCGCGTCTCCACAGTCTTCTCGCTTACACCCAGCGTTTCGGCGGCCTCGGCCTGGCTGAGCCCCTCGATCGTCCTCAGGACCAGCGCCTCGCGAAGGTTGGACGGCAAGGCGGCGATCGCCGCTGCGACGCCGGCAAACTCCTGGCGGTCGCTGGCCACTGTTTCGGCATCGGGCGCGTCGTCCGCGGCGTGGACGGCATCGGCCAGCGGCAGGACCGCCGAGATCAACCGGCGCACCGCCCGCCGCCGTCCCCAGTCGCGCGCCTTGTTGATTGCGATGCGTGACAGCCAGGCCCGCATCGGGCGGTTCGGGTCGTAATGGCGCAGTGCGCCGTGCGCCGACACGAATGCTTCCTGGACGAGATCGAGCGCCTCGCCGTCGTCGCCGATGAGCCGAGCGACGAGACGGTGCAAAGGCTCCTTGTGGCGACGCACCAGCGCGGAAAACGCTGCTTGCTCTCCGGTCAGGCTCAGCGCGGCCAGATCGCCGTCCGACCGGTCGGCGAACCCATCGCTCACCGGGCGTCTTCGGTCAGTGCCTTGGTCACCGCGGCGTCGAACCTGGCCGCCTGTTCGGGCCGGAGCAAGGCGCGCATTGCGAAAATATGGGCAAGCGTTTCCTTCTGAAGCGTTCCCATCGTCCGATGCGAGGCGTCGACCGCCGCGGCGACGCGCGGGCCGTTGCCATGCTCGGCGGCGATCGCCGCGGCCAGCCGGGCGTTCTCGGCGCGCATTTCCTGCTCGAGCGCTCGGCGGCGGATTGCGAAGGATTGCTCGAGTTCGTGCAGCCGGCGTTCCTGATCGGCATCGAGCGACAACTGGTCGTGGAGCACCGCATGAAGCTCGCTGCCCGCATGATGTTTGGGGGCCAGCGCCTGGCGGCCGAGGACGACGCCGGCGATCGCGGCCACGAAAACCAGAGCAACGACCAGGGCTGTCTGCCGGACGTTTGTCATTGGCCCCCGCCAAGGAGCGTCGAGGGTGCCAGCGCGCTCGGCGCCCCGAGCGGAGAAAGCTGGGACGCCCGCGCCTCGGAGACGGGCGCGAGGTTGCTCATGGCGCCAAGCGCGAGCGCAAAGCCCACCGCTGCAAGCGTCGCGCCCGCGCCGATGCCGGTTGCGCGCGGGCTCGCGATTGCGCCGAGGACTCGATCTTCAAGGCCCGCAAGCCCGCGATGGGGAGCGCCCGTTGCCAGGCGAGAGAGCGCGTCGTCGAGATCGATGGTCATGGCGGTGTCCTGTCAGCCGTATCTAGACCAATACGCCGTTCTCTTCTCGATCCCTCACCCGAACATGAGGGATAGGCTCCGGACCTGCGTATTGTTCGATACATTCGCAGGAGTTTGCCATGAGATTCAAGATCACCGCCGCCATTATCGCCCTTCTCGGAGTCACACTCACCCCGACGGTCGCCCTGGCCCACCCCAAGGTGGTTTCGGCAAAGCCCGCGCCCAACGCCAAGGCCGCCAGAACAAAGGTGGTCACGCTCACGTTCAGCGAGCGCCTGACGCCCAAGATGTCGGCTGCGACGCTGGTCATGACCGGCATGCCGGGGATGGCGAACCACGCGCCGATGAAGATGGCCGGGGTCACGAGCAAGGTTGCGGCCAACGGCAAGTCGCTGGTGCTGACTTCGGCCAAACCGCTTGCGACCGGAACCTACCGGGTAGATTGGGCAGTCGTCGGTGCCGACGCGCACCGCGTGACCGGGACGCATTCCTTTTCGATCACCTGACCCGTGGGTGAGGGGGTCGCGATCGCACTGAGGTTCGGGGTTTACCTCGACCTCATGCTGTTGTTCGGGCTGGCCGTCTATCCGCTCTATTCAGGTGGCGCAGGGTATCGTGCTGCGGGCCACGGGCGTCTTGCCTCGCTGGGATTGGCGATGCTGGGACTTGCTCTCGGTATCGCAAGCTTTGTCGTAATGACCGCCGCGATGGCGGGGGTTGCAGTCGCCGGGCTCGATCGCGAAACGCTCGCCTTCGTACTCCGGGAGACAGGGCACGGCGCCGCATTCATGGTCCAGGTGCTCGCGCTTCTTGCGGCAATCGGGCTAGCGCTGTTCGGCTGGGGCGCTCGTGGGCGATGGCTCGTCGCGGCGGCTGCGGGCGTTGCCTTGGGGTCGCTGGCCTGGACAGGGCACGCGGGCGCGACCGAAGCTTTGCCCGGAACAGTGCACCGCTTGTCGGACGTCGTCCATCTGCTTGCGGCGGCAGCCTGGATCGGCGCTCTTGCGATGCTTCTGCGGGCCATCGCCGCAACGAAGGCCGGTGCGGCAGTTCGCGATGCGCAAGAGGCTTTGGCGGCCTTCGCCGTGGCCGGATCGGTCATCGTCGGCCTCATCATCGTGACCGGAATCATCAACAGCGTGATGATCGTCGGGTTAGCGAGCCTGCCGCTGCTGCCTTACACGCTCTACGGCCAGCTCCTGATCGCCAAGCTGGGATTGTTCGCGCTCATGCTGGTCCTGGCCTCGCTGAACCGCTGGCGGCTGACGCCGCGTCTCGATCCGATGCCGGACGATGGCGACCGGTCGCGCGCAGTAGCGACGGTCCGGACGAGCCTTGCGCTTGAGGCCGGCGCGGCGATCACGATCCTTGCCCTGGTCGCGTGGCTCGGCACGCTGGCGCCGCCCTCTCCGTGACGCGGTCGGGCTGATGTCCTCAGCCGCATTTCGCTGGTTGGCTGGCTTCGCGATAGGCCGGCTGGCCGTTCGTTCGGGATGGGATTGCTAGGTAATTTGGATGCCCCGCTAGGATTCGAACCTAGATAAACGGAGTCAGAGTCCGTTGTCTTACCATTAGACGACGGGGCAATGCGGGGTGGGCCTCTATGCGGGGGCCCGAACCAAGTCAAGCGAAGCCCCCCTCGCCGGGCGCCTCCCTTGCCGCCCGCCCCATCACTCGCTAGGCTCTTCCTCAAGTTCCCGGGACGGGCTTTGCCCCGGGCGAAAACAGAGTTCGGAAAAACAGCCATGGCGGAGATGAACCCGCCGCCGCGGGGCAGCGAGGCGCATCGAGGCGAACCGGTCCCAGGGCCAGAGATTGGCGCGGGTCCGCCGCACTTCCGTCCCGCCTGGCAGGGCCGCCAGGCCTATGCCGCAATCGACCTTGGCACCAACAACTGCCGCCTGCTGATCGCCCGCCCGTCGGGCGAGAACTTCACCGTGATCGACGCCTTCAGCCGCGTCGTCCGGCTCGGCGAAGGGCTGGCGACCAGCGGCGTCCTTTCGCAGGAGGCGATGGACCGCGCGTTGGGCGCGCTCCACATCTGCGCCGACAAGTTGCGCCGCCGCAACGTGCATCTCGCCCGCTCGGTCGCCACCGAGGCCTGCCGCCGCGCGAGCAACGGGGCCGAGTTCATCGCCCGGGTGCGCGAGGAGACCGGCATCTTCCTCGACGTGATCAGCGCGCAGGAGGAGGCGCGCCTTGCGGTGCTGGGCTGCCACATCCTGCTCGAACAGGGCGAGGGACCTGCGATGATCTTCGACATCGGCGGGGGATCGACCGAGCTGGTGCTGATCGACAGCGGCGAGCGGGTGCCGCGCATCCTCGACTGGCAGAGCGTGCCGTGGGGGGTGGTCTCGCTGACCGAAAGCTGCGGCGCGATCGACGCCGAGGACACCTCGCGCGATGCGTTGGCCACGCACTATGCCCGGATGCGGAAGCTGGTGGCGGACAGCTTCGCCGATTTCGCCGATCGCATCGAGCCGTTGCGGGCCAGGGGCAGTCGCGACGAACTGCGCCTGCTCGGCACCAGCGGCACCGTCACCACGCTGGCCAGCCTGCATCTCGAGCTGCCGCAATACGATCGCCGCGCGGTCGATGGCCTGATCATGCCGGTCGAGGCGATGCGCGACATAAGCGCGCGGCTTTCGGGGATGCGGATCGACGAGCGCCGCCAGTTGGCGTGCATTGGCCGGGAGAGAGCGGACCTGGTGGTTGCCGGTTGCGCAATCCTGGAAACGATCCTCGACTTGTGGCCCGCTGAGCGGCTGGGTGTCGCCGACCGGGGCATTCGCGAAGGTATTCTGCGCAGCCTGATGGCTGCTGACTTCAGGAAAGCAGGGTGAGCCGCTCGGGCAGCGATCCGGGCGAGCGGCTCAAGACCGCGAAGAAGCGCACCGCCTCATCCGCGCGCTGGCTGACCCGCCAGCTCAACGACCCTTACGTCAAGCGCGCCAGGGACGAAGGTTATCGCAGCCGCGCGGCCTACAAGCTGGCCGAGCTCGATGATCGCTTCGCGCTGCTCAAGGGCGTCAAGGCGGTGATCGACCTGGGGATCGCGCCGGGCGGGTGGGCGCAGATCGTGGCCAAGCGCGCGCCTGGCGCGGCGATCGTCGGGATCGATCTGCTCCCGGTCGATCCGCTGCCGGGGGTGACGCTGTTCCAGATGGACTTCATGGCCGACGAAGCGCCAGGCGTGCTGACCGAGGCGCTGGGCCGCGCACCCGACCTCGTGCTGTCCGACATGGCCGCCAACACCGTCGGCCACAAGCAGACCGACCACTTGCGGACGATGGGCCTGGTCGAGGCCGCGGCGGATTTCGCGATTGCGGCGCTGGCCCCGGGCGGCGCGTTCGTCGCCAAAGTGCTCGCCGGCGGGACCGATCCGGTGCTGCTCGCGCTGCTCAAGCGCCACTTCGCCGCGGTCAAGCACGCCAAGCCCCCGGCGAGCCGCAAGGGCTCGTCCGAATGGTACGTGATCGCGCAAGGCTTCAAGGGCCGCTAAGCCCCCGTGCTGCGGCTTATTGCGTGGTGTTGCCGACCGCCTTGTCGCCGCCACCTGCAAGACTGGGAGCAGGCTGAGCGACCGCGCCGGCCGCGGCTGCGCTCGTCTGCGCCGGACCCGAGGCGGTGTCGCCGGCCTTCGTCGCCGCGGCATCCGCCGCTTCGACCGCCGGTGCAGCCTCGGCCGCGGGCAGCGGGATGTTCGAGCCCTGGTTGTTGAGATAGACGATGATATTGGCGCGCTCTTCGGCATTGCCGAGTCCGGCGAAGCTCATCTTGGTGCCGCTGGCGAACTTCTTCGGGCTGGCCAGCCACGCGTCCATGTTGGCGAAATCCCAGTTGCCGCCCTTCCCGGCCAGGTCGGACGAGTAAGGAAAGCCCGGTACGCTTTTGCCGATCGGCTTGCCCATCACGCCATGGATATTGGGGCCAATGCCGTTGGCGCCGCCCGGGTCGATCGTGTGGCAGGCCTTGCACTTGGCGAACGTCGCCTCGCCCTTGGCCGGATCGGCAGCGGCGAGCAGGTTGGGCAGCGGCACCGCAGCGGCGCCGCCCTCGCCCTCGACCGCAACGCCTTCGATCGCATAGCCCATCTCGTGCGGGCGGTGACCCTTGTCGGCCTCGAAATAGTGGCGGCTCACGCTCGCCAGCCCGAGCGCGACAATGCCGCCGAACAGCGTCCAGCCGGCGATGGTGTTGAACCTGTCGTCCATGATGCGTGCTTGCCCCGTCAGCGGTCAATTTGGGCGTTGCTCTAGTCAGCCCCCCGCATGGGTGCAAGTGCGATTGGACTTGCGAAGCGGCCTTTCGCCAACCTAAGCGCGCGCCCGATGCACAGCTATCCCCCCGCAGCGCTTGCGCTCGTCGAAAAGTTCGCCGCCGCCGCGGCGCAGGACCCGGCGCGCGCGATCGCCTTTCAGGGCGCGCCAGGGGCCAACTCACACCGCGCGCTCGCCGAATACGCCCCCGATGCGCTGCCACTGCCGTGCTTCTCGTTCGAGGATGCGCTCGAGGCGGTGCGCGACGGGCGCGCCGGGCGCGCCATGATCCCGATCGAGAATTCGCAGCACGGGCGGGTCGCCGACATCCATTTCCTGCTCCCCGAATCCGGGCTGGCGATCGTGGGCGAGCAATTCCTCGCGATCAGCCATTGCCTGATGGCCCTGCCCGAGGGCGGAGACGGACCGTTCGAGGCGGCGTACTCGCACCCCCAGGCGCTCGGCCAGTCGCGCCACTTCCTGCGCGAGCGAGGAATCGTGCCGCTCAGCTACGCCGACACCGCGGGCGCCGCTGCCTATGTCGCCGAACTCGGCGATCCGCGGCTGGCGGCGATTGCGCCGAAGCCCGCCGCCGAACTTTATGGCCTGCGGATCGTGGCGGAAGAGGTGGAAGACGCGCACGACAACACCACGCGCTTCGTGGTGCTGGCCCGCCACCCGCTCGACCCCGTTCCGCAGGGTCGCGAGACAATGACCAGCTTCGTGTTCGAGGTGAAGAATATCCCCGCGGCGCTTTACAAGGCGCTGGGCGGGTTCGCCACGAATGGCGTCAACATGACCAAGCTGGAAAGCTACCAGCGCGGGGCGAGCTTTGCAGCGACCACGTTCTACGCCGATATCGTCGGCGCGCCGGGCGATCCGGCGATCGATCGCGCGCTCGCCGAATTGGCGTTCCACTGCAAGGAGTTGCGCCTGCTGGGAACGTACCCCTTGGCGCGCGAGCGGGGATAGGTTGCACGCCCGCCCGCCACGTGCGAGCAAGCGCGGGTGAGTGCTGCCGGGGGGGTCATAGCCGGGTCCGAAGCCGCCGCGCGCGATTCCGCGGCGTGGGCCGCGCTGCGCGGCGATAGCTCGATCCAGTTCGCCCCCGTGCCCCCGTCGCCGCCGCAAGTCACGCCCGACTGGCTGCTCGCGGTGGGGCGCTTCCTCGAACGCCTGCTGCGTCCGCTCGGCGAGTTGTTGGGGATGGACTGGCGCTGGCTGATGTGGACCATGCTCGCGTTGGCCGCGGCGGGTGCGCTGTGGCTGGCCTGGACACTGGTGCTGGCGCCGATGCTCGCGCGGCGGCGGGCAGCAGGCGCCGATAGCCCCGACGATTGGACGCCCGATCGTAACGCCGCGCTGGCGCTGCTGGAAGATGCCGACCGGCTCGCCGCCGCCGGGCGCTATGGCGAGGCCGCGCACCTGTTGCTCCAGCGCAGCGTCGGCCAGATCGGCGAAGCGCTCCCCGGCTGGCTTTCGCCGGCGAGCACATCGCGCGAGATCGGCGCGCTGCGCGGCTTACCGGAACGCGCCCGCTCGGCTTTCGCGACGATCGCGCAAGTGGTCGAGCGCAGTCTGTTCGCCTTGCGCGGCGCGGGGGAAGCCGACTGGCGCCGTGCGCGTGAGGCCTATGCCGACTTCGCGCTGGCCGATTTGCGGGCGGCTGCGAGGTGAGCGCGGCGAGCACCTTCAGCCCGCGCGCGGCGCTGGGCCTCGTCGGTATCGGTGCGCTCGCCTTCATCGCACTGCTCTACGCGATCGGCGCGGGGCTGACCGGGGGCGGCAACAACGGCGGGGCGCATGGCTTGTCCAAGGGGCTGACCGGCTATGCCGGGCTGGCCGCAATGCTCGAAAGCACCGGCAGCACGGTCGTCCGCTCGCGCAATCCCGCCGCGCTCGACGACCCGGGATTGCTCGTGCTGACCCCGCCGCATGACGCCGATGGCGAGGAACTGGCTGAGATCGTCGGAGCGCGCCGGACAATCGGGCCGACCCTCGTCGTCCTGCCCAAATGGGTTGAAATTCCCGCGCAGGGACCCGAAGCGAGGACCGGCTGGGTGGCGCTGGCCGGCACGCGCCGCGCTCGCTGGGTGGGGTCGCTCGGCGAAGGACTCGACGTCGAGTTGGGCCAGAAGACGGCGCAAACGCTGGCCATCGCCAAGGAGGCGGCAATCCCGCTGATCCGCGATGACGATGCGAGGGCGCAAGTCGCCTACCTCAACGACGACGGCAGTTATCCCGAACTCGACGACTGGTCGGGCTGGGCGGCCCCTGACGAGCCCGACGAAGACCTGTTCCCGGTGGTGATCGTCGCCGAGCCCGATCTGCTCTCCAACCGCGGAATGGCCGACAAGGCCGCCGCGCTCGCCGCGCTCGACCTGGTGCGCGCGGCGAAGGAAGGCGCCGACGGTCCCGTCACCTTCGATGTCACGCTCAACGGGCTGGACCGGGCACGCAACCTGCTGACGCTGGCGTTCACCCCGCCGTTCCTAGCCGCGACGCTGGCGCTGCTGCTGGCGGCGCTGGCAATTGCGTGGCGCGGGTTCATCCGCTTCGGCCCGCCGCGGGTCGCCGGGCGCACCGTCGCCTATGGCAAGACCGCGCTGGTCGAGAACAGTGCGGGGCTGATCCGCCGCGCCGGGCGTATCCGCCTGCTCGGCGCGCCCTATGCGGCGCTGGTCGCGCAGCGCACGCTGCGCGCGCTCGGCTTGCCCGCGGGCGCCGAGCTCTCCGCGATCGACGCCGCACAGGCCCGCCGGGGTCTGACCGGGGGCAAATTCAGCGCCGAAGCTGCGGCGCTGGCCGCCGCGCGCAAACCCGCCGATCTCGTCCGCCACGCTGCGGCGCTCCAGACCATCAAAAAGGGCCTCTCCCGATGACCGAATCCGCTTCTCTCGACGATGTTCGCACGCTGGCTGGGGCGATACGCGGCGAAGTCGCGAAGGCGATCGTCGGCCAGACCGAGACCGTCGAGCACCTGCTGATCGCGCTGTTCGCGCGCGGCCATGTCCTGCTCGAAGGTCCGCCGGGTACCGCCAAGACGTTTCTCGCGCAGAGCCTCGCCACCGCGCTCGGCCTCCACTTCGGGCGCATCCAGTTCACCCCCGACCTGATGCCCGGCGATATTCTTGGTTCCAACCTGTTCAACTTTCAGACCAGCGCCTTCACGCTCACCCGCGGGCCTATCTTCTGCGAGCTGCTGCTCGCCGACGAGATCAACCGCACCCCGCCCAAGACCCAGGCCGCGCTGCTTGAGGCGATGCAGGAGCGCCGGGTGACGCTCGACGGCGAGGCGCACGCGCTGCCCGACCGCTTCACCGTGATCGCCACGCAGAACCCGATCGAAAGCCAGGGTGTCTATCCGCTGCCCGAGGCACAGCTCGACCGGTTCCTGTTCAAGCTGCTGGTCGATTATCCCAGTGCCGAAGAGGAAGCGCGGGTGGTGCGCCTCTACGGCGAGCGCGGCGGCGCGCCGAGTCCCGCGGCGATGGGGCTTGGCCCGGTGACCGATGCCGCGGGTATCGCGCGCGCCGCGGCGGCGGTGAGCACGGTCACGCTGGCCGAGCCGGTGTCCGACTACATCGTCCGCCTGATCCGCGCCACGCGCGAAACCTCCGAGCTGAGCAGCGGCGCCTCTCCGCGCGCCGCGGTTTTGCTGGCCCAGGCCGCCCGCGCCCGCGCCGCGCTCGACGGGCGCGATTACGTCGTGCCCGACGACGTCAAGGCACTCGCCCCCGCGGTGCTGCGCCACCGCATGCTGCTCTCCCCCGCCGCCGAGATCGAGGGACGCAGCGGCGAGGCGATCGTCGGTGAGCTGATCGAGGCGACCGAAGCCCCGCGATGACCTTTTACCCGACCACCCGCGCCACGCTGCTGCTGGTCGCCTTCGCGCCGCTGGCGCTGTTGCTTGCCGCGGTAGCCGAGGCGGCGTGGGTTCTGGCGCCGCTGATCGGGCTGATTGTCCTCGCGCTGGTCGCGGTCGATGCGGCGCTCGCCGGGCGCGTGGAGGATGTCCGCCTGATCGCGCCGGGCGACGCCGAAATCGGCGAGCCGTTGGCGCTCACGGTCCTCGCCGACTTCGTCGGGCGCCGCGGCAAGGCCGCCCCCGAAGCCGCGCTCGCTCTCGACCCCCGGCTTGCCCACGACGGACGTGTCGCCCTCCCCCTCGCCTTCGATCCGGCGAGCACCAGCTGGTCGGGCAGCGCCGAGCTGATCCCCAACCGCCGCGGTTCCGCGCCCATCTCGGCGCTGTGGCTGCGCTGGCCGGGACCGCTCGGCCTCGCCTGGCGCCAGCGCACCCAACCACTCGATCGGACGATCCGCATCCGCCCCAACCTCGCCCCCGCGCGCAGCCCGGCGTTGCAGATCCTGCTGCGCGACGCGCAGTTCGGGCTGATTGCGCGGCGCATCCGCGGCGAGGGCAGCCAGTTCGAGGCGCTCGCCGAGTACGAGCCGGGGATGGACCGGCGGCGGATCGACTGGAAAAGCTCGGCGCGCCACGTCCGCCTGCTGGCCAAGGAGATGGAGGCCGAACGCAATCTGCCTATCGTGTTCGCGTTCGATTGCGGTCCGGCGATGTGCGAGCCGGTCGAAGGCATGCCGCGGATCGATCGCGCGGTTTCCGCGGCGCTGACCACCGCGTTCGTCGCGCTCAAGGCGGGCGACCGGGTGGCTCTGTTCGGGTTTGCGGCGCGGGTGCTGGTGGCGACCCCGTTCATCGCCGATACCCGCCAGTTCCACCGCCTCCACGCCGCCGCCGCCGAGCTCGATTACCGCCCCGAGGAAGCCAACTTCACCCTCGCACTCAGCACGCTGGCGGCGCGGCTCCAGCGGCGCAGCCTGGTGGTGCTGTTCGCCGAGTTCACCGATCCGACCGGGGCCGAGCTGATGATCGAGAGCGTCGCCCGGCTGGTCGAGCGCCACCGCGTGCTGTTCGTGGTGCTGCGCGACGAGGAGATCGAGCACCTGACCACGCGCGAGCCCGTCAGCGTCCAGGCGATCGGGGTCGCGGTCGCCGCCGATGCGCTCGCCCGCCAGCGCGCGCTGGTCCTCGCCCGGCTGCGGCGGCTGGGGGTGGACATCGTCGAGGCGCCCTACCGCGAGATCGGCACGCGGTTGCTCGAAGCCTACCTGGCGCTCAAGCGCAGCGGAGCGATCGGGTGAGCCCGCTGGCGCGCTGGCTGGGCAAGGCGCCCGAACCCGTGCTCGCGGTCGAGCAGGCGGCGCTGCGCTCGGACCGCTTCCGGCTCGAGCGCGAGGGCGACTGGAAGCGGCTCGAAGCCATCGTAGAGCGGATGGAGAAAGGGCGGCTGTCGCGCCTCTCGGACGAAGACATCCTCGCGCTGCCGGTGCTCTACCGGACGGTCGCCTCAAGCCTGGCCATCGCCCGCGAAACTTCGCTCGATGCGGGGACGCTGGCCTATCTCGAAAGCCTGGCGCAGCGCGCGTGGTTTCTGGTCTACGGTCCGCGCGTGGGCCTGTGGGGCTGGCTGCGGCGGTTTCTGGGGGGCGACTGGGGTCGCGCGGTGCGCGGGATCGGGCCGGACATCGTCATCGCGCTGGCGGTGATGCTGGCGGGGGCGGCGGTCGGCTGGCTGCTCGTCGCGAACGATCCCGAGTGGTACGGCGCGCTGATCCCGGAAGGTTTGGCCGACGCCCGCCGCCCCGGCGCCGACGCGGCGACGCTGCGCGGCACGCTTTATGGCAGCGACGGGCAGGACGGGCTGGGGGTGTTCGCCGCTGCGCTGTTCAGCAACAACGCCCAGGTCGCGATCCTCGCCTTCGCG
>JAUYQH010000023.1 GCA_030697365.1 Novosphingobium sp. | reverse complement strand
CGCGAATGTCCTTGATACTGGCTTCCAGGTAAGGGTTTCCGGCCCCGCGGTACAGGCGCTCGTGAAATTCGCGGTTCAGGGCGTAGTAGGCGTTGACGTCCCCGTTGTTGAAATGGACCTCGCTGCTATCGTGGATTCTCGCCATCTCTTCGAGATCGTCGGGCGATATTCGTCCGGCCGCTAGCTTCGATGCCACGCTCTCCAGTTCCGTCATAAGCTCGAACATCGACACGATCTGATCGGGACTAAGGAGCGTGACGGTCGCCCCCCGTCGCTGGCGCAATTCCACCAGACCCAGCGAAGAAAGGTGGATCAGGGCTTCGCGAACCGGAGTCTTGGAGACCTTGAACCGCTCTGACAACGGCCGTTCCTCCAGCCGATCACCCGGACGGAAGCCACCCCGTTCAATCTCATCGCGTATCCATCGCGCGATTTCCGTCGTGCGATAGGGGCTCTTGATGTGTGCGGTTCCAGCCATCACATCGACATATATTTTATTTTATGTTGCTTGGTATATTTTTTTTTGCAAATGTGCGCAAATGAAGAGCCCATCTGACGGCTGTCCCTCCTTCAGGCTTGAAGGCGGCGTGGCCTGGATCACCCTCAATCGCCCCGCGCGCCACAACCGGTTTGAGGCTGCAGACATCGCTACGATGTCTTCGATATTGAGTGACGCTGCCGCGCGTCGGGAGGTGCGCGTCGTAGTGATCACTGCGCATGGGCCAAGCTTCAGTTCGGGCTTCGATCTCACGGCTTTAGCCGGCCCGGACGCGGCAGGGCTCACCAGCAGATTTGCGGAGATGTGCGACCACCTGGAAGCTCTGGAGGTGCCGACGATCTGCGGTTTGAACGGCGACGTCTACGGCGGCGCCACTGACCTAGCGTTGGCCGCCGACTTCCGCATAGGGGCGGAGGGCTGCCGTCTGCAGATGTCGCCGGCTCGGCTGGGAATCGAGTTCTACTACTCTGGTCTGCGGCGGTTCGTGGAGCGCCTGGGCTTGGTCGCAGCCAAGCGCCTGTTCCTAACCGGCGAGCAGATCGACACCGCGACAATGCAGCGGATAGGCTTTCTCGACGAGATCTGTGCAGGCGAGGATCTCGAGGCCCGCTTAGGCGCATTGGCCGGTAGCTTGGCGGAACGGTCACCGCGCTCGCTTCGCGGACTCAAGCAGTCTCTGGAAGCCATCCACAGGGGCAAAGCCGAACCGGCGTTTGTCAATGAACGCTTTATCGAGAGCCTCAGCTGCGCCGACGCGCGCGAAGGGCTGGCCGCCCGGTCGGAGGGTCGACCCCCGAATTTCGCCGACGCCTAGGAGAGGCGCGCGATACTGCATAGAACGAGATTTGGAGAGTCTGAAATGACGGACGGTAACTTTTACCGGTTCTTCCAGTCGACTGTTGCTAGCAACCCATCGGCGGTCGTCTTCGAGTGCGACAACGGCCAGACGGTCTCACGCCAGCAACTCGACGCTCTCGCCGGTCGATATGCCGGAGCCCTGTGCCAGCTCTGCTGCACGAAAGGGGACCGCATTGCGGTCCAAGTTGACAAGTCAGTCCAATCCTTGGCTCTTTACTTGGCGTGCCTGCGCGCCGGTTTTTGCTATCTGCCGCTCAACACGGCCTATCGCCCAAGCGAGCTGGCCTATTTTCTAGAGGACGCGCGGCCTGCCGTCTTCTTTCGAACTCCAGGTGCGGAGCCTTTGAACGCCGAGAGGATCCCGGCTCGTACCCGGCTCTTCGACTTTGGGCCGAACGGCGAGGGGGAGTTCGAAGGCTTGGCGCAGGCTGCAGATGCCGATTTCAACGCCGTGTCCCTGACCGAGTCGGAGCCTGCGGCGCTGCTCTATACATCAGGAACGACCGGCCGGCCCAAAGGGGCGATCATCAGCCATCGGGCCATCTCGTTCTGCGCGCGCACCTTGGCCAACATCTGGGGCTTCTCTGACAACGACATCCTGCTGCACACCTTGCCGACGTTCCACGCCCACGGGCTGTTCGTTTCCCTTAACGTGGCACTGATCAGCGGCGCGCGGGTCCGGTTGCATGGGGGATTTGAAGTCGGTGCGGTGCTGGCCGCGCTGCCGCGCGCGACCGTGTTCATGGGTGTCCCGACCTACTACTCCCGTCTCGTCGCCGCTCCCGAACTAACGCGTGACCGCTGCCGAAACCTGCGGCTCTTCGTGAGCGGCTCGGCACCGTTGACTGCCGAATTGCACCGCACCTTCGAAGAGCGCACCGGACATCGGATCTTGGAACGCTACGGTTCGACCGAATGCACGATCCTCTGCTCTAATCCGCTCGCAGGCGGTCGCCGGGCTGGCTCCGTCGGGCCGCATCTTCCCGGCGTGGAGTTGCGGATCGCTGACAAGGCGGACCGACCGCTTCCGACCGGCGAGATTGGCATGATCCAAGCACGAGGGCCGGGCCTGTTTTCGGGCTACCTTAACCAGTCCCGCGCGACGAAGGCCGAACTTACGCCTGACGGTTACTTTCGGACAGGGGACCTCGGCTGGGTCGACCCCGAAGGTTATGTCTGGATCACTGGCCGCGCCAAAGACGTCGTGATTAGTGGCGGCTATAACATTTATCCGGCTGAGGTGGAGGCGGTGATCGATGAACTACCCTCGGTCTTGGAGTCGGCCGTGGTCGGCGGCCCGCATGCGGACTTCGGCGAATGCGTCGTAGCCTTCGTGGCACCCCGGGATCCTGCCTCGCCTCCCACAGATGTCGAAGTGATCGACTCAGTCAAAGCCCGGCTCGCCAACTACAAGGCGCCGAAGAAGGTATTTGTCATCGACAAGCTTCCTCGGAACTCGATGGGCAAGATTTTGAAGAGCGAGCTTAAGCAAAGGCTGGCCGAAAGCTGACGGGAAGAACTGATGTCACCCTCGCTGCTCGGCTGCGTTTCTGCTCACCACGAGCCGACCGCTCCGGCTGCCCGCGGATGGCGACCGCGGCCCTCCATATCCCAAGTACATGCCGACCATACGCGAGCTCGCCGGCGACACTGCGCTTTCGCTGGACGTTTCACAGTCGGGGCCTAGCTTCAAGTTCCTGGCCCAGCTCTCCGGGCGAAACCGAGCGCGCAACGCGCTGTAACAGCCGCCGGCCATCCGGCGCGGCGACTTCGCCGCCTTGGCCGCGGCCTTCGGCTAACCCACCTTCGCGACGAGGATGAGCCCGCCCATGACGATGACTGGTGCGATTACGACCATGGAGAGGCCCCAGCGTGCTAGCAGCGTGGTCATTCGCGGCCGTTCGCCCGGATCTGGGGCGCTTGCTATCAGCGCTGCTCCGACCGTCGAGAATGGCGATACGTCCACGACCGATGAACAAAGCGCGAGCGTGCAGACCAACGCCCATCCTGGAATATCGCCCTGCTGGGCCAAGGGGATCGCCAAGGGGATCAGCGCCGCTAGGATTCCGGTAGTTGAGGCAAAAGCCGAGATCAATGCAGAGACTGCGCAGAGTACAAGGGCGGCGAGAAGGGGAGTGCTGATGCTCATCGCGCCGACGCCAAGCAGGTCGACCGCACCGATCTTCTCGAGCACTCCCACGTAGGTGACGATGCCTCCTACGAGCAACACGGTGGACCAGTCGATTTCCTTCAGCGCCTGACGCGCATCGGCCGGGTAAATCAGACTTAGGACCGCGCCAAACGCGAGGGCAAGTAGGCCTACATCGGGCGACCGGCCAAGCGCTGACAGCACGATTACGGCGGTTACGAGGCCTAGCATAGCGCCGACTGTGATCCAGAAGACAGCGGTCACCGGCTCTGGCTCTTCATGCCCGAAGCTGACCGATGCAGTTACCGACCGAGCGTCCGGCGCAGAGCGTCCAGAGAACAAGAAATAGGCTGCGCCCAACAATGCCAAGTTGGTCGTTATGGCTGCCGCGAACAGTGTCAGGGGGCTCAACTGGATTTCTGCGGCATGGGCCGTCCCCGTGACCACTAATCCGAACAGCGAGGTCGGCGCGAAGCCCCCGGCAGATATGCCGCATCCAATCGCCAGCGCCATCAACATGGGGTCAATCCGGCTGCGATGTGCGACCAGCATTCCGATCGGCGCCATGACCAGCCCACCCAGCGGCGATCCCATTGCTGAAATGAGAGCGCTGAGGACAAAGAATGTAAGGGGGACAGCTCCCGAACTCGTCCCGACCAGCGTCAACGCCCAATCGACAATCCGTGCAATCGTTCCGTTGGACTTGGCGATTCCGAAGAAAAAAGTCACGCCGACGAGCAGAATGAGGATGCCTGTTGGGAACCCTTCCACAATGTCCTCTACCGTGAGGCCCGCCAGAAGGAGCCCCACGCCTGAAGCCGCCGCAACCATCACGATTCCAACATTCGCGCGGCGGATCTCCCCTACGGCGAATACGGCCGCGAATATCACGAGCGTGACGATTTGGACCAACATAATGCGCGCAGCCTAAAAGCGAGGCCGCGCCGCGGGCCTCTCTCCTTGCGGGAACGATAACGGCTGACCACGGGCCTGTCCATTTCGGCGCATGACCCAACGCTCACCAATCTGCCATCGGGATTGCCCCTGGCGTATTGCGCCTTATGAACCAGTTCTTCCAATGGACCATAGCAAGATGCTACAAGTCTAATGAGCAGGTGCAGCGCTTGCGCTCGGCGTAGTATGCTTAGCTCGTTGCCCGTGAACAACGCGATTTGAAGATTTTGCCGGTCGCAGCGTGATCGCTGGACCGGCCAGGATAATCGTCGCTGAAGTCGCGAAGCGCCGCTCAGAACGCGCAGAGGGCCCGCTTAGCGGGCCAGTGCGGGCTCC
>JAUYQH010000197.1 GCA_030697365.1 Novosphingobium sp. | reverse complement strand
ACCTGCTCGACGCCGCGAAGGAAAAGATCGGCTTCAACCGCATCATCAGCGACGACAAGGTGGCAAAGATCAGCGTCGTCGGGGTCGGTATGAAGAGCCACGCCGGGGTTGCGAGCACGATGTTCCGCGCGCTTGCCGATCGCGGTATCAACATCCAGGCGATCTCGACCAGCGAGATCAAGGTCAGCGTGCTGATCGACGAGGATGAAACCGAACTCGCGGTGCGTGTTCTGCACACCGCCTACGGCCTCGACGCCGACTAGGCCGACCTGACACCCATCTTCCGTTCGCCCTGAGCTTTTCGAAGGGCCGTTCTTCTTCGGTAACGCTGAAAGGAAGGACGGTGCTTCGGCAAGCTCGGCACGAACGGGTTTGGGAGGATCGGTTCAATTATTCTGCGGCGAGCGGTTCCAACTGGCCGCCCGCACCACGCCGCAGCCGTGCTTGTCCGATGAAATGTACCACCGCAATGTGGACCGCGAACAGACCGAATTTCGACGCCAGCGGGAATATCCCGATGAACAACGGCCACGATGCGGTGAAAAACACCGCGACGACCAGGTTGAGTCCCGCGCTCGCAAACATCATCGCCGCCCAGATAAAACCGAACCGGTCCATCACGTCGCCGACCAGTGCCAGTTGCTCGGGCTGAATATAGCGGTTGAGCCAGCCCTTGCGCAGCATCACCGTTCCGACGATCAGATAAACGATCGTTGGCTTCGCCATCACGAAACGCGGATCGCCGGTAAACAGCGTCGCTGCAGCGGCGAGGAGCACCGACGCCAGGCTGATCCACTGCAACGCCGCGACCTTGTGCCCGCGCGCGAGTTCATAGCCGACGACCGCAACCGCGACGACCGTCCCGGCGACCGTGGCGGTGACGATCCCGGCACCCACGGCCAGCAACACCGCGAAAACGATGATGCCGAGCGAATCGAACAGCATCGGCCCGATGGCATAGAGCAAGGTTCGCATGGCGCATCCTTTCCGCGACTCAATGTTGTCGCCGTCAACATGGCCCGGGGCGGCCCAGGCGGTCAAGTCTAATTTTACATTGTTAACATTGAGCGCAATGGACGCGCGCTCGACGGCGTCACCATCGTCCCCGTCGTGAAAGGCAGGGACCCATCGCCGGTGGGTTCAACATGAACCAGCGGGAGATGGGCTCCCGCCTTCGCGGGAGAACTCGCTGCTTTCTACGAACCGGCGAGCCCATGCCCCAAAAAGAAAGACCCGCCCCCAGGCCCATGTCCCCGGGGGCGGGTCGCGACCCGTCATCTGTTCGGCTGATCCCGATCAGGCGAGGTCGAACCGGTCGGCATTCATCACCTTGGTCCAGGCCTTGACGAAATCCTTGACGAATTTCTCCTCATGGCCCGTTTCGGCATAGACTTCGGCGACCGCGCGCAGCTCCGAGTTGGAACCGAACACCAGGTCTGCTCGGGTGGCGCGCCAGGTTTCGCCGCCGCCCTTGCGGTCGGTGGCGACATATTCCTGATCGTCCGACCCATCGACGGCCTTCCAGACATTGGTCATGTCGAGCAGGTTGACGAAGAAGTCGTTGGTCAGCTGACCCGAACGTTTGGTGAAATGACCATGCCCACGCTCGCCGTGATTGGCGCCGAGTACCCGCAACCCGCCAACCAGCACCGTCATTTCGGGTACCGACAGGCCGAGCAACGAGGCGCGGTCGAGCATCATTTCCTCGGTCTTGATCGCCAGCTTCTTCTTGCCGAGATAGTTGCGGAACGCATCGGCCTCGGGCTCCATCACCTCGAAGCTGTCGGCGTCAGTCTGTTCCGCAGTCGCATCGCCGCGGCCGCCGGTGAACGGCACCGCGACGTTGAAGCCCGCATCCTTGATAGCCTTTTCCAGCCCGACCACCCCGCCGAGGACGATGACATCGGCGATCGATAAATTGCCGCGCAGCCCGTCGAGGGTTTCGATCACCTTCGCCAGCATCGCCGGTTCGTTGACCTCCCAGTCCTTTTGCGGTGCCAGGCGAACGCGCGCGCCATTGGCACCGCCACGATGGTCCGATTTGCGATAGGTGCTGGCAGAGGCCCAGGCGGTCTTGATCAGTTGGCTGACGGTCAGGCCGCTATTGGCAATCTTTTCCTTCACCGCCGCGACTTCGGCGTCCGAAGGCATCGTGCCGGCGGGGATCGGATCCTGCCAGATCAGGTCTTCGGCCGGGACCTCGGGGCCGAGATACCGGACCTTCGGTCCCATGTCGCGGTGACACAGCTTGAACCAGGCGCGCGCAAAAGCGTCCTTGAAGGCTTCGTGATCGTTGCGGAATTTTTCGCTGATCGCGCGGAACTCGGGATCCATCTTGAGCGCCATGTCGGCCGTCGTCATCATGGTCGGAACCTTGATGTTCGAATCCCACGCCGCCGGAGCCATATCCTCCGGCTTCTGGTTGATCGGCTGCCACTGCTGTGCGCCGGCAGGCGAATGGACGAGCTCATAATCATAATCGAGCAACAGGCGGAAATAATTCTCCGACCATTCGGTAGGGGTGTTGACCCACGATCCTTCGATCCCACTGGTTACCGTGTGTTCGCCGATCCCGCCGCTCTCATGACTGCTGACCCAGCCGAAGCCCAAGGCGGTGAGGTCACCGCCCGAGGGCGCGGCGCCGAGCAGCGAAGCGTCGCCATTGCCATGCGCCTTGCCAAAGGTGTGGCCGCCCGCGGTCAGCGCGACCGTTTCTTCGGAATTCATCGCCATGCGCTCAAAGGTCGCGCGCATGTCGCGCGCCGACTGCAGCGGATCGGGATTGCCGCCCGGCCCTTCCGGGTTGACGTAGATCAGACCCATCTGAATCGCGGCAAGCGGGCCTTCGAGGGCCTCCATGCCCTTGTCGGGGTCGATACGCGTCTGGACGCCTTCGTTGACCCACTTGTCTTCGCTGCCCCAGTAAATGTCGCGTTCGGGCTCGAACACATCGGCGCGTCCACCGCCGAAGCCGAACACCGGACCGCCCATGCTTTCGATCGCGACATTGCCGGTCAGAATGAACAGGTCGGCCCAGCTGATCTTATTGCCGTATTTCTGCTTGATCGGCCACAGCAGGCGGCGCGCCTTGTCGAGATTGCCGTTATCGGG
>JAUYQH010000196.1 GCA_030697365.1 Novosphingobium sp. | reverse complement strand
CCTGTGCAGCAGGTCGTCGGTGACCTCGATGAGCAGAAACGGTTCCGCCGCGGCTTCCATCACCGCATCGACAAAGGCGGCGCGCGTAACCGGATCGTCGGTGTCAGGAGCAACTCGCCCCACCATCCAGCGGATGAACCGCGCTTTCAGATCAGTGACAGGTCTGCTGGTGCACGAAGTCGAGCGTTGTCAAGCTAGATCCCCTGGCGCTAAACTCGATCATCAATCCGGGTGCCACCATCGGGGGGGAGCTCCAGAGATGGGGACCCTGTCACAAACGCAGGGCACTTGACGGAGACTGGTGCCATGACTGAGGGAACTAACTCATTTGCCATGAAATGGGTCTTCTACGGAAGCGTTCCCGAGAATGTTCGACAACTTATGGACGATCAAATCGATTTTTCCTTTAACGATGGGGGGAAATTTTCTCCAGTTCTCCTCGAAGCAATTCAATGGAATTTTCATAGCGATTTCAAGTATGACTATGAACTAGGTTATTGGGATAACGGGGTCTGCGCGCTATTTGAACGAATTGGAGGAATCGATGCTTTGGCCTCTCTGGTTAAGGAGGCAAACCCGCTGAGACGTACTCTACATATTACACGTAGAGCAACAGAGACCGACATCGTAGATGGACCGGGGCCATTTTCGCAAGATTCAGAATACTTCACTATTAATCTTTCTGAGAAGACGCTGTCACGAATCAGTGTGCTTGGCCTCGATCTTTTCATAACCTACCGTGTCCCCCGGTAGATGTCGTTGACGTATTACTATCAGGAGTTCGGCGCGGCGATCGAGTGGGATGGACCGACCGGTACGGATGGGGCGCTCATGGCCGCGAGCCGGTAAAGCTGGACACTGCCGAATCCCTTGGGTAATTGCTTCTCGCCTACCGAACTCAGGCAGAAGCCATCATCGCCCTCCAGTTCGAGCGCAGAGGCAAAAGTTTCGGTGCAATAGACCCCGCCCACCGGGGTGACCGGCTCGATCCGGGCGGTGCGATTGACTTCACCGCCGTACCACAAGGCGGCGCGGGTGACGCGGTCGGTGCCCTTATAGATCGGTCCAAAATGAAGCCCGATTCGCATCCCCGCTTCGCCTTTTTCTGGAATTAGGCCCAGGGGCAGGTCGGCCAGCCGATCCTGTAATGAAAGCGCTACGCGGGCGGCGACAGTGGGCTGATCGATGATCGCATAGAGCGCATCGCCCCAGGTGTTACGGAATTCGACGTGCTCGCCGAAATCGTCGAGTACCTGGCCGACCCGCCCCATGACCTCGCGCATGAACAAAGGCAGTTCACGTTCCCCCAGCGCCGAGAAGCCCTTGTAATCGGCAAAGAGTATCGAGCGGATCGCACGTTGTGCATCGTATACGGGCGGCAAACGAGGGGGGAAGCGCAAGTTCCGGCCAACGGGCCCGGGTTGGATCGTCACCGTTCGTTTGCCCAGCTTCTGCCACGCCCCGGTGTCGGCTCTCGTCCCGGCGAGACCGGTTTCGGAATATGACCTGGCAGTCTCGTCGAAGATCGCGACCTGCACGGCCTCGCCGTCAAGCTCGCGGGCGCGAAGCGCGGCGAGGCCCATCGCCAGCCGCGTGGCATAGGCGAACTGATTGTCGTCGTTCACATAGGCCCCCGGAGTCGCGAAGTGCAGCGACGCTGCCGCATCGCGGCATTGGCGATAGCGTGGCAGCCATTCATCGCCCCCGCAGCGCACCGACTGGGCCAGAAAATCGTCTTCGGCGAAAGGCAGGACGACGTGGACCTTGCCGCCTTTTCTGATCATCGCTTCGGCAATCAGAATGTCACCACCGCATGCGAGCGGACCGAACGCTTCCATCGCGCCGAGCGCGGCCAGGGTCTCGGCGACACGCGCGGCAAGCGCGGTCTCTTCCGCGCAGCCGGCTTCGAACATATGGCCGGAATAGACGACGACCGCTGATGGGCCAGCCATGTCTCTGTTCCCCTTGCTAACGGTAAATCTCAAAATAGGCGGTCTCGCCGATCCTGGTGTAATGCGTTCGCACGTAAGCGGCCAAGGGATAGCGAAAGCTGATCGACGCCGGCGTGAACCCGTTGGCCAGCGACGGCGTCTCGTACTTGGCGACCACGAATATGAGCTTGCCGCGCTGCGCATTCATGGCGGCGATGGCGCGAGTTCTCAGAACCGGCGATCCCAGTTCGATCCACTGCGGCCAATCGACAGGTAATGGATTGACTTGCTCGGCCGCGGGCCACCAGCCTGCGAAGTCGGGAAGGACGGCATATCGTCCATCGGCGGATGAGGTTAACGCCCGCAACTCGCGCAGCACGAAAAAGGTGTTGCGATCGGTGCGCAACCCGGCACCCCCCGGCAGCACTCCATCGAGGCGCCAGGTCAGTTCGCGTGCCGGTCGCTCGAGATAGACGAACTTCATTCGTGCAAGGTCGAAGGCCCACAGGCACCAAACCCCAACCATCCCCACCAGGGCGGCGGCGACCCATCGCACCTTGTAGGGGCTCCGGGCTCGGGGCAGCCAGATCTGGAGCAAGAAGGTCACCGCAGCCCCCGCGGCCAGTGCCGGGGTGTTGTAACCGATCGACAGAGCCGTGCACCAGCCTACCGCAACGGCGATGAGACCAATCCTCCAGCGCGCATCCTGTGGTGAGGATTGCGCCGCCAGCGCGAGCGTGGCGCCACAGGCTAGGCCAAACAGTCCAAAGGCGGGCGAACCCAGGTAGCGGCCTTGGGTCATTGCGTTCGCCGCTCCGACGATCAGCACAAGTACGATCGCCAGGCCGGCGAGGTCTGTCGCCGCTTGGTCCGCTTCGGACTGCTCGCGCTCGGAACGACTGCGAAGGAGCATGATGGTCAGCAGTCCGATGACAGCGCCACCTGCGTAGGCGGGCTCCCAGAGGTATTTGTAGAAGCCGGGAGTCGCCAGATCGCTTTGGGTGGTGAGTTGGGCCCAGGCATCGGTGGCGCCGCCCGAGATGATCACGCCGAGCACATAGATCGTGGGCAGCGCAATCACACAGAGTGCTGCCATGCCGCGCTGGCGTTGCTCGCACAGGAGGATGATGAGAGGCACACAGAAAACGAAGTTCTGTTTGCACAGGATCGCGGCGCCGAGGAGAATATCGCCGCCAAAGCGAACTCGGCCAGGGTTGACGACTCTCAGCCACAGTCCTGCGCTGATCAGGAACAGCCCGTCGATCGTGTGCCAGGCCATGTCGGGAAAATAGTGTGCCGAGAGAGTGAGGCTGATCAGCGCGATGGCGACCTTCATGGCCAGCGGAAGTCGGGTTTCGGCGAATCTCGCGCAGAGCTCGGTCCATGCGCACGCAATAAAAGCCAGTTGCACCCAGACGAAGACCCGCGAGATCAGATACGTATGTTCGCCGCCGAACGCGACGAACGGGGCGTGGAGGTAGCCCGAGCCGGCAAGATGGATCGCGATGAAGTCGCGATGCGGAACCTGACCTTCGAGAATCCGCCGCGCGTAAGCGAGAACGAAGCCGTCATCCGTGGGATTGAACCCCCAGGCGGCGTAGCGCCAGCTGGCGAGCAAGCTCGCCGTTGTCACGAACAACAGCGGCGCCAGCCAATCGGATCGCCTGGGGGAATCATGAGGATCCGTTGCAGCCATTCTCAGGGCCAACGCTGCAGCAAGATGAGGAGCTCGGGGGTAATCGCGTCGTCGCCGTGATGGCCCGACCATTTCCTGAAGGCCGCAATAGCCCTGCGCGTTCTTCCGCCGGTCTTGCCGTCGATGGGACCCGGATCGATACCGCGGGCGACAAGCGCTTCCTGGACGCGAAATACCAGATCCTGACGGACCACGCCCGGATCGGCGAGGAAATAGATTGCGGGATAGGCAGAAACGCCAGCCTCGCGATCGGGCGCGCAAGTCGAAAACTGGCCGAGCTCAAAGGCGGTCGGAAGCGCCAGCACCGACAGCGCAAGCCGCAGTCTGGGCGCGCTGCTCAGCATGACCGTCTACCCGGCTCAGCCGGAGTCGCATCGCTTCCGACGATCTCTAGCCCGGTCGTGGCGCCTATCTTGCAGGTCAGAGCGCGCGCCGATGCGTGGCTGTAAGGGGGTCGGGCCAGGAAGCTCAGTAAGGCATGGCCGGCCGAAACGGACGGGTGCTGGGGAAGCGGCCAGAAGTCCCGCACGCGCCACACTCGCAGGTCGCCGCTGTTGCCACCCGATGCGAGCAGCTTTCCGTCGGGGCTGAAGCGCGCGGCAAGTGCAAAGCCCTGATGTCCGGTGAGGTAAGCGATGACCCTGCCGAGCTTGAAATCCCACAGCCGGAGGGTCTGCCGATTGTTGCTTTGCGAGCCCGAGACAAGCAGCGAACCTGAAGGGTTGAAGCCAAGCGTCCAGATCATGAATTCGTGGTGGCCCATGAGGTCGCCTCGAGGACCACATTTTCGAGCAGCGAGGCAAGACCTGACATCCCAGATTTTTATGCGACCGTCGCCGCCTCCCGACAGAAGCATCGCCCCGTCCGGGCTGAAGGCGATGGCTCGCGCTACCTCGGTGTGCCCGGCCAGGACGGCGAGAGGACCTGCGCTGCCAGTCTCGTCTGCCGAGCGGGGATCCCACAGCCTGACGAAATGGTCGTTGCTCGCCGAGGCTGTCAGCCGACCGTCGGGTGAGAACGCCACGCCTCCCACGGCGCCCGACTTTTCCTGCAACCGGCCCAGGGCGCGCAGGCCAGGCATTGACCACAGCCTGACGGTGTTATCCCAGCTCGCGGTCGCAAGCGTCTTTCCATCAGGCGAGACAGCCAGATCGAATATCCAGCGATCGTGACCCTGGACGGGTCCACCGGCCGGGCGCCGGGCTTGCCAGTCCCACGCGATGATATTGCCGTCACGCCCGGCCGAGATGAGATACTTGCCCTCGGGGGAGAACCTGATTGCGCGGACCGCGTCGGTGTGAAGCCGCGGTAGCGGAACGCCCAGGGGCTGCAGCGTCACGGGGTTCCACAACCGAATCGCGTGATCGTCTCCCGCGGAAGCCAGAACATTGCCTGCCCGATTCCATTCTACCGCGCGGGTGGCCCCGGAATGCGCCGCGGTCGCGGCCACATCGAGCGGTTTGGGCAAGTTCCAGAGCTGGAGGACATGGTCCTCGGGACTGCCAGCGAGCAAGGCTCGACCTTCGTCGGCAAAGGCTACGTTGCCGATGGGCCGCACATATCCGGTGAGCGTGGCGAAGCGATCCCACGAAGCCGTCTCCCACAGGGCCGCGGTCCAATCATCGCTGCCGCTCGCCAGAAGCCGGCTGTCTGGACTGAAGGCGAGCGCGCCGACGAGACGGGTGTGACCGGTCAGAACTCTTTCGGCAGAGCTCTCGCCTGGCGCGAAGACGTGGATGGTGCTGTCGAACAGACCCACGGCGATCCACCGCCCGTCGCCGCTGAAAGCAAGCGACAAGGGCACGTCGCTAAAAGTTCTCGCCGACCCGACCGGTGATCCACTGGCGAGATCCCAAACCGCAAGGGTTTTTCCCTTGCGTCCGTCCGCAACCGCGCCCAGCCGGGTGCCGTCGCTCGTGAACGCGAGCGCGTGATAGTGATCCTGATCCGCTCCAAGAACTTTGACGGAAGGGCGAACGCTCGCCCCTTCGCCAACATTCCAAAGTTCAACACCCGGACCATCGCCCGCGGCGGCGAGCAGGCGCGCATCGGGGGCAAAGCGGACCGAGCGGACCGCGGGACCAGCGCGGCGCAAGGAGTGCCATCGTTTGTCAACTGGTCGCCACAGGACAACTCCTCCGCCCTGGGAGCCAACGCCAATCAGGCCATGATCGCCGAGCGCCAAAGCGCTGATGGCGCCAACTCGCGGATTGAGGATGTGCTGCGAACCAGGGTTCTTCGCATCGGCAAGGACCAGTGTTCCGTCGCCGCGGGCCCAGCCTAACAGCTTGCCGTCGGGCGAGCTGGCTAACGGACCTTCGAATTTCGGATCGGCCAGCCTTTGCCCGGACACGACGCTCGTCGAAAGCGAGCTGATGAAATCCTTCTTGCGGCGCAGATCGAGCCGCTCCTCGCTCGTCAGTTTTACCCGCCCGTCGAGTTCGCCAGCCTGCAGGCTATGTTCGATCCACGCGGCGCCATACAGCGCGGCAGTCCGCCCGTCGTCCTGCTGATCGGCAGTGACCGCCTTCTGGTACAGCAGCTGGGCGAGTCGCGATTCCTGCTGGCGCTCCGCTTCGAGCGTCGCCTGATGTCCGCGATACCAGACCGTGCCAATCGCAGCGACGATGAGCAACGCGATTGCCATGGCGGCGACATATCTTGCGACCTGGCGCTGTCGCTCGCGCCGCATCAGGTCGTCGAAGTTCACCCCAAGCAGGCCCGCTACCAGCTTCATCTTCGCTCGATGCGCACCGTCGGCGCCCTTGCGCACGTCTGCGGCGATAGGTTCGACACGGTGCTTGCCAACCGTTCCAGTCGAGGTGACGTTGAAGCGAACCGCGGACGGGAAGCATTCGAGTTCTCCCAGCTCGGGCTTGTCCGAAGCGTTGGGCTCGCCGCCAACGATCAGACAGAGGACGCGGTCCGCCCCGCCGCCGCGTTTGAAACGTTTGATCTCCTCGTTGACCCAGGTTGAAAGCGCCGCGTGTGGCGAGCAGATGACGATCAGATAGCGCGAGTTCTGGAGCGCTTGGTCGATGTTGCCCGACAGGCTTGCCGAAGTGGGAAGCTCTTCGCGATCAATGAACACCGGACTGATGCGCGATGGGATTTTCCCGTCGCGATTGGCCATGCCGATCAGTCGGCGGGGCACCCGATAGGTCTCAAGCGCCTTGTGCAGCCAGAGGCCCCAGCGCGAGTCATGGTGGCTATAGCTGATGAACGCCCAGTACCTCGGCGGCGAGGTCGTGGATTGCATCGCCATCACACCGAGTCCCCCAGATGCGTGTGCGACCCATCAGGTTCGTCTCGATTACGGCCTCCAGCCCTTGAAAGCAAAGGCCGATGACCAAAGGGCATGGAATGGTCCGCCCGATGGCGGACGCGGGCTGATCGAACGAGTCGTCGCCTTCGCGAACGCATGCGAATGCTGTCGAGCAGGTAGAGCACCGCGACTCTTTCCCATCGACCGCCCCTGCGAGCGATCATCGATTGGATCGACCCGACGTAGGTCACTGCTTCGCACGCTAGCGAGTGATGAGTGCCCGCGGCGGGCAACCGATAGCAACCGGACCACGGCGCCCAAAACCGTCGCGGCGACAAGCAGAACCGGCTTGGGAGTGCGCCGCGCACGGGCGCGCCACCTCGCGCAGAAATTGCATGGGAGTGATGCCGCGGTCGCGTTCGGAAAAATTGTGGCTTTTGGTAGAGTGCTGAACAGGACGGAGCGCGGCATGGTGTCACAACGCAGTGTAAGCCTAAGGGGTCCACGCCGAAGCCACCCGCATTCCAGCGCAACCTCGCGCATAACGACCTCACCAACAACGATGTGAGGTTTCAACATGTTACGAGTATTTCAAATCACTTCCGAAGTCGCTCCCGCACCGCTCACCGTCATCGCAGCCGATGATGACAGAGCATCCCGTATCTTCCGATCATGGGTAGAACGCCATCATCCCGGAGAACTTGTCGGAAAGACTCAGGTCCGAGCGGTGGGAGCGAACGAGCTTGCCCTCCAGCCGCAGCTTGCCGACGCTGTCGGGAGAGGCGTGGAGGGTGTCACCTATTGGTGCGGACATCGAGTGGGCTACTACGTCGCAGCTCCACACGAGCCCCAGCTGGGGGCGCTCCGACCTGCCGCGACGCTCGTGAGGTGCTTCGAGGTCGATGACGAAGCCGAGGTGGTGATCGTATTCGCGCACACCAGCGAACACGCTCGCGAACTGTTCGATGTATGGAACCGTCTGGCGTATGGTGACGGCGGCGAGAACGCCACGGTGGAGGAGATGTCGCCCTGGCTGCTGAGAGGGCCTCAGGTGACGCTCAGAGAAGATATGGACGCTGGGCTGACCGGAGTGGGGTCAGTCTGCGAGGACGGCTTCTGGCGGATCTTCCCGGCAGATCACGAACCCACGTATGTGAAGTGATCTGGTGCCCTCGGTAATGCTGTTGCGCATCGCCGGGGGTCACAAGGATGGGTCGTCAGGAAAGCCGAAGTCCGAGGGTCGGGGAACACGTTCGAACATGGTCGCGCCGATCGCCGGGGTGCCGCCGCTGGACCACCCTTCCACGTTTCGAACTTCATCGCTGCCAAACTCTTCATCTCCCAAGTTTAGCCTGCAAACGGCTCAAAGCCGCGCTTTCTTCACTAGAGAGCGTTCGGTGAACCTGAGGCGCAGCCCGGTGGTAGGAAGGCGCACAAGAACGAGCAAATCCATTTCGGGACTATTTCGGGACTCTGAGTGCTCCGGGCTGCATCTCCCGGCAGCTCAAAGCCGCATACGGTCATTGACGATTGGCAAGAACCCGCTAATTCGCGCGTTTCCACGCCGTGGGGCGGTTAGCTCAGTTGGTAGAGCATCTCGTTTACACGGTGATGCAGCAGGGGCTAGGAAGCGCGCGATTGCGCGGGTTCTACCTCAACGAGCCCACTAGGTTCGGGACTATTTCGGGACTCGCTCTCATCGAGTGCGCGCCGGGTGTCATCGTCGAGCACATGCGCGTAACGGAGCGTGGTCGAGATACTCTTGTGCTTGAGAGCCTCCTTCGCTGCTGCGAGCGAACCAGTCTGGCGCACAATCCTCGTGCCCCTAGTGTGCCGCAGATCATGCAGTCTGAAGTTGGCGATCCCAGCGACCTTCAGGGCCTCGGCAAAGGGGCCACGAAGCGCGGTAGGCGTCAGGGGGTATCGTTCGCCCTTGCGACGCTTGTCGCGGCTCTGCTGGCAGACGTAAGTGAACACGAACGGCCCAACCTTCGGTTGATCAGAAACGATCGCCGCCATCGCCTTGGTAAGCGGACGCGAGACGATGTTTCCGCCCTTGATGCGGGTTACTGCTGTCCTGTTTTGCAGGTCGCAATCAGACCATCGCAGATTGAGCACTTCGCTGCGGCGCCAGCCGGACTTGAGCACAAACTCTACGGCGCCGCGCAGATCGGACCGCAGAGCGGGTAGTAGACGGTCTTCTTCGTCGAACGAAAGTTCACGGGGTGGACGACTGGGACACTTCAGGCGCATCACCCTCCAGTCAGGCATCTCCCCGACATCGTATCGGTTGCGATCGGCGTAGCGCCATACAGCACGCGCATTTTCGATCTCACGATTAACTGTGGCATTTGATCGGGACTTTCGCCGCGACGAAAAGAAGGTCTGAATGCAACGCTGGGTGATGTCGTTCAGCAACCGGCCCTTTCCCAAGCCCTTGTTGAGTTCTCGGAGAAGATACTTGATTGTCGGCCAGCTTGGGCCATCCATCACCTTGCTAGCGTATAACCCACATGCTTCGTCCAATGTGATCGGCGGTCGTTGCAGATTCGGTAACGCCGCCTTCTGGCGCTCTCGCCGCTCGAACTCTTCTGCGTCGCGCTTCGATGTGCACGACGTGCTGCCGTAGGAACGCTGCCCGCGGATCTGAAAGTCGAAGTGGTAATATGGCGACCCGGCCTGTTTGAACACGGACATGCCGGGGTTCAGAGCTTTGAGAAGGGGATAATGGTCGCGGTGGCGCGGGTTCGGACACATCGCGTCGATTTCGTCGGCGACCGGTCGTTGGCCACCGTCGCTCGGATAACGAACCCCTCCACCTCGGCGGCGGTGTAGCGGATCGAGCGCCCGAACTGCTGATACGTCAATTCGCCGCGTTGCCGGGCGATGCGCAAAGTTCTTGGACTAAGTTGAAGGATTGCAGCGGCCTGCCGCTCTGTCAGGAGAGGTCCGTTGGCAAACAATGCTATCGCTTTGCCGGAAGACGCCTCGCGCTCTACAGTTTGTGAAGTCTTGCCGGGTTCGATCATGTGTTGTATCTGACACACAACCACTGGTTCGTCAAGCGGGAGAATGGACATCGTGCCGGATCAAATGCCCAGCCAAGCTAAAACCAGAGCGGTCGAAATGCTCGGGGGAGCGCTGCGAGAATACACGGCGCAACACCCCGGGGGGCTCCGCGCGCTTGCTGCCCAGCTGGGCTTCAGGCAAGCGGCTGTGCTGAGCCACATGGGGAACGGCAGAATGGCGATCCCGGTGGAGCGCGCGCCGCTTCTCGCCCGACAGCTGGGGATGGATGAAGCACGCTTCACCTGGGCAGTCTTCTGCCAACGATTCCCTGACGCCGCAGAAGCGCTGGGTGAAACAGGGAACCTAGAGCCGCCTTCGGTCAGCGGAGCGCAAAAGCAGGTTGCGCCGCTGTTGGCATCGATCGAAGAGCTGGCGCCTGACCGCCTCGCGATCATCGCCGAAGTCATTGGCGACCCTCACCCTGGCGAACGATGGCTGGCGGTCCGCGAGGTCGCAGCGGTAAAGCTTCTTAGGCAGCTTCGCCCGCAAGGGCTTTCACAGCTTGATCGGGAGGACATCCGCGGGGCTCTCTCGGGCAATCCTGGCTCGCCGGGAACCCCTTGAACGCCGGTCCCCTCGTGTGTGCGTATACGCGCGCGAGCGTGTGCCCTCGTGTGTGCGCTCGCGTGCCTGCGCGGAATCGCGCAGGTGTGCGCGCTCGTGCGCCCGCCACTTACTTACTTCTTTCTTACTTCTCTTTCTTATATTCAGTTACATTCCGTAGATTAAGCTACCTTCGCTTCGCTCAGGTAGAAACGAAAATGCTTTTCGTTTTGTCAAAGTTTCAGTTGAAACCAGTTTAGCGCGGCGTGTATGTTCTGCGCTCCCGAGCGAGAGTTCGGCTTAACAACGAAATCCGCGGTGGTCTTGCAGCAGACATGTCCACGGAGTGTTTGACGGACCGGCTGGCCACCACGGACCCCCGGCCGGTAGGAATGTCACTTCAGTTCAAAAATGCCCTTGGAGTGGCCTTAGAGAGCGAAATCCGAAAATAAGCTGGGTGTGTGGCGAACGCCACGCGCATCGCGCTCTGTGGGGGTCCTGAGGGGCTTCTAGAGCCTATGCAGACCCTGACCTCACACCGAGATCAAGAATGCGACGTGCGGGTCCCACTTTTTCGGGAAACCTTATCCTCACCGAGATACCCAGTCCTATCGGTTCGCCGAGGCCATGATAGAGTCGACGATCAGTCATGGGCAGCCTTCGTTCGGAAGCCAACCCGTTTGGTCCACCGGCCCACGGCTGGTGCGCGTTGATGTCGTGTCGGTGGGTCCTACCGTCGAGGTCAACGTCTCTTCAGGTGCTACACAGGTGTGGGAACTGTCTGGCTGGTAAAGTCGCGGAGGGCAACCGATGAATGCCGCAGGAGCACGAAAAATAATGAGGTGTGGCACCATCTCACGGGTGATCGGGGAATTATCACTGCTGGGTTAGGGCAAGTCCAACGTCGTGACACTATAAACGAGCAGTTGATCCTAAATCACCTACGGCTGAGCCCGGATATTAGGTTTCTTATCGCCCGGACCGCATAGATCTGACAATCATCTGGGGAAGATTTATTCAACAACCCTGATTGTCAGATGTGTAGAGCCGCGCTCAGTTGCCCTCAGCTGGCCGCTGAGCCCCATCTGGCCGGTTGTGCTAACCGGGGTGCGAAATGTCTGTCTCGTGATCCAGCGCGCTTCCCTGGGCTCTGAGTGACATCGCATCTTTGGGCGGAATGTGTCGCCATACAACCATACAAGTGGCCTTCACGATTGGGGCTTCGCGACGCTGCAGGCGACCTGATTGTCCTCGTGCAGCGCGAGGAGGCCGCGCGCTGGACCACGAGGGGCGAGCGGGTCGAGCCGTATATCGTCGGCATCTTCCCCAACGAAGCCGCCATCACCCGGCTCGTCGGGGCCATCCTCATGGAGCAGAGCGACGAATGGGCGGTCCGGCGTGCCCGCTACATGACCCTTGAAACCATGGCACCCGTCAGCGATATTCCGATCATCGTGCTCTCGGCAGTGACCGGAACATGACCGGCCCAGGCTGACGCCGGAAAACGCGGGGACCATCCCCAGCTACACCACGCCGTGGGACACCATCGGAGGAGCAACTGGCCAGCCATTGTCCCGGCTCATGCGCCCCGAGGCGGCACAACAGATTCAATGCCCTGCTTCGGCAGGTTTTTTTGCCATGCATCCGGCTGGTCTGCTCGGGATGGTTAGAGCGCGGCGCGGTGTCCGACAGGGCACAACGCAGCCCCTAGACGAGTCGCCGTAAAGGACCTCGCCGTTCGAATTGCTTGGGGGCGGGCACAACTGGCGGCAATTCTTTGCTCGCATCGTGCATCGCGTAAATATGATCAAGGATCGCCGGATGCAGGGGATTTTCCCATCTTACCCCTGCGAAATCCTCTTTGCGCCAACGCACCTCGCCCTGGAGCGGGTCGCGACTGCCCAGCTTGATCCAGACCGTCGCGTTTTCCTCCAGAAGGAGCGAACTGGTCCTCACCTTGCAGCCGTGCGTAGAAAGGTCGGAGATTTCAGCAGCCGAACGGCGTCCCGCGCCATTGATGCAATGGCCCGCCAGAACAATCTGATAGCGATCTTCGCGCCGACCGTCCGGGATAGGGTTCGTTTCCATACAAAATGTTATAAGCCCGAGTGGTTAAAGCCGCGTTATCTGGCAGATGCGCCCTTTGCGGCTCCCCGTTACCAACCGTTAACCATGTTATACCAAGCCGGCTGGACGGTCAAAAATGGCTCAATTCCGGGCTTTCTGCAACATCGCCTCAGAGCGAGATTGAGCCTCTTGCTGAAAGAAGAACGCGCGGTCGCCTTGCGGGAATGTTCCCAGTCTGTTCCAATCCGCCGATGGGAAGCAAGCGCCTCGATTCGATAGCCGACTATCACCGCCACCATTATCGGTTGCGAGCCGACTGCCTCCGTTGCAAGCGGGTGACGTCCTTGGACCCGCTGCCGTTGATCCAGCGATGCCAGGCGAAGGGCTGGAGCTACCAGATCGGCGCGGTCGCTGCCCGACTAGTCTGTGCCGGGTGCGGATCGCGTGAAGTTCGGCTAGGACCGGCGTTCGGGGATTGACACGCAAGCGAAAGCTTCGCGGCTGGGCTATCCGAGGCGCTGGTCCGGCCATGGAGCGGGCGGAGGGGACCGGGCTATCGCCAGACCCGCAAGTGACCGGTCTAAGCTAGGGGGCGTTTCACCGGCGCTCTTATGCAAATCCGGCTTGGCGGTTTGGTTCCGGGGCAGCAAAAAATCATTATGCCGGTAGGCAAGGGCCACTAGGTAGCGGGCAAGCCGTTGGCAGGGCGTGGCGGGCTTGTGATAGCGCTTGTGGATCCGCGCGCCCTCGCGCCGCTTCTCCGCCTGCTTGAACGAGGGTTGGAAGAAGTTCACGAACAGCCTGACTGTCCCGTAGAGATTCGCCAGCGCCGTCGCTGCCACGAGACCTTCGAAGCGCCGGTAACCGACGATGCGGCGGACGATCGATCCGTTTTTCTGCTCGACCCACGCCTGATCGTTCTTCCGATAGGGTCGGCATCGGGTAAAGCTGATCGCCTCCGCCGCACAGTAATCCCGCACCGTCTCGTTCATGAACACGCTATCATTGTCCGTGTCGAAGCCGAGCAGCGTGAACGGCAGCAGCTTTCGGATCTCCGTCAATACCATGGTGACCTGCGCCTGCTCCCGCATCAGCAGCGGTGCGCATTCGGTCCATCCGGTCGCAATGTCCGTCACCACCAATGTCTGGATGAAGCCGCCCTTCGCGGTGAACCACTGTGCCAGACCAGATCGGCCTCGCAGAATCCGGGCCGCGGATCATCCCAGTCGGAGAAGGTGCGGATCGGAATGTTGCTGCGAACGCCTGTCAACGGGCCGCGCCGACGCCGCGGGCCCGCGCCCGCTCTGGGTGCGCGCAGCGCGCGATCAATCGGCGCGGCACAACGTCAGCGAGCGGGCGCTGAGACCAAGCGTCATCCAGCGCAAGGTCACCAACGGCTATCGCGCCAAATGGGCTGCCGATGCTGAAGCCGATCTGCGCACAACCGTCGATACCGCGCGGCTGTCCGGCACCAATCCCTTCAACACCATCCTCGCGGCTGTCTCCGCCTGATCGCTCAAGCAGGGCGTGGGGTAATTACGGGCAGGGGCTATTTCTCGAGGTGGCGTTTAAGGATCGGAAAGAAGTCGGTGCTAGATTGCTGTCATGGGTGGCTTCCTCAACCGTTTAATATGCCGGTCGAAATCTGACTCGACGCCAGACGTCAACGACGAGCTTGGTCGGGCCGAGAGTTACGAAGTTGCGCGGGCCGATCGACTGGTGCGCTATACCGAGGACCACGAAGCCCGCTGGTTTTGGGAGACCGATGCCGACGGCAGAATAACGTATCTGTCGACCAAGGTTGCGTGCAGGTTGGAAGAGTTTCGCGTTGTCACGATTGGAGCCCTCCTCGCCGACGTTTTCAAGTTTGATGGTGACGGGCTCGATCACGCACGCTCTCTCGGATTTAACCTGATTTCGAGGATTGCGTTCACCGGATATAGAGTGCGTGGTGTAAAAGGCCTGAGCGATAGCTGGTGGTCAATCTCCGGTCGGCCGCTGTTCGACTCCGCAGGCGGATTCCACGGTTTTGTCGGTTCAGGAACTGATTTGACTGAAATCCGCAATCATGAGGCCGAGATCAAACGTCTTGCTCTGTCCGATAGTTTGACGGGGCTTGCCAATCGGCAACGTATGCTTGTCGCGCTCGAGCAAATGTTGTGCCAAGGGCCCAGAGCCAGTCAGCCAGTTGCGCTGATGTTCCTCGACCTCGACATGTTCAAAATCATCAATGATACACTAGGTCACCAGACAGGCGACGAATTACTCAAGCAGGTTGCGCAGCGCATTGTGCGAGTGGTCGGTGAAACGGGGTTGGTGGGTCGCATTGGGGGCGATGAATTCGAAGTGCTTGTGCCACGACAAATCGAGCGCGGCCTCCTCGGTGCGCTGGCCTCCAAAATTATCGAGGCCGTGGCGCAACCGTACTCAATCAACAATCACTCCATCAGAATTGGCTGCTCCATCGGCTTGGCAATCTCGCCGGAGCATGGCGACGACGTCGAGACGCTCATCCGCAACGCAGACCTGGCGCTCTATGCGGCCAAAGCTGACGGACGGGGCGTGCACAGGTTTTTCGAAGAGCAGTTTCTAGAGCGTGCGAAAAGGCGCAAGCAGCTTGAAGACGACCTTCGCCTTGCATTGCCTGCTGGGCAGTTTTATCTGGTTTATCAGCTGGTCGTATCGACTCAAACCGAGAAGATTGTTGGCATAGAGGCATTGTTGCGCTGGGATCACCCAACCGAAGGCAATATCAGTCCTGTCGAGTTTATACCGGTTGCAGAGGAGTCAGGGCTGATTGAGAAAATCGGCGAATGGGTCTTGAGAACAGCGGCGAAGGATGTTGCACTATTGCCTGAGAGCGTCCGTGTAGCCGTCAATGTTTCGCCGACCCAATTCACCAATCCGGCCCTGACTACAACCGTGATAAGTGCAATCGCAGAGGCGCAGATCGCTCCTGACCGACTAGAACTTGAGATAACCGAGAGCGTATTTCTGGGCGATGAGGCTGCGTCGGCAAAAATGTTCAAAGCCTTGAAGGGTGTTGGCATTCGCCTAGCGTTAGACGATTTTGGTACCGGATATTCGAGTCTGGGCTATTTGAAAAGCGCCCCCTTTGACAAGATCAAGATAGATCAGAGCTTCGTGAGAGGCGCGATTACGCCGGGTAGTCGTAACGCAGCCATCATCCAGGCGATCGTTACACTAGCTAAGACCTTGGGCATGGAAACCACGGCCGAAGGCGTAGAAACTCGAGATGAGAGTTATTTCATCCGTGACCTCGGCTGCTGCCATGTCCAAGGTTTTGTTTACGGACGCCCGCTGTCTATTATTGACGTAGTCTCAAAATTTGAGGAGAATCAAGGTAAAGCTACGGTAGTTATTAATAAGCTATTTCGAAATAGACGAACAAACATACTGCGTTCCGCGATTCTCAAATTTAATGACCAGAACAAGAAAGTGCGCATCAGAAACGTGTCAACGACCGGGGCGATGATTGAGAATGTGGATTTTCCAACGGAGTCGTTTGGTGTTGATGTCCTTATAGAACTTCTGGAAGGCGAACTGTCACCTGCAACGATCCGCTGGAGCAAAGATGGACAAGCTGGGCTAGAATTTGGCGAGCCACTAAATACCGCTGGCCTCGAAAAGATAGCGCCAGATGTTCGGGACAAAAGGTCACAGGGTGAAACCCGTGTTAACGGTCTTTGAGTAACTTTCTGCGAAGATGGCCAAAATAGAAGGTGACACAGATGAAAAGCTGTCCCCGATGTCGCCTGCAGATGCCGGTGAGCGCGCGCGTTTGCCGTGCATGTTACACCGTCCTTCCCGAAACCGATCAGGTTGACCTGGCGCGCCGTATGAAGCTCGCCAGGACCATGGGGGGGATCACGAAAATGTTCATTGGCTTCGCTATCGCCCTCGGGGCATGGCTATTCCAGTTCAATGTGGAACTGTCTCCGGGTTTGCGTTCGGCAATCCAAGATTGGGGTCCCGCGGCCACAGAGAGTGTGGGCAGAGTTTTCGGTGTCCAGCAATCTGTCGCGCAAACGGGAGAGGAAGTGACTGGTGCTGCCCGCTACCAGCCCGTCCCGGCCAGTGCCGTTGAGCATGAAGGTCAAGGCTGCGCCATCAACCAGGCGGTCGGGAATGTAGGGGAGAAGCCGCTGTCGCGGGTTGTCCTCAAATTTGCCTTTGATGATGATCTCGGCAACCCCATTGGAACCGAGGCGGACGCGATCGTGGCGGCAGTCCTTCCGGCGGGCGAGGAGCGCAACTTCACTTTCCGCCTACCTTGCCCCCAAACTATTGGGAGCGTGAAGGTTCAGATCCCCAGCCGGACGACCAAGGCTAGCGAGCCCCAGATTGTGCTTGTTTCGGCCGGCTGGACCGCCGAAGCTGCTTCGGAGAACTCGCCCCAACTCGCCATCAAGGTTTCTGAACCGGCCGTTTGTCGGTCGCCCTCCTCCTGCATCTTGGCCGTCAGCTTCGACGATGGTGAAACGGCGCGGTTTTGGTTCCGCCGAGATCCAGAGGCGCCTGAAATGCTGATTGCCAAAGACCCTCGGCTTATTGACTATCTTCAACGCCGAAGAACCGCAAAACTGCTCGTTCCATCGTCTTCAGGCGAGTTTTACATGAAGATTACCGATCAGGACCTGCGGGGATCGGGTAGCGAGGCGCAAGCCGGACCATTCGCGCGCTGGATCAGGCGTCTGTTTTGAGCTAGGAGTAAGCTGGTGACCGGCCTTATGAAAATTGTTCGAATCGCAAGTAATCGTCTGGCAGCGCCTCGGGAACGGAGACTTCACCGCAAAGCTTTGCTTTACTGGGATTCATTAAGGCGCGAACGCGAATTCCCGTTGCTCGACGAGTTCGATTTTCTCAAGCTAGAGGATGGCTTCACGCAGGGTCTACTTTTAGACCTGAGTGACAGCTGCCATCCGTTGTTGACTCATGTGGGGCACGTTCTTCGCGAAGAGGCAGAACTCGCTGCCTTGCCTGTGATGCTGAACGACGTGTCTCCGGCATCGCTCGTTGGACAATTCGGCCGGCGCTGGGAGCAGGTCCTGTCGGAGCGCAAGCCGGTGGAGTCGGAATATGACTTCATCACCGAAGCCGGGTACCATGTCTATTGCCGCGGTGTCCTGCTGCCACTGTCCACGGAAGGCTCTTCGATCAATCAAATCTATGGTGTCATAGGCTGGAAAAGCGAGAAAGTGCTCGGCGCGGGCGGATAGGCTGCCGGTTCCCCGGGGGGCGCAAGTGTAATATAAACCCCCTAACTAAGGCGGCGGGGGTTTATCGGGGACGAAAGCCATCGGTGGACGTAAATGCGGTGCGAGCGTTGTGCGATCAAGGGGTCGGTGGAACCGAAATCGCAAGCCGATTGGGGATCGGGAGGGCGAGCGTCTACCGCGCCTTGAGCGGCTGAATGCCCGTCGCTACGCACCTTTTCTATTCATCGATGTCCTCAAGGTTCGCTCGGACCGTGACCGGATGAGGCCAATCAGTCGGTGTCGTAAGGGGGGACCCATTCACCGGGTCGAACGTCGACAACGGGGTGGATTCCCGACTGGCAGCTCTTGGCGAGGATTGGCTGGAAGCGGCCGTTCAAACGCGCAATTCGCCTTCGGCCAATACGCGCCCCCACTGTCGTCCTTTAGGAACCCAATCGCAACACCCGGGACGAGCCGTTCACATAGATCAAAATGCCTTGAGCGTGATCATAGCCCCCACGCCAAAATCGGGTGCCCCGTCGCTCAGACCCCCCGAACCATAAACCGTGAAGTTGAGGCGGTCCGACACCGGCGTGCTAAACGCCCCGAAAATCTCTTGGCTATCGTCGGACAGGTCGCTTGTCGCTTCCCGGTAATCGTAGGACGCAATCACCACCGACTTGCCCGCAACAACACTTGCACCGGCCGACGCGGAGAACCCGTTGTGTAGGTTGAAGCCAACGGGATCGCCGGGGAACCGGTAGCCAGCGCTTACAAAAGGCGTCACGTTGCCGAAGGTCTTCGACAGTTCCGCCGAAACCGACGTGTCCACCTTACCAGTTCCCAGCCCCTTGCTCTCTGACGCTGTTGGAACCTTAACCCTTGCGCCAAGATCGAGGCCGAACCCGAGCCGTTCCTCGGGAAGTGCCCAGTTTACACCGAGCGTCACGTCACCAAGGCCACTGCGCGTAGTGCGGGGTGCGTTGGGATCGATGATTACCGGACCGCCGTCACCGCCACCAACGATCGAGGACGCGCCTTTGATGTGAAGCCAGGGAAGCGATGCACTGAAACGCACGTCACCAGTCTTGTAGCGTGCGGTCAGCGGCACGACGATGATCTCGGTGTCCAAGCCGGTGCCATAGTCGCCTTTCGAGTAATCGACCCCCGTCGTAAAGGAAAGCGAGCCGGGCATCTCGTCGGCCAAAGCGGGCGTCGCTGCGGCTAGCGAGGCAACGACGATTGCTGCGCGCACGGTTTTTTTCATCATGTATCCCTCATGCGTGACGAAAGGCGGGTCCCGAAGGACCCGCCTCGATTGTCGAGATTGCTGATCGTTACCCGCCGCGACCAGGGCGCGCGTTGCGCACGGTGTCGCGGATCAGTTGGGCTTGCTCGCGCACCGCTTGCGCGTTGCTGCGGGCATCCTGCGCGGTCGAGCGGAGATCGCCCGCCGAACTGCGGACATCGCTTGCCAACTGGCGGGCGTCGGTAGCGACCGACCGGCTGTCGCTGGCCGAAGCCCGGGCATCGACGCTGTTCTGGCGAACGTCGGTTGCCGCTGAGCGCGAAGATCGCAGTTCGGCCACCGCGCCGGTGCCTTCTCGGATCGAACGGTTGTCACCGCGCGCCGTGGCTACTGCCGCGGCAAGGCTGGCAGCCGACTTGTCCGAAGCGTGGGCCCGGCCATCGGTGGCCGCATCGGCATCGTCCGCGCTGTCGTCGGCTTCGGTCGCATCCTGATCGGTAGCGTCCGTATCGTCGGCATCGGCATGCTGAGCCTTGGCCATTGCGCTCACGGTCGCGCCGAAGGTCGTCCTGTCTTCGGCGTCCTTCTGTTGCTTGGCCATAACCGACACTTCGGCACCGAGACCCGTGGTGGTAGTCGGCTCGTCGGTGGTTTGCGCAACAGCGATACCGCCTGCGAGGGCCAGGACGGCGGCGGCCGAAAGGTATTTGAGGTGCTTCATGTTTGGCTCCATTTCAACAAGGATGGTTCGCATCCTCCGAACCCTAAACGCTTGAGCGGCGATTTATCTTCCCAGCAGATTTAAGCGCGGCGTCGATTGATGGTTAGCCGCACGTCAACTCTTTGAGCCGAATTACGGCAGTTTCCCGCCAGAAACCGGCATACCCACCAAGCCACGACCGAACCGGCTCCTGTCCGTAGCGGGACTCGACGCCGTGCTAGCCAACCGATCTACAGCACGCCTTGCCGCGAGCGGGTCGGGCTGGGTGACATAGTCGGCGAGATCGCGACTGACGATGGGGGCGGCGAACGACGTGCCGCGGACCTGCGAGAATCGGCCCAAGGGATCGGGAACCATGGCAATCCCCGGCGCGACAAAATCGACGCGTTTTACCCGGCTTGCCTCCGGGAGAAGGCGGCCATCGTTACCGGCCGCAGAGACGGCGATCACACCCGGATAGGAAGCGGGGTAGAGCAACTTTGCCGCCGCTCCATCGTTGCCCACGGGCGCTACGATCGTAAATCCCCGGCCGATCAACTGAGCGGTCACTGCCGCAACAAGACGGTTGGGAGGTCCAACCATGCTGACATTCACCACCGGCACCTTCTGTTGCGCCATCCAGCCCAGCGCTCTGACCAGCAGTTCGGTGGTCCCGCCGCGCGGACCGTCTCCGAATACGTCGGCCGCGTAAATCGTCACCCGGCCGGGCTTGCGGGCCAGCAATGCTGCTACGGCGGTCCCGTGCGGCTTACCGCCGCCGGGTCCAGAGGCGAAGTTCCGGCGCACGATCCTCACCTGCGGCGATGTGGTCGCACTCTGTGCGACACCCGTATCGATCAATCCGACCACGCTAGTTTCCGGGCCACTTCTTCCACCCCCGACAATCGGCGATGCAGCCTCCGAAGCGGTGCGCCCGCTTTCGAAGAACACGTGGTTGAGTTCGTAAACGCCATCGGGATCGAGTTCGCGCAGCCGCTTCAGAGCGCGAGTGGCGGGCATATCGGGACGTGAGAGGACAAATAGTGCGATGCCCAGGTCTGGAACCTCGTCTCTGCGCAAAACCGAGAAACCCGCTTTCCCGAGCCGAGCGAGCGTTTTGGCGTCGAGGTCGGTAGCCAGAATTTCTCCGCGGATCGCCAGAGCTCCATTGCGGTCGAGCTCGTAGTCCGCGGGCGCTGCCTTCGCGGCGTTGGCCGCGCGGTCGATCTGGGGCTTCGACAAACGCTGCTCTCGGGCAGCCTCTGCACGCTCCAAGCCCACCGCCGCGCGCTGGGTGACGTCGGGAAGCCGGTCGGGCATACCGCGGTCGGGAAGCTCGCGCGGGAATGGTATCTCTCTCGGCATTCCGCCGCGGCCTTGCCCGGAGGCGGTTCCCGTCAACGTCGTTGCCGCGATGACGACTGCCAGAAGCAGGTGGCGAAGCGACGATGGCGTGAGCACGTTTTCCGATCCTGACTGCGAAAGCTTCCAGAGGCGCGAACAGAATATTTCGATGCGTGGTCGCTGTCCCTGGAATAAACGACCCGGCCCAGACGTTTCTTCCACAAGGAACAAGATTTGTCCGACCTCAGACGCGAACTCGTGGCTTTGCTACCGCGCCTGCGCCGGTTGGCCTGGCTGGTTGTCCGCAACGAGCAGGACTGTGACGACCTTTTGCAAAAGACGGTCGAGCGGGTGTTGGCGCGTAGCGACGGCTGGACGCCGGGGACGCGTCTCGATCACTGGGTGTTCAGGATCATGAAGAACTTGTGGATCGATGAAGTTCGCATGCGGGGCCGCTGGGGGCGCCTTGTCGAAGCCTTGCCCGCCGAAGACGAGATCGACGACAGGGGAATTGGAGCGGATACGATGCTCGACACGGTCGAACTGGCGAGGCTTCGCGAGCGCGTCGAGGATCTCCCCGAAGAGCAGCGCATGGCCGTCAAACTCGTCCTGCTCGGCGAGTATTCCTATGCTGAAGCTGCCGAGCTTCTGGAAATTCCGCAAGGCACTCTGACTAGCCGCCTTGCGCGAGGGCGCGCCGCATTGCTGAAGCACTACCAATCCGGGGAGACACGGCATTGACCGATCACTCTGACGAGAGCGTCATCGCCTACGTCGATGGGCGGATGGAGGGTGCCGAGCGCATTGCGTTCGAAGCGAATATGGGAAAGGATGCTACGCTGTCAGAGTGTGTGGGTACCCACCGCTGGCTGGTCCGGCAGATCGTGGCGGCATATCCAGAGCCAATTGAGGAAGGCGACGAGCAAGAACTGGCCGATCGTCTCGGCCTTCGGGAAAACAACGTCAGACCGATTAGCTCGCACCGAGAGCCTCGCCAACCTTGGGGCTGGGCGTGGATCGCCGGGGCAATGGCTGCCAGCCTTGTGATTGGCTTGTTCGTAGGCCAATCCCGCTCATCTTCGACCGACTCTTTGATTGCGCTGAGTGACGGCCGCCCGATTGCCAGCGGATCATTGGCCGACAGCCTTTCCAATCGACTCTCGGGTGAGAACGGAGCGATACGGATCGCCATGACGTTCCGAACAAGGGGCGGCGTGTGCCGGACTTTCCAGACCTCGCAGAATGTTGGCGGGGTCGCCTGTCGGGACGGATCGCGCTGGGTAATTCCTGTTATGGAAGCGACCAAGTCCTCCAGCGATAGCACGGAGTACCGCTTGGCCGCGGGGGCTTTAAGTCCCTCGCTAATGGCTCGCGTAGACCAAATGATTGTGGGCGAGCCGCTCGGACCCAAGGAAGTAGCAGGTCTCAAAAGGTCGAACTGGCGATAGCGTCGGCGATCGGTCGCGATCTTGATGCCGCGCCATCCTGCGCCACAGGCACCGCTGATGCAGCGCGGTCTGACTACGCTGAAGCGCTCAGTCTGCCATTATCTCTTGATGTCATGAAACGCGGTCAACATTCGCATCATGTCCTTACAGAAGCCACCCGTCACGTCTGATAATTTACGCTACCTCAAACTGGTCAACCACCAATGAGGTAATCAAAATGAATATACTGCGTATTAATAATGTCGTGCTCAGGCCGATGCTCGTTCTCAGCCGAGATCGAGACGACGCTTTGGATATACTTGATCAGAGCTTCGGACTGGGAATGGGCAGCCGCCTTATCACAGGCCCCGACATGATCGAATGGAACCCCGATCGCACCCGCTTCCCGGACTCGTTGCGCAACTGGGTCGAGAGAAGCCGGCGGGGCATCGTCTGGTCAGTCGATGCGGGCCTCGACTGGGAGATGATCTGCACGGATCTGGGTGATCCATGACTGTCGCAGATTGGTGGATTACAGGTTGCCCGAGGACAGGTGTTGTCGAGCGCGATGTCCTACTAGAGGACTCGATGCGCTATCCTGGTGCCGCCAATCTGGCGTAGATCCGGGAGTTTGACCCTACCACATACTGGTGTCGTTCGGTCGGATCGAACTCCGCACTCCTTTCGAACGAAGTAAATGGGGAAGCTGGCAGACGGCTTTCTGTTCGAAAATGGCGAAAGCCGACATTTCACTCCCATTCTGCATCGCTGGCGAAACGCACGTTTCGAGATCGGGTAACGATCCACAAACGGCGCGCTTCTAGGGCCACCGCTAGTTCGCTGCCGATCTCGCGGCGCCGCTAGAACCACCGGATATAAGCGCGGTTGCGGCAATGCCTCTCCACTCGCTAAAAGCGTGCGACAGGGGAGCGATATGCATATCAAGAGGCTGAACGGCCTGCGCAAGATGGCGGTTTTCGACGCCTATGCTCCGGCCGCGGGCGAAGGCCATTTCTATCGTTACAATCTCATCTACGGCTTCAACGGCTGCGGCAAGACGACGCTGTCGCGCGTCTTCGCGAGCCTCGAGCAGGGCGTGCTGGTTCGCGACCTTCCCGAGGGTGGCGAGTTCGAGATCCTGCTTGAGGATGCGGCGACGATCGGCCACGGCCACAACCTCGACCGCCTGAAGGGCCGCGTCGCGGTCTTCAACGAGGATTTCGTCGAGACCAATTTCCGCTGGCGCGAGGGCAGCGCCAACCCCGTCTTCTTCCTCGGCACCGAACAGGCGGGCCTCGCCGAGACCTTGCAGAATACGCAGACCGAACGCGAGGCCGCGCTCAAGGACCGTGACAAAAGCGCTGGCGAACAGGCGGCGGCAACGAACCGCTTTGCCACCTTCAAACGCGACACGGCGCGCAATATCGCCGAGCAATTCGGCCTCGGGCGCGGCTACGTCGCGACGCAGCTCGACCGAGATTTCGCGCGCGGCGTCCGGCTTACCAGCCTCCCCGACGAGGAGCAGGCCGCACTTCGCGCGGTCCTTGCGCAGGTTCAGCCCAAACCCCCAATCGCCGCAATCGAGCTTCCGGCCGGGGACGGATTCGAGGACCGGCTCGCCGCCTGCCTCGAAGCAAGCGTCAGCGCTGGGGCGCTGGCCGATTTCGCGGCGCACCAGGAGATGCTTCGCTGGGCAAAGGAAGGATTGGATTATCACCGCGAGCATAACCTCGCCGACTGCCTATTCTGCGGGAATGATCTCTCGAAGGAGCGGCTCGCGTCGCTTGACGCGGCGCTGGACGACCGCATGGGCCGCATCTCGGCCGAGGCCGAGGCACTTCTCGATCTCGCACGCACTCAGCGCGATAATTGGCTCACGCTTATCGGCGCGCTGCCGTCCCAAAATGACCTCGCGGAGGATGCCGGGCAATTCCGCGCCGCCGCTGCAGCGCTGGGAGCAGAAGCCGAGCGGTTGCGCGCCTGGCTCGCAGAGGCGATCGCACAACTCGAGGAAAAGGTGAGGCATCCAAGCAATAGGCTCGCGCTGGCCCCCTCTCCCAGCACGGTTGGCGACCGTCCAGCGGCGGCGGAGATCATAGCCTCGCTCAATCGGATCATCGCCCGGCACAACGAAGCGGTGAACCAGTTCAGCTCGCGAAAGGATCAGGCCTTCCTTCGCCTTAAGGACCATTATCTTCATCTTGCCGAGGAACGGTACCGCTCGTTCGAGCGCGCGCAGCGCGACAAGACCACGGCCGCCGAAAAGGCGAGCCAGCTCGCCGACGCGCTCGCGGCGCGAGAAGCCGAGCTTCGCGGCAAGCTCCTTCAGCATGGTCCCGCGGCGGAGGCGATCAACGCGCTAGTCGAGGCCTACCTCCGCCACGGGAATATCGAGGTGATCGTCGCCGAAGGCACCGGCGAAGGTTTTCAGATCCGGCGCGACGGCCGCGGTATCGTGGGCATGCTCAGCGAAGGTGAGAAGACCGCAATCGCGCTTTGTTATTTTCTCTCGACCCTTGCAGCCGAGGGCCGGCGCATCTCCGATCTCGTCGTAGTGATCGACGATCCAGTATCGAGCCTCGATACCAAGGCGCTGAACTATGCCTTCGCACTCCTCAAGAGTCACTTATCCGGCGCGAAGCAGCTGTTCCTGCTGACGCACAATTTGCATTTCATGCAGGAATGCCGAAAATGGCTCGGCAAGATGAGCCGCGACAACCCGCCGTTGGCCGGCCTATTCTTCGTGGACCTCAAGCAGGATGCCGGAGGCAAACGCTCATCGAGGCTCGAGCCGCTGCCGAAGCTGCTGCGTGACTATGAGTCGGAATATCATTACCTCTTTCAGCATGTGAAGCGGCTCGCCGAGAGCGAAGGCCTCGCTTACGACCATCTTTATTTGATGCCGAATGCGATGCGCAAAGTGCTCGACATATTCTTGGCCTTTAAGGTGCCGGGACCCGACGGCCTCAAGTCGAAGCTCGATACGGTTGTCCGAACTCGCCCCGACTTCGACGCCAACCGACTGATGTCCCTCGACCGCCTCGTGCAGCTGGAATCGCACGCCGAGAGCCTTGACGATCTCGTCGCCTTTTCCTCAATGACGATTGAGGAAGCGCGCGACGCATCGCAAGCGCTTATCGCGCTGATGCAGGAGATGGACGGGGCGCATCTCACACGCCTGCAGCAACTCTGCGCCTAGCGCGCGGAGGCGCCATCCCAACTATCGTCCGCGCGGCCGACCCGGCGCCCCGGCGCGTCGCTTCAAATTCAGCTCTGAACGAGAAGAACCGAAGGGTCCCAACCTTGTCGTTCCAGCGGGCTGCCAGTGAGCAGTCGGAAAATGGCCGCTTAATCACGCAAAACACTCGTGGGCGAACCCTCCGGCGATCGAGCGCCGGGATGTCGCGCCAGCCGTCAAGATCGAGATCGTGGGGGCTTTGGCGATGTAAGCCGCCGGTATAGACAACGAGCTCGTCGCCCGTGAAGAACGCTGTAGCCCGCGGAAAAGCGTAGGTTTTGGCCGATCTCAAGTATTCGAATTTGCAAGGTAAAGGGCTAATCGGGGGAAAAGCTTGTGATTTCGCACGCCGGTGTACGCGAGGTCTTTCCCTGGT
>JAUYQH010000191.1 GCA_030697365.1 Novosphingobium sp. | reverse complement strand
TCCTGGAACCGGAATTCAGGACAATTTCGCCCACAAGGCGCGCAAGATGGGAATTCCGATCTGGGATTTTCGGAACAGATCAAGCTGAAGCCGCGCGGCGCGCCGTTTTGGGAATTAGCCCCGATTTGGATCTATATCTCGAATATAGTAGGAATATGTGAGCTTTGCCGCCATTTTCACTTTCTCCCAAGACCGCCTGGACCAGCGGCGGTTACGCCGTCGGCGGCCGGCCTTGTAAGAGGGCGGGGCTTGCCGGCCCTTACGAGGGGCACGCGGATCGACTGGTTCGGAAACGGCGGTCGGCGCGCCAGGGTTCGTAATGCCGACGATCGATACCGCCCACGCCTTCGAGCTGGAATTCGCGCATGTAAAAAACGGAACCAATCTGGCCGACCTGCTTCGTGACGCCAGCGCCTACATGGGCTGCGCCTGGTTCGCGCTCAGCCACCATGTCGATTTTCTCGCCACGCCCGAGAAGGGTGTGCGGCTTCACAATTATCCGGACGAGTGGGCCTATTGGTTCGATCAGAACCGCCTCGGGCCGTCCGATCCGGTACACCGGGCGAGCCAGCGCAGCAGGGCGGGCTTTCTCTGGCACGACATGCGGCGCTACGATGCACCGCGCCCCGGTGATGAGATCATCCTCGCCGAAGCCCGGCGCCATGGCATCGGCGACGGGCTGACAGTGCCCGCCCATCTTCCCGGTGATGCCCATGGCTCGGTGTCATTTGCATGGCGGCCCGGCTCCGTGGCCGATCCGGACGCGCTCCAATTTGCGCGCATGATCGGCGGCGCCGCCTTCGAAGCGGCGCACCGGATCGCCCATCCCGAAAGACTGCACATCGGCCCGCGCCTGACCCACCGCCAGCGGCAATGCCTCATCCGGGCCGCTCAGGGCAATCCAATTCGGCAGATCGGACTCCATCTCGACATCTCGCCGGACACCGTGCGCGAGCACCTGCGCAACGCCCGCCAACGCTATGGCGCCAATGGCGGCACCGTGCTGACGGTTCGAGCGCTTTATGATGGCGACATCAGCTTCGCCGATCTCGTTCGCCGCTAAAAAACGCCTGCACCCCCCTATCATGCTATGGTGCAGCTGAAAAAAGCGGTTCAATTGGATCGCCTCTTTGAAAGGAGGCATCCATGTTACTTATCATCGACCATCAGAACCGCGCGCGCGAACATCGAGCCCTTCGCTCGATGTTCGAGGCGCGTAAGCGTGTTTTCATCGACCTTCTAAAATGGGACCTTCCGGCGCTTGCCGGCCGGTTCGAGCTCGACCATTTCGACGATGTCGATGCGACCTATCTCATCGTGACCGATGGCGATGGCGAGCATCTCGCCTCGGCGCGGCTGCTTCTCACCACGCAGCCCGGGCTTCTGGACAGTCTGTTCCCGCAGCTCGTTGACGGACCGGTCCCGCAGGGACCCGAGGTTCTCGAAATCACCCGCTTCTGCCTGTCGCCAGGGATCGGGGCGCGGCAGCGGAGGGTCGCGCGCGATTCGCTACTGGTGGGACTTGTCGAATTCGCACTCGCTAACTCTATCCGCACCTATACCGGCGTCGCCGAGCCCGGCTGGTTCCGGCAGATCGAGGCTTTCGGCTGGGACTGCCGGGCGCTCGGCGCGCCCTGCCTTCACGGCGGCCAGGCGCTCACGGCGCTTCGCATCGACCTCGACGGTTCCACCATCTCCCGCCTCGCCGCAGCGGGCATTGTCAGCAACGCGGCCGCGGTCTCCGCGGCGCGCGCCGCGTGAGGAGGGCATGATGATTGCTCATCCGGACATGGCAGTAATGACTGCCTGCCATTCGCCCGCAGGATGTGAGTTGCTCGAACAAGGCTATACAATCCTGCGCGGTGCGGCTTCCGCTTCGCTGATCGGCGGCGTCGCGCGCGATCTCGAACCGCGTTTCGCGGCGACGCCCTTTTGCGAAGGCGGATTTTACGGCGAGCGTACCAAGCGCTTCGGCCGGCTTCTCATCCGCTCGCCGCTTATGGGCGACCTGGTGATGCACCAGCCGATCCTCGATCTTGCGGAACTCGCGCTCGGGAACTGGTGCGAGAGGATCCAGCTCAACCTCGCGCAGGCGATTGAACTTCATCCCGGTGCGCTCGCACAGTTTCCGCATCGCGATCAGGACATGTGGCAAGGCTCCCTCGGCGAGGTAGAATATCTCGTCAATGTCATGTGGCCGCTGACCGATTTCACCGAGACGAACGGGGCAACGCTGATCTGGCCAAGGAGCCATGGTGTCGAAGCGCTCGTCGAGCAGCGGGCCGAGCCGCCGATCGTCGCGGAAGCGGAGCCGGGCGACGCGATCGTCTTTCTCGGCTCCACCCTGCACGGCGCGGGGGCGAATCGCAGCGTGGCCGCGCGGCGCGGCATCATCGTCAGCTACTGTCTCGGGTGGCTCAAGCCCTATGAAAACCCATGGCTGGCCTATCCGCCCGAGGTCGCGAAAGACTTTTCGGCCGACCTTGCGGCGCTGGCAGGTTATGCGCAGCACCGCCCCAACCTCGGCAACTTCGAAGGCCAATGTCCGTCGGTCCTATTCGGCGGCTACCCTGCCGAGCCGCTCGCCGCGGTCGACGCGCTCCGCCCCGACCAGAGCGCGCTGCTTGCAGATCATATAGCCCGGCAACAATCCGCGCATAGTGAGGAGCGAGCGGCATGAACGCCGGCTCGACGATGGAGCGGGTCTATCTCGATCTCAAGGCGCGGATCGTCGGCGGTGCCTATCCGCCGGGGACGCGCCTCGATCCCTTCCACCTCGCCAAGCGGTTTGCCGCAAGCCCGACGCCGGTGCGTGAAGCGCTCCATCGCCTGTCAGGCGAACGCATTGTCGACAGCTGGCACCAGGAAGGATTCCGGCAACCGATCTTCGCCGAATCCGACCTCAGCGACATCTATCGCTGGACCGGCGCGCTCGTCGGGCTTTCGCTCGGCGCGCCAGCAATTCGGTCTATAGAGCCAGCGACATCGCTCGTGGCGATGGAGGTCGAAGATTATCCGGCGCGAGTCGCGCGGTTGTTCCGGGCGATCGCCCTTCTCAGCGACAATCGTGAGCTTCGTTACGCGATCGTCAATTCCGTCGAGCGGAGCGAGTTTTTTCGCCCGGTCGAAGTGCGGACCGATCCCGGTGCAGAGGAGCAATTAGCCACAATGGAGACGGCATATCAGGCGCAGCGCTGGGCCGAACTTCGCAGCAAAAGCGCCGCATTTCACCGTCGGCGGGTAGCGCGGGCGGGCCGGGTCGTCGCCGAACTTCGGCCGCGCTCGCAAACATTCGAATGATATTCTCCGGATCATGAAAACACATAAATTCTATCTTTTCCAAGGGCGTAAGATCGTCGGTGCCGCAATTCCGCGGCACGTGTGAAAGGAAACGATCATGGATCGTGAAACCAACGACTTCGTCGAACTCGGCAGCGTCAGCACCGATACCGCTGGCGAAGAGCGCTTCGGCATCGAGCCGGGCGGCAAGGAACTCGTCGCGGGCCTGCGCCAGGACTGAGACGGGCGTCCGGGGGCCGGCCGAGCCGGCCTCCGGCACCGCCTGTTTGAACGTTTATGAAAGGCTACGACCATGAACAACGAAACGAACGACCTTGTCGAACTCGGATGCGTCAGCACCGACACGGCCGGTGAGCACGGACTTCCCATGGAAATGGGCGACCGCGAAGATTGGGCCGGTCTTGCGCAGGACTGACCTTCACGTCGGGGACCGGCTTCGCCGCCCGTCTCCTGTTTTACTGGAACAGAGTATGGGCTGGAAGCTGGTCCCCGGTACGGGCTATTGCGAGACGGGCGGCCAGCTCGTCTTTCTCGACTTGCGGCGCGACAGGTATTTCGCGCTTGAGGGCAACGATCGTTCGGCGTTCGAGCGCCTCCGCTCCGGCGAACCGAATGACAGTGATGCGATGACGCGGCTCGTTGCGACGGGCCTGCTCGACCGATGTGATGGTCTGAGCCAGATCGAGCCTACCGAAGTTGAAGTGCCCGACCACGACCTGTCAGCGGTCTTCGGCGCGAGCTTCGACTTGGCCATGGTGGTCCGGGCCGGACTGGCGCTACACTGGGCGCGCCGCGCGATGCGGCCAAACCGCCTCGCGCAGACGTTCGAGTCCCTGCAAGCGCGAAGGTCCGCGCTCGGGTGTGAAACAGACGATCGGGCCGCGACCGCCGTCGCAGCAGGCTATGCGGCCAATCGGTGGATACAGCGCGCACCGCCCCGCTGCCTCGTTGATGCGCTGGCCCTCGATCATATCCTGTTG
>JAUYQH010000187.1 GCA_030697365.1 Novosphingobium sp. | reverse complement strand
ATGGCTCATGTTGATCATGTTGGTCAGCAGCATCCGGAACAGTTCGAATTCCGAAAGGCCTGGTTTCTTCGGCGGCATCGCGGCGCTCCTTCGATCCGCCAACTGAATCACGACGCGCCGCCAGGCGCCAGCCCCTCCGTGTGCGCGCGTGCGAATCCGCAAGGTTTTCCACAAAATCGGCCGGAAGCTTGCGATTCCCAATACTTCAAATGCCGAGTTTCCAGTTCCTGATCAGCACGTTATGAGTTTTTCACGGGCGACTAGCTGCCATTGCGGCAGGATCGCCTACGAGGCCGAAGTGGATCCGTGCGCGGTGCAGGTTTGCCACTGTCTCGATTGCCAGACGCTGACCGGTTCTGCTTTCCGGGTAACGGTCCCCGCGCCACCCGGTTCGTTTCGTCTGATCCGTGGCGAACCCAGGATTTACATCAAGATTGCCGACAGCGGATCGCGGCGGGGCCATGCGTTCTGCGGTGATTGCGGCGCGCCGGTTTACCGCCAGCCCACCGACAACAACCCGAACTACTCGTTGCGGCTGGGTGGGCTCGACCAGCGCGCCAAGCTTGGCCCTCCGAAGCGGCAGATATGGACCAAGCGGCGGCTGCCCTGGGTGACGGCACTCCTCGAGGTCCCGGAAGTGGAGGCGCAGGTTTAACCCGCGAACCGGATCAGACGGCTGTCGGCCACCGCGGCGGTGCGATGCGGCAGCGCCTCGGCGACGTAGCGGGGGTTCTTCACCATCGCCATGAACGCGCCGCTGTTGGGATAGCCCATCACGAACGCCTCGTCCCACTCGTCCGCCGGGCCGGTGACGGTGCATTCGAGCGGCCCGGACCAGACCATCGCCGCGCCGTCGTCGGCGACCAGCGCCTGGAACGCCGCGCTGTAGATCGCGTAGGCCTCGCGGCCGCTAAGCCCCTTTTCGTGGTTTGGATGGCCGGGCGGATACTCGGCCTTGTCCCGGAACTTGATCAGGTTGAGCATATGGATCGGAGTATCGCGCGGCAGCGCCTTGAACGCTTCCCAGTTCTCGCGGCTGGGATCGACGTAGGGCATGTCAGCTCTCCAGCTTGTAGTCGCGGAACCGGTCGCGCAGATCTTTCTTGCTGATCTTGCCGGTGCCGGTGTGGGGAATGTCGTCGACGAACTCGATCGCATCGGGCAGCCACCACTTGGCGACCTTGTCGGCCAGGTGCGCCTTGATGTCGTCGGCGGAGCATTCGACCCCGGCCTTCTTGACCACTACCAGAATCGGGCGCTCGTCCCACTTGGGGTGGGAGATGCCGATCGCCGCCGCCTCGGCCACCGCGGGATGGCCGACCGCGGCGTTTTCGAGCTCGACCGAGCTGATCCACTCGCCGCCCGACTTGATCACGTCCTTGGTTCGGTCGGTCAGCTGGAGCGTACCGTCGGGATGGATAACCGCGACGTCGCCGGTGTCGAACCATTGTTCGGCCGCGGTGGCGTCGGCCTCGGCCTTGAAATAGCGCTTGATCACCCACGGCCCCCTGATCTGGAGCGCCCCCGAAGCCGCCCCGTCGCGCGGCAGGACCTTGCCCGGATCGTCGAGATCGACGCAGCGCAGCTCGACCCCGAACGCCGGGCGGCCCTGCTTCGAAACCAGATCGACGCGCTCCTCGAACCCCATCTCGTCCCAGTTGTACGGATAGGCACCGGTCGTGCCGATCGGCGAAGTCTCGGTCATCCCCCAGGCGTGGGCGACGCGCACCCCGTTCTTCATCAGCCGTTCGATCATGAACCGCGGCGCGGCCGAGCCGCCGATGATCGCGGTACCGATCTTGCCGACGTCGCGGACGTCCTTGCCGATCGAATCGAGATAGCCGAACATAGCCAGCCACACCGTCGGCACCCCGGCCGAGTGGGTCACGCCCTCGCGGTCCATCAGTTCGCACAGCACCGCGGGATCGTTGACCGCGGAATAGACGAACTTGATCCCCGGGATCGTCCCCGCCCACGGCAGTCCCCAGCTGGCGGCGTGGAACATCGGGACGATCGGCAACATGACGCTGCGCGAATCGAAATCGAAGAAATTGGGTGCGACCCCGGTCATCGCGTGGAGCATCGTCGAACGGTGCTCGTAGAGCACGCCCTTGGGGTTGCCGGTAGTGCCGCTGGTGTAGCACAGCATGCACGGATCGCGCTCGTCGCCCTCCGCCCAAGTCGTGTTGCCATCGTGCGCGCCGATCCATTCCTCGAAGCCGAGAACGTCCGATCCGGGCGGGGGATCGAAGCAGACGTAAGTATTTACGCATGGCCATTGCTCGCGCAGCCGGTCGATGATCGGCTGGAATACCGCATCGTATAGCAGCACGCGGTCCTCGGCGTGGTTGACGATGTAGTTGAGCTGCTCGTCGAACAGCCGCGGGTTGACGGTGTGGAGCACCCCGCCGACCCCCACCGCGCCATACCAGGTGACCAGATGGCGCGAATGGTTCATCGCAAGCGTCGCGATCCGGTCGCCCTTGGCGATCCCTGCGGCGCGCAACGCCTGGGTCATGCGCAGCGCGTCATGGCGGATGCCCGCCCAATCGGTCCGCGTCTCGCTGCCGTCGGCCCAGCGGCTGACGATCTCGCGGTGGCCATATTCGCGCGCGGCGTGGTCGATCAGGTGAGTGACCCGCATCGACCAGTCCTGCATTGCGCCCAGTTGCATCGGTTTCTCCCTAGTGGACCAGCCGCAAGCGTCGTTCTCCGCGCGCGGTCAGCGCGACATTGGCGAGTCCGTCGATGGGGATCAAGCGTTCGACGAGATCGGAATCGAGATGGAAGTCGCGCCCGAGGGTGAACAACGGCGCCGCCCCGCCCCCAGTACGCAGCCGCGCGCGGACTTCTCCGGTCCCCGCGGGATCGCGCGGCAGGAGCAGCGCGAGTTCGGCCAGCGCCTCGGGCGACGAGACTTCAAGCTGGAGCACCATCTTCGCCGAGCTCTTGACTTCGGCCAGCGGACGGGCCGCGCGGACCGTGACCCGGGGCGGCTCCTCGGGGCTGGGGCTGTCGAGCTCGACGTTGAGCAGCAGGCAGGTGCCGTCCTTGGCCCAGGCTTGGAATTTCTCGACCAGCGCCTCCTCGAAGCAGCTCGCCGAAAACTGGCCGCTGCTGTCCGAAAAATCGGCGCGAATGAAATCGTTGCCCTTGCGGGTGCGCCCGCGATTCACCCCTTCGACCAGCGCCGCCATCACCGCCGGGCGGCGTTCCGCCCTGCCCTCTCCGCCGCCACCAGCCATAAGCGCCGAATAGCTCATCGCCCCGTTGGCCGAAGCCACCGCTCGGTATTGCTCAACCGGGTGCGAGGCGAAGTAGAAGCCGAAGAACTCGCGCTCTTTGGCCATCTGCTCGGCGCGGCCCCACGGCACGGTCTCGGCTAGGCGCAACGCGGGCGCGGCATGATCCTCCCCGCCGAACAGCGCCGCCTGCCCGCTGCTGCGCGAGCGCGCAGCCTCGTCGCCAGCGGAGAGCAGGATGTCGATGTTGGCGAAGACCGCGGCGCGGTTGGGCTCGATGTCGTCGAACGCCCCCGCCGCGGCCAGCCCTTCGACCAGCCGGCGGTTCATCGCGCCTTGCGGCACGCGGCGGAACACCTCCTCGAGGCTTTCGAACCAGCCATGCGCCTCGCGTTCGGCGACCACGCCCTCCATCGCCTTTTCGCCGACGTTGCGGATCCCCGCCAGCGCATAGCGCACCGCATAACCGTCATCGGTGCGCTCGACGGTGAACTCGGCCTCGGAGCGATTGATGTCGGGGGGCGCCAGCACAACGCCGTTGCGGCGCAAGTCGTCGACATAGATCGCCAGCTTCTCCGACTGATGCTGGTCGAAGCACATCGAGGCGGCGTAGAATTCCTCGGGGTAATGCGCTTTCAGCCACGCGGTCTGGTACGACAGCAGCGCATAGGCCGCGGCGTGGCTCTTGTTGAAGCCGTACCCCGCGAACTTGTCGATCAGGTCGAACAACTCGTTGGCCTTGGCCTTGTCGATCTCGGACACGGTCTTGCAGCCATCGACGAAGCGTTGGCGCTGCGCGTCCATTTCGGCCTGGACTTTCTTGCCCATCGCCCGGCGCAGCAGGTCGGCCTCGCCCAACGAATAGCCCGCGAGGATCTGCGCGGCCTGCATCACCTGTTCCTGATAGACGAAGATGCCATAAGTCTCGGACAGGATCTCGCCCAGTTTGGGGTGCGGGTAGTCGATCAGTTCGAGCCCGTTCTTGCGCCGTCCGAACAACGGGATGTTGTCCATCGGGCCGGGGCGGTAGAGCGAGACCAGCGCGATGATGTCGCCGAACGCGGTCGGTTTGACCGCAGCAAGAGTGCGCCGCATCCCTTCGGATTCGAGCTGGAACACCCCGACCGTGTCGCCGCGCTGGAGCAGATGGTAAACCGCCGGATCGTCCCATTCGAGCGCATCGAGGTCGATCTCGACCCCGCGCCGCGCCAGCAGTTCGACCGCCTTGCGCAGCACCGACAGCGTCTTCAGCCCGAGGAAATCGAACTTGACCAGCCCCGCGTCCTCGACGTGCTTCATGTCGAACTGCGTGACAGGCATGTCCGAGCGCGGATCGCGGTACAGCGGAACGAGCTGCGCCAGCGGGCGGTCGCCGATCACCACCCCCGCGGCGTGGGTGCTGGAATTGCGCGGCAGGCCTTCGAGCTGCATCGCCAGATCGACCAGGCGCCGGACTTCGTCATCACGCTCGTACTCGCGGCGGAACTCAGCCACCCCGTTGAGGGTGCGCGGCAGAGTCCACTGGTCGGTCGGGTGGTTGGGGACCATCTTGCACAGCCGGTCGACGTGCCCGTAGCTCATCTGGAGGATGCGCCCGGTATCGCGCAGCACCGCGCGCGCCTTCAGTTTGCCGAAGGTGATAATCTGGGCGACGTGGTCGTGGCCGTACTTGGCCTGGACATAGCGGATCACCTCGCCGCGCCGGGTTTCGCAGAAGTCGATGTCGAAGTCGGGCATCGACACGCGCTCGGGATTCAGGAACCGCTCGAACAGCAGGCCCAGCTTCAGCGGATCGAGATCGGTGATGGTCAGCGCCCACGCTACGACGCTGCCCGCGCCCGAACCGCGCCCCGGCCCGACCGGGATGCCCTGCTCCTTGGCCCACTTGATGAAATCGGCGACGATCAGGAAATACCCGGCAAAGCCCATCCGGTTAATGACGTCGATCTCGAATTCGAGGCGGTCGAGGTAAACTTGGCGCGCCTCGTCCTCCATCTCGCCATAAGGTGCGAGGCGCGCGGCGAGCCCCGCGCGCGCATCCTCACCCAGCATCCGCGCCTCGCCTTCCTGGTCGCCCGCCAGGCTGGGCAGGATCGGCGCGCGGCGGGGCGGGGCGAAGGCGCAGCGCTGCGCGACGACCAGCGTATTGGCGAGCGCCTCGGGCAGGTCGGCGAACAGTTCCGCCATCATCGGGCCGGACTTGAGCCAGATTTCGGGCGACGAGCGCGGACGATCCTCCTGCGCGATGTGGGTCGAACCGGCGATGCACAGCATCGCATCGTGCGCGGCGTGGAAACCGGGCTGATCGTACGAGGCAGGGTTGGTCGCCACGAGCGGCAGGTCGCGGGCAAAGGCAAGGTCGATCAGCGCGTCCTCGGCGGCGTCCTCCACCGCGTCGCCCCGCCGCGCGATCTCGACGTAGAGCCGCTGCGGGAACAGTTCCTCGAAGCGGGCGGCATAAGCCGCCGCGGCCTCGCCCTGTCCATCGGCCAGCAGGCGGGCGAGCGCGCCCTCGCCCGCGCCGGTCAGCGCTATCAGGCCATCGGTCCGCCCGATGAGGTCGGCCAGCGAAACGTGCGGCGGCAATTCGAGCGGGCGGTCGAGGTGGGCGCGGCTGACGAGGTAGCAAAGGTTGGCGTAGCCGGTCTCGTCCTGCGCGTAGAGCGGCAGCCAGTCGATCGTCGGGGCAGTGGAGCCGAAGGCGGTTGCCGCGCCGCCACGCTCGGGCCGGGCCACTGCCAGCACGCAGCCGATTAGTGGCTGGACGCCCTTTTCCTTTGCCGCTGCGGCGAACGGCACCGCGCCGTACAGCCCGTTGCGGTCGCTGATCGCGATCGCAGGAAACCCGCGTTCGGCCGCCAGCCGGGCGATCGCCTTGGGATCGATCGCACCTTCGAGCAGGGTGTAGGAGGAGAGGACGCGCAGGGGAACGAACGGGGCGAAGGGCATGGAGGGAAGCTAGGGGTTGCGGGTTGATTTGGGGAGGGGTCGCATGACAGTTTCCCCCTGCCCATTACCCGTCATGCTGAACTTGTTTCAGCATCCATGGTGCCGCACCCTCGGGTGGTGATGGCCGGAGCCGCCGATGCGGTTTGCACTTTCAAAGCTTCGGAGCAAATCGAGGGATAGACCCTGAAACAAGTTCAGGGTGACGTGGTTAGAGGTGAGCGAGGTCTGCTACAGCAACTTCGCAATATCCTTCTCGATCGACTCGGGCTTGTCGGTCGGGGCATAGCGCCGCACCACCTTGCCTTTGCGGTCGATCAGGAACTTGGTGAAGTTCCACTTGATCGACTTGCTGCCCATCAGCCCCGGCGCTTCGCTCTTCATCCACTGATAGAGCGGGGTGGCATCGTCGCCATTGACGTCGACTTTGGCCATCAGCGGGAAGGTCACGTCGTAAGTCAGCTTGCAGAAGTTGGCGATCTCTTCGGCGTTGCCTGGTTCCTGCGCACCGAACTGGTTGCACGGGAATGCTACCACCTCGAAGTCCTGGTCCTTGAACTTGCGATAGAGCGCCTCCAGCCCATCGTACTGGGGGGTGAAGCCGCAGCGCGAGGCGGTGTTGACCACCAGCAGCACCTTGCCCTCTTTGTCGGCGAGGCTGACTTCCTCGCCATTGGGCAGTTTGGCGGAAAAATCGGCGATGGTGTGCGCTTGGCTCATTCCAGAACTCCCTCGTGCAACCGTACGACCCGGTCCACCTTGAGTGCAAGCCGCTCGTTGTGCGTGGCGACCAGCGCGGCGCTGCCCTCGCCTCGGACCAGGCGGAGGAATTCGGCAAGGACCCGGTCGGCGGTGTGTTCGTCGAGGTTGCCGGTGGGTTCGTCGGCGAGCACCAGCAGCGGCTTGTTGGCGAGCGCGCGGGCGACCGCGACGCGCTGCTGCTCGCCGCCTGAAAGCTGACTGGGACGGTGGGTCAGGCGTTCACCCAAGCCCAGCGCGCCCAGCAATTCGCTCGCCCGCGCGCGCGCCTCGGGTTCGGGTTTGTCCGCTACCAGTTGCGGCAGGATCACGTTCTCGATCGCGGTGAAATCGGGCAGCAGGTGATGGAACTGATAGACGAACCCCAGCGTGTTTCGGCGCAGCGTGGTGCGTGCATCGCCATCGAGCGACGAAGCATCGGTCCCCGCGATCTCGATCGTTCCTTCGAACCCGCCCTCAAGCAGGCCGACCGCCTGGAGCATCGTCGATTTGCCCGAACCCGAAGGCCCGAGCAGCGCGACGATCTCACCCGGGGCGATGGCCAGCTCGATCCCGCGCAACACGTCGATCCGCACCCCGCCTTGCTCGAAGCTGCGCTTGAGACCTGTGAGCCTTACTATTTCACTCATAGCGCAGCACCTGGACCGGATCGGTGCTCGCCGCCTTGAACGCCGGGTAAAGCGTGAACAGGAAGCTCAGCACCAGCGCCATGCCCGCGATCACCGCAATCTCCACCGGGTCGCTGCGGCTGGGCAGTTCGGTAAGGAAGCGGATCGAGGGATCCCACAGGTTCTGGCCGGTGATCATCTCGATCCCGCGCACCACCGACTGGCGGAAGAACAGGAAGATCGCGCCGAGCACCAGCCCGGCCAGCGTCCCCAGCGCACCGATCACGAAGCCGATGGTGACGAATATCTTGAGCAGCGAGCGCCGCGTGGCGCCCATTGTCCGCAGGATCGCGATGTCGCGGGTCTTGGCGCGGACCAGCATGATCAGCGACGAGAGGATGTTGAACACCGCGACCAGCACGATCAGCGAGAGCACCACGAACATCGCCACGCGCTCCACCGCCAGCGCCTCGAACAGGCTGGCGTTGATCGTCTTCCAGTCCTGGATCACCGCCTGCCCCGCCAGCTTGCGCTTGAGCGGGGCGAGCGTCTCGTTGACCGTGTCGGGATCCTCGGTCTTGACCTCGATCATCCCGATGGTGTCGCCGGTAAGCAGCAAAGTCTGCGCATCGGGGATCGGCATCACCACGAAGCCCTGATCATAGTCGTAAATCCCGATCTCGAAGACCGCGGCGATGGTGTAGCCGACCTGACGCGGCACCGTGCCGAACGGGGTGGAGCGGCCCTGCGGGTTGATGATCGTGATCGTGTCGCCGAGCCGCGCGCCCAGGTTCTGCGCGAGCTGCGAACCGATTGCGACGTTGCCCGATCCGGGGACCAGCCGCGTCATCGATCCGGCGATGCGCTTGTCCTCGAGCGCGCGGATGTCGGGCGCGGTGTTGCCCCGCGCCAGCACCGCCTCGACCCGCCCGTTGAAAGTGGCCAGCAGCGGCTGCTCGATCAGCGGGCTGGCATGGACTACGCCGGGCGTCTTGCGCACTTCGGCGAGGATTTCCTCCCAGTTATCCAGCCGACCGCCATAGGCCTGGATGATCGCATGGCCGTTCAATCCGACGATCTTGTCCATAAGCTCGCCACGAAAGCCGTTCATCACGCTCATCACGATGACCAGCGCGGCAACGCCCAGCATCACCGCCGCCAGGCTGATCCCCGCGACCAACGCGATAAACGCCTCGCCGCGGCCAGGCAGCATATAGCGCTTGGCGATGGTCCATTCGAACGGGGTAAGGATCAAGCGAGGCGCTCCGGGGCTTGGGTCTAAGGCGGGCCCTAGTGGCCGCGCGCGCCGCCGGCAATGGTTCGTGATCCTTAGGCAGCGACCGCGAGGCAGTCGCTTGCGGTCGCTTTTGCTTGGTACAGCGCGGTATCCGCCCGTCTCATGACTATCGCCAGGGGGGCGTCGAAATGGCTGAGTCCGACGCTGGCGGTTATCGAACCGATACCCGGCACGCGCCGTTCGACTTCTTCTGTGAACGCCGCGCGCACGCGTTCGCAGACGATCTGCGCCTGCGCCAGCGAACTGTTGTGCAAATGAACGACGAATTCTCCCCCGCCAATCCGCGCGGCCAAATCGCTGTCACGCAGAGTTGCGCGTATCGCGCGGGCAAACGACTTGATTACATCGTCACCGGCCTGGTGCCCGTACGTCTCGTTGATCCGTCTGAAGCGATCGATGTCAAACAGCGCGAGGTAGCTTTCCCCAGTTCTGCGCTCGTTACCGATGAACAGCTCGAATGCGCGCCGGTTGGCGAGGTTGGTCAAGGGGTCGGTAAGCGCCACTGCCTGGAGTTCGGCCTCGGTGCGCTTGCGATTCGAAATATCACGGACCACACTGCACACACCGTGGAGGATGCCATCTTCCCCCTGGATCGCCCGCAAATGCGATTCAAACCAGCGCTTGCCTTGGCCCCGGGTTATCCCGAGGAATTCGACGCTGGCGGTAGTTCCCGGACTGTTGACCACCGCCATGTGAGCCTTGACCACGTCTGCGTGGTGCTGTTCCGAGATAAGGCTCCACGTGGCCGTGCCTATCAGTTCCGCAGGATCCCAGTCTCCCAGTTGATGAATCGAGGGCGAGACATAGCTGATTTTGCCGTCCAAATCCGTTACCATGATGATGTCGGTCGAAAAGTCGGCCAGCATTCGATAGCGGGTCTCACTTTGGGCCAGCGCAGAAAACAATCTCCTCCGCTTTTCCAGCACGATGGCAATCGGCATCGCGGTGAGAGACAAGAAAGCGACATAGAACTGCACCAGCAGGTAGCTATGGGCCGTCGCTCCAGCGATCTGCTTGAGCGGGCCAAACCCCAAGAACGCCGAGCCGACGCCCATAACCAAGACTATGGTCAGTCCAATTACCGCAATGACGATGTCGGTCAGCGCCATCGTGTACATCAGGACGATAACCGGCAGGAACAGCATCGGAACCGCAGATTGGCCGAAGCAGACCGCGCTCGCCGCGACCATTGCTATCAGGAATGATGCAGGGAGAAGACGCTGCCCAGGGGGCGGAATGATCGCCCGGCGATCGGCCTGCGCCTGCACGATCAGTCCCACGCAGGGAAAGGTCGCGATGAACCCAAGGCCGTGTGCGAGCATCCATCCGCCGAAATTGGCCCAGGATCCATGGCCGGTTGCAGCGTAGAACCCCGCCATTGCAGGTCCGGCCGAGGCAAGCGGGCCTACGATCCCTCCTGCTGCGTAAATTGCCCCGGTCGCGCGTAACGAGGCAAATGTGCCGAAGCGGCGGTAAGCCCAGCGGATGATCAGGGCGGCGACCGCGGCCTCTATGCAGGCGGCGATCGCCATGAACGGGGCGCTTTCCAGCCCAGCCCCAACATTCCGGTAACCAGGATGATGACACCTGCACACGCACCCAGCGGGGCGTACCAGCGCCGCGGAGACTGCCCCATCAGCCCCGCAACCAGCACGGCGGTCGCGATCCAGAGCATCGCAAACCCGCCGTTCATGCGGGTCATCCCCACTGATAAGACCGCAGCAGAACCGTAAATCGTGCTCAGAATAATAGCGCGCCGGAGGTAGAGCGACTTCACCATGCAACAACGGTGGGCCGAAAAAGTTTAAAATGCCCATGCCCCCGGTCCCGGAAATTACCTATGAAGCGCAACGGGGGTGCTTGCCTTGACGGCCAAACCAAGCCAGAGGGGCGCCGACGAGGCTGGCGCGCAGGCGTCGCAGCGAGTCCCCGGGACGCATGAACCTCATACACCCCTACTGCGATGCAGATGGCGACAAGCTGCGCGAAGAGTGCGGCATCTTCGGCGTGATCGGTGCGCGCGATGCCTCGCCGATCGTCGCGCTGGGGCTCCACGCGCTGCAGCATCGCGGCCAGGAAGCGGTGGGTATCACCAGTTTCGACGGGCAGGAGTTCTTTTCCCGCCGCGGCCTGGGTCACGTCGCCGCAAACTTTTCCGAAGCGGGCACGCTGGCCGAACTGCCCGGCGAGATGGCCTCGGGGCATGTCCGTTATTCGACCACGGGCGGATCGGGGCTGCGCAACGTCCAGCCGCTCTACGCCGATCTCGCTTCGGGCGGATTCGCGATCGCTCACAACGGCAACATCTCCAACGCGGTTGCGCTACGCCGCGACCTGGTTGGCAAGGGCTCGATCTTCCAGTCGACTTCGGACACCGAAGTCATCATCCATCTCGTCGCGACCAGCCGCTATCCCACACTGCTCGATCGCTTCGTCGATGCGCTGCGGCTGGTCGAAGGTGCCTACTCGTTGATCTGCATGACGCCCGCGGGAATGATCGCCTGCCGCGATCCGCTGGGCATTCGTCCGCTTGTGATGGGCAAGCTGGGTGACGCGGTGGTCTTCGCCAGCGAATCGGTCGCGCTCGACGTGGTCGGTGCTGAGCTTGTCCGGCAGATCGATCCGGGCGAGCTGGTCGAGGTCGATCTGGCGGGGAATATCGTCAGCCATCGCCCGTTCGGCGCGCCCGCGCCGCGCCCTTGCATCTTCGAGCACGTCTATTTCAGCCGCCCCGATTCGATCGTCGACGGGCGCTCGGTTTACGAAGTGCGCAAGGCGATCGGCCAGCAACTGGCGATCGAGAGCCCGGTCGAGGCCGATCTGGTGGTCCCCGTCCCCGACAGCGGGGTGCCTGCGGCGATCGGCTATGCCGCGCAAAGCGGCATTCCGTTCGAGCTGGGAATCATCCGCTCGCACTATGTCGGGCGAACTTTCATCCAGCCTTCGGACGGCGCGCGAAACGCCGGTGTGCGGCGCAAGCACAACGCCAACCGCGCGCTCGTCGCGGGCAAGCGGATCGTGCTGATCGACGATTCGATCGTGCGCGGCACCACCAGCCTCAAGATCGTCCAGATGATGCGCGATGCGGGCGCGGCCGAAGTCCACTTTCGCGTCGCCAGCCCGCCGACCGAACACAGCTGCTTCTACGGCGTCGATACGCCCGAACGCTCCAAACTGCTCGCCGCGCGGATGGACGTGGCCGCGATGGCCGATTTCATTGCGGCCGACAGCCTGGCGTTCGTCTCGATCGACGGGCTCTATCGCGCGGTCGGCGAAGCGCAGCGCAGGCCCGTCGGGCCACAGTATTGCGATGCGTGCTTCACCGGCGACTACCCCACCCGGCTGACCGACATGGCGGAGCGCGACAACCCGGCCCAGCTCAGCCTGCTCGCCGACAAAGTCGCCTGATGGCGGACGCACCGGCAGCCGGGCCCTTTGCCGGGCAGGTGGCGCTTGTCACCGGGGCCAGCAAGGGGATCGGCGCGGCGACCGCCAAGGCACTGGCCGCGGCGGGGGTGCACGTGATCCTGACCGCGCGCGATGCCAAGGCCCTTGAGGCAGTCGAGGAAGCGATTTTTGCTAGTGGCGGCAGCGCCACGATCGCCCCGGTGGACCTCGCCGAGCCCGAAGGCATCGCGCGACTGGCTGCCGGGATCGGCCAACGCTGGCAGGTGCTCGACATCCTGGTTCTCGACGCAGCCTATTTTCCGCAGCTAACCCCTTTGGTCCAGCTCGACTCGCGCGAATTCAACAAGACCCTGACGCTCAATCTGATGGCGCAGCAGGCGCTTCTTGCGCATTGTGACCGGATGCTCAGGGCGAGTAAAGATGCGCGGGTGATCGCGCTGACGAGTTCGGTCGGCCGGGAACCGCGCGCCTACTGGGGTGCCTATGCCGCTTCGAAGGCCGCGCTGGAGGCGCTGCTCGTCGCTTACGCGAAAGAAAATCAGGCAATCTCAAATATTCGCGTCGCTATCGTCGATCCCGGCGCGACCCGCACCGCGATGCGCGCACGCGCCTATCCGGGCGAGGACCCGGCCAGCGTCAAACCCCCCGAAGCAGTTGCCGAACGACTGGTCGCGTTGCTTGGCGAACCCTTCCCCACCGGCCACCGCGAGCGCGTTAACCCTGTGCCATAACGTGGCGGTAAGCCGGACCGCTCAGAACCGGCGAGAGGTCGCGCGCAAGTAGCACGGTTTTGACGGGAGCTTCACGATGCAAACGACGTCGTCGTCGCGCAATCGATACGAAATCGCCGCGCAGGAAGATCGCTGTGCACCGCGGACACGCCTTGAGATCCCCGCATCGCTGCGGCCCTCGGGTGGCCGGTCCTTTCAGACCAATGTGCTAGACCTGTCGCTGGGCGGGTTTTCGGCCCAGTGCGTGAACCGGATGCACACCGGATCGCTTTGCTGGCTGACGCTGCCGGGACTCGAATCGTTGCAAGCCGAAGTCGTGTGGTGGCAGGACAACATGGTCGGCTGCGCTTTCGCCAACCTGCTCAGCCCGATCGTCCACGACAACCTCCTCGCCCGCTTCCGAGGCGACGGGGTTTACCGAAACTGCTGAAGGTCAACCCTTGGCGAGGGTCACCACGCTGACGTCGATCCCGCCACCTCGGAAGCCGCCCTCGCAATACATCAGGTAATAGCGCCACAGGCGCACGAACCGGGCGTCGAACCCCGCGGGAAGCCGACCCTCCTCGACCGCCGCATCGAAGGCAGCGCGCCATAGGCGCAGTGTTTCGGCGTAGTCGAACCCGAAATCGCGCTGGTCGCCCCACTCGAGCCCGCGTTCAGCCGCAAGCCGGCGGAATTCGCTTTCGCGGATGAGCATCCCGCCAGGGAAAATGTAGATCTGGATGAAATCCGCACTGGCCGCGTAGGATTCGAACAGTTCGTCCCGGATCGAGATGTACTGGATGACCGCCCTCCCGCCCGGTGCGAGGCAGCGGTCGATGCAATCGAAGAACGATGGCCAGAATTCGCGCCCCACGGCCTCGACCATCTCGATGCTGACGATCGCATCGTATTGCCCGCTGACATCGCGGTAATCCTGGCGACGAAAATCGATCGCCGGCGCGCCGAATTTGGCGCGGGCAAAGACCAGCTGTTCGTCCGACAGGCTGATCGCATCGACCGGCGCCTCGAAGCGATCGGCCAGATGCGCGGCGAGCGAACCCCAGCCACACCCGATTTCGAGAATGCGCCCGATCGCCCGATCGTCGAACCGGCGCGCGACTTCTCCGCACTTGTTGGACTGGGCGCGGTCGAGTGGGTCGAAAAACTGGCTGAGGTGCGAGGGACCGCCCGGGTCGTCGCCGAACAGGCCGCTCGAATAAAGCATCGTCGCGCCCAGCCACGCCTGGTAGAAATCGTTGCCGAGGTCGTAATGCGCCGCGATGTTGCGTTGCGCGCCGTCGCGGGTGTTACGTTGCAGCTTGTGGAGCAACCGGAGCAGCCAGCGCCACGGCCCCTTGGCGCGCGCCACCCCGCCCAGCGTCGCGGCATTGCGCATGAACAGCGCGAAAATTTGCACCGGATCGGGGCTGTTCCACTCGCCCGCTTCCCACGCCTGGTACCACCCCGCCGAGCCGCCGGTGGCGAGGCGCAGCAGCGCGTTCCAGTGATGCAACTCGATCTGCGCGTCCGGACCGGGAGAGCGTCCGCCAAACAACCGTTGCGTTCCGTCGGGCAGCGTCGCGAGCAGCGATCCGGCGTCGAGCCCGCGGTCGATCCGGTCGAGCACGCGCCCGAACCCGCCCGCGGCCAGCCGCGCGAGCGACCCGGTACCGCCTCGGCCGCGCCTTCCCGCGGCAACGAGATTGGTTCCCCGGATCGGTGCATGCGCATTCATTGTCATGCTTATGCTGCGCCTGCGCGTGGGCCGCAATGCCCGAAGCTTCAGTGTCTTACCGTGCGGTAGGCGGCCAAGGCCCGCTCGCGCGCTTCGCGGTGGCCGATGATCGGAGCGGGGTATCCCTGGGGGCGGAACACCGGATCGTGAATTTCGGCGTCGGACAGGCCGGCCAGTTCGGGCACCCATTCGCGGATATAGCCTGCCGCCGCGAACTTGGGCGATTGGACCAGCGGCGCCATGATCCGGCTGAACAGGCTGGCGTCCACGCCGCTTCCGGACACCCACTGCCAGTTCACCGCGTTGTTGGCGTAATCCGCATCGACCAGGGTATCCCAAAACCATCGTTCGCCGTGGCGCCAGTCGATCAGCAGGTGCTTGATCAGGAACGAAGCCGCGATCATCCGCACCCTGTTATGCATCCACCCGGTGGTCCACAGCTGGCGCATCCCCGCATCGACGATCGGATAGCCGGTGCGGCCCTGCTGCCATGCGGCCAGATCGGCGGCCGCTTCGCCGAACGGGTCGCGCCACGGCATGTTGTCGTACTCGCGACGAAAGCCGCGTTCCCCGTAGTCGGGAAACTGCGCGATGAGGTTCTGCGCGAAGTCGCGCCAAACCAGTTCGCGGCGAAAGCTGACGACCCCCTCGCCCCGCCGCTGGTCGAGGGCGTGCCACACCGTCGCCGGCGAAAGCTCGCCCCAATGGAGGTGCGGCGAAAGGCGCGACGAACCATCGATCGAGGGCAAGTTCCGGTCGGTCTCGTATCGCCCGACGCGATCCTGAAAATCGCCGAGCGCGTCGAACGCCGCCGCCTCGCCCACGGTCCATGACGCACGAAGGCCGCCGGCCCAATCGGGCCTGGCCGGAAGCAGGTCCCAGTCGCGGATCCTGTCCGAGGCCGGCCAGCGATCCGGGGCGTTCAGCTTGGGCGCGGGTAGTGGATCGGGCGGGGGCATATTGCCCAGCGCGGCGCGATAGAACGGGGTGAAGATCCGGTAGGGACTACCGCTCCCCGACAGAAGTTGCCCGGGCGGGATCAGATAGTTGCCGTCATGGAGACTGAGTCGGTCGCCCAGCGCCGTTTCCGCCTTTCGCCACCACGGCTCGTAATGGCGGATGGCGTGGACTTCCGCGCCGAGTTGGGCAGCCAGACCTGAAACCACTTCCGCAGCCTTGCCTCGCCTCAGGATCAGTCGCGAACCCCTGTCGCGCAGCGCCTTGTCGAGCGCGTCGAGCGAATGATGCAGCCACCATCGCGACGCTCCGCCGAGCCTGTGGTTGCCGGCAGTGTCGTCATCGAAAACATAGATCGGGATGACCGGCCCGGCCGCCGCTGCCGCGGACAGCGCTGGATGATCGGAGATGCGTAAATCACGGCGGAACCAGACGATCTGCGGTGCGGTCATCTTGCCCCCCTTCGGCGTATCGAGCGGGAACACCGCGCCGCGCGCGCGGTTCCCTTGGCGATGGATGGCCACCGCTCGCCCGAAACGATCATCCCGCCCGCGCGCGGATGGCGGATCTCACCGCTGCACGCAACGATTGCCGCGGCGCTGTGCTGGATCGGCTTCGCGGGAATGGTGTGGCTGGTCGAGAATGGCCGCACCGGAGCGCTCGACTCGATCGGACTGCTGTTCTGGCGGACCGGCGCCGACTTGCGCCCCGCGGGCCCCGAATGGCTGCTCGAGGCGGTGCGCGACGTCACCGCGCTGGGCGGAGTCTTGTTGCGCCACGTTATCGCTGCGGGCGCGCTGATCGCGCTGCTGTTCCTCAAGTTGCGACGCGAGGCGCTGTTGCTCGTGGGCACGATCATGGGAGGCTGGATCGCCAACTCCTTGGCCAAGCTGCTGGTCGGCCGCGATCGCCCGACGATCGTTCCGCATCTCACTGACGCCGGTGGGCAGAGCTTCCCCAGCGGACACAGCTTCAATTCGGCGGTGGTCTATATCGCCATCGGCCTCGCCTTCGCGGCGATGAGCCATCGTCGCGACGTGCGCTGGACGATCGTTGGCGGCGCTGTGCTGCTGTCGCTGCTGGTTGCCGGATCGCGGGTGTGGCTGGGGGTCCATTTCCCCAGCGACGTGATCGCGGGCTGGTTGGGCGGCGCGGGCTGGGCGTTCGCCGCTTCGGCGCTGCTGTATCGCCCGGCAAAGGCCGCTGCGGAAAGCGAGGTGGCGGAGGAACTCGATCCGACGACGCCGTGATCAATCGAAAGCGCCGCTTTCGGCGTCCGCCGGCATCCTGACCGGCACCGCTAGATCGGGTCCTGCGCGGTTCCGCCCACCGTCCAGGTCTGGCCCTTGGCGAGCAGCGCGGCGAGATTGGCGGTCTTGCCGGCGCTGGCCTGGGCGTTCTGCTCGTGGACCGCGGCTTCGAAGGTCGGGCGGGGATCGTCATAGATCACCCCCAGCGCCATCGGGAACGGGCCGAACGGCAGTTCGACCAGCATGTGTGCGACCGATCGGTTCTTGACGTCGTGGACAATTACCCCTGCTGCCTGCCAGTCGCCATCGATCACCTCGACCACCTTGAGCGTCAGCTTTTCGGCGTCGAGCGCGATGCCGCGGGTGCCCCCCGATTTCTCGGAGCCGAACAGCATCGGCTCGCCGTCGCGCAGCCACAACTGGCGCCCGTCGGCGCCCTTGGGCGCTGCGAAATCATCGAACACGTCCTTGTTGTAGACGATGCAGTTCTGGAAGATCTCGATGAACGCCGCGCCTTTGTGATAGTAGGCGGCCTTAAGCACTTCGGGAAGGTTCTTCGACACGTCGAACCCGCGCGCGACGAACCGTGCACCGCTGCCCAGCGCGAACGCGCAAGGGCTGGCGGGGCGGTCGACCGAGCCCATCGGGGTCGACGGACTGGTGGTGCCGACGCGGCTGGTGGGCGAGGCCTGGCCCTTGGTCAACCCGTAGATCTCGTTGTTGAACAGCAGGATCTGGCAATCGAGATTGCGCCGCAGCAGGTGCATCGTGTGGTTGCCGCCGATGCTCATCCCGTCGCCGTCGCCGGTCACCAGCCACACGTCGAGCTGCGGATTGGCCAGCTTGATGCCCGTCGCGAACGCCGGGGCACGGCCGTGGATGGTGTGGAAACCATAGCTTTCGACGTAGTAGGGGAAGCGGCTCGAGCAGCCGATCCCGCTGACGAACACGGTGTTGGCCGGGTCCGCGCCAAGCTCGGGAAGGGTCCGCTGCACCGCCTTGAGGATCGCATAGTCGCCGCAACCGGGGCACCAGCGGACCTCCTGGTCGGTCTCCCAGTCCTTGAGCGTGGTGGTCCGCGCGATGGGGGTCATGTCGTTCATGGGTTCACCGCCTTGATGCTCGGCAATTGCGTCGTATCCGCATCGACCTCGCCGCCCTCGTTGCCCGGGATGCGATCGAAGAACGCGCCGATCGCGGCTTCGATCTCCGCGATGGTAAACGGCTGGCCGCTGGTCTTGGTCAGCGGTTTGGCATCGACCAGAAACTGGTCGCGGAGCACGGTCTTGAACTGGCCAGTGTTCATTTCTGGTACGAGGATATTCTCGTAACTTTTTAGCAACGCGCCAAGATTTTCAGGCAGCGGCCAGATGTGGCGGACGTGGATGTGGCTGACGTCGAAGCCCTTGCGCCGCATCCGCCGCACCGCCTGGTGGATCGGGCCGAAGGTCGAGCCCCAGCCGACCACCGCCAGCTTGCCAGAGGTCTCGCCCAGCGTGACCTCCTGCGGCGGGGTCGATCTGGCCACGCCGTCGATCTTGGCCTTGCGCAAGTCGGTCATCGTCTGGTGCGCGGTGGGTGAATAGTCGATGTTGCCGGTGCCGGGGTTCTTCTCGATCCCACCGATGCGGTGCATCAAGCCAGGCGTGCCCGGCTTGATCCACGGCCGCGCCAGCTTTTCGTCGCGCGCGAACGGCAGGAGTTCGCCGTCTCCGCCGTTCTTTTCCTCGAGAAAGCAGACAGGGAACGGCTTGAAGGTGCTGACATCGGGCACTTTCCACGGCTCGGCGGCGTTGGCGATATATCCGTCGGTCAGAAGCATCACTGGGGTCATGAACTGGGTGGCGATGCGGCACGCTTCGATCGCGCACTCGAACGCGTCGGCGGGTGAGCGCGCGGCGACCACTGGCAGCGGCGCGTCACCGTTGCGTCCGTAGATCGCCTGATAGAGGTCGCTCTGCTCGGTCTTGGTCGGCAGCCCGGTCGAGGGCCCGCCGCGCTGAGAGTTGACGATCACCAGAGGCAGCTCGGTCATGATCGCCAGCCCCATCGCCTCGCCCTTCAAGGCGATGCCCGGGCCCGACGACGAAGTGACCCCCAGCTGCCCGGCATAGGACGCGCCGATCGCGGCGCAAATCGCGGCGATCTCGTCCTCGGCCTGGAAGGTGGTGATCCCGTATTCCTTGAGCCGCACCAGATGGTGGAGGATCGCCGACGCCGGAGTGATCGGATAGCCGCCGAAGAACATCGGCAGGCCCGCCAGTTGCGCCCCCGCGACCAGCCCGAGCGAAACCGCCTCGGCCCCGGTCACGGTGCGGTACAGCCCCGGCGCGCTGTCGACCGGGGCGATGTGATATTGCTTGAGCGGCCCGGCCAGTTCGGCGGTCTCGCCATAGGCGTGGCCCGCGTTGAGCGCGGCGACGTTTGCGTCGGCCAAAACCGGGTTCTTGGCGAACTTGGCCTTGAGCCAGGCGATCAGCGGGGCGCGGTCGCGGTCGAACATCCACAATGCCAGCCCCAGCGTCCACATGTTCTTGCAGCGCAGCGCTTCCTTGTTGCCCAGCCCGAACGGCTTGACCGATTCGAGCGTCAGCGCGCCGATGTCGAACGCCATCACCTGCCATTTCGCCAGGCTGCCGTCGTCGAGCGGGCTGGCGGCGTACTTGGCCTTGTCGAGGTTGCGCCTGGTGAACTCGCCGCTGTCGGCGATGATCAGCCCACCGGGCTTGAGCGCATCGACATTGGTCGCCAGCGCCGCCGGGTTCATCGCCACCAGCACGTCGGGGGCATCGCCCGCGGTTTCGATATCGGTCGAGCCGAAATTGATCTGGAACGCAGAGACGCCGAACAGTGTGCCTTGCGGAGCGCGGATTTCAGCGGGAAAATCGGGGAACGTGGCGAGGTCGTTGCCCGCCAGCGCGGTCGACAGAGTGAACTGGCCACCGGTCAGCTGCATTCCGTCGCCGCTGTCGCCGGCAAAGCGGACCACGACCGCCTCGGGCGAAGAATCGTCCGCCGGGCGCGCCTGTCGCGCCGCGGGGTCATCTGCAAATGCTGTAGCCATTCGTTACCTCTGTCGGCGCGACCCGGTCGTTCGCCGGGAGGTGTCGCCGCGCTTATGCCCCTCACCCACTACGCACAAAGAAGAAAATCTCTCCCCGGTGCAACCCGCCGGGCAACAAAATCCCCCGACCGATGCTAGTCAAGTTGCAATTGGCGACTTAGACCGATGCTGAACGAGAAAACGAGGTGCCTTCGTGAACGACGCCAGCCCCATCCAGACCGGCCATTACACCCGCCCGGACGTGCGCGGTTTCCTCGATGTCCTCAACTCGATCGAGGGACCCCAGATGCACGAGATGCCGCTGGACGAGGCGCGCCTTGCCTATCTTGCGATGTTGCCCCTGGGCGAGCTCGAGCCGCGTGAACTCGCGGTGATCCGCGACATATCCTGCCCCGGGCTAGTCGGGGAGATTCCGCTGCGGTTCTATGACGCGCGCGAAACCCGCGAGCCCGGTCCGGCGATCATGTTCTACCACGGCGGCGGATTCACCATCGGCGACCTCGAAACGCATCACGCCTTGTGCACCGAAATCGCCGCCGAGATGGATATGCCGGTGATCGCGGTGCATTATCGCCTCGCCCCCGAGCACGCGTTTCCCGCCGCGCCCGACGATTGCGAAGCGGCGACGCGGTGGGTGGCGCAAAGCCCTTCTGAGCTGGCGCGCAGGGTCACCGGGCTGATCCCGATCGGCGATAGCGCGGGCGGGAACCTGACGATCGTCATGACGCAGGCGCTCATGGACCGCCCGGCTGCGGTGCCGGTGGTGCTGCAAGTGCCGATCTACCCGCTCAGCGACGAGAAGCCCGATCACGTCTCTATGCTCGATTTCGCCAACGGGCACCTGCTGACCAAGGCCTCGATGGACTGGTTCGCCGAATGCTATGGCGCGATCCCGGGCAACACGCGTGCCTATCCGATCCACGGCAACCACGCGGCGATGCCGCCGACGGTGCTGGTCACCGCCTTGCTCGATCCGATCCGCGACAGCGGCCGCGTCTATGGCGCGCAGCTGATCCTCGCCGGATCGGACGTGGTATTCCTCGAGATGCAAGGCTCGATCCACGGCTTCACCACGCTGCGCAAGGCGCTGCCCAGCGCGCAGGAGGATATGCAGCGGATTTTCGCGGCGATGCGGCTGATGCTGGGCGCCTCAAAGTAACCGACCGGCGGTGACCATCGACCTTGCCGTGCTGCCCTATCGCCCGTGCGTGGGCGTGATGCTGGTCAACGGCGAGGGCAAGGTCTTCGTCGGCCAGCGGATCGACGCGAAGGAGGGCGATCGCTGGCAGATGCCGCAAGGCGGGATCGACGAGGGCGAGGACCTCCACGCCGCGGCGTTCCGCGAGCTGGGCGAAGAAACCGGGGTGGGCGAGAAGCTCGCCACGATCATCGCGACCACCCGCGATGAGCTGTTCTACGACTTGCCCGACAATCTGCTCGGCAAACTATGGGGCGGCAAATACCGCGGCCAGCGCCAGCACTGGGTGCTGATGCGCTTCACCGGCGAGGATGCCGACGTGCGCCTCGACGCACACGATCCGCCCGAGTTCTTCGAATGGAAGTGGCTCGATCCCGATGCGCTGCCCGAGATGATCGTGCCCTTTAAACGCAGGGTTTACAGGGCGGTGCTGGAAGAGTTTCGCGCGCTGATTTGAGCGCTCAGTTGGTGGTAATCACCGGCTTGGCCTGGACCGCCTCGGCCGAGATCACGCGCGGCATCGGACCTTTGGCGATCACCGCGGCGAGTTCCTGCGCGGGGGCGCAGCTTTTGCCGCACAGCCCCTCGATCCGGGCGAGGTTGCGGCGAGCCTTTTCGACCGCGCCCTTTTCGACCATCGCCCCGCCCTCTCCAGAAAGCGCAACGAGGTTGTCGGGATCGCGCTCGAGCGCTTCGCGGTAATAATGGATCGCCTTGCCCTGAAGACCTTCGGCGCGCGCGGCGTCGCCCAACGCCAGATAGGCGGCGATATAAGCCGGATCGACGGCCAGTGCCGCCTCGAACGCGTCGGTTGCCGGGCTGGCCTGGCCCTGGGCGAGCATGGCCCGGCCTTCGGCCAGCAAGGCGCGCGCGCGAGGAGATTCGCTTTCCGGCGCTGCGCCATGGCTCACGCTCGCGGTCACCGCGACCAGCGCGGACAGGGCCAGGGCAGCGGGGTAATAGCGCATCAGCAACTCCATCAGGCGGCTGGGCAGCGCGGGCTGACCGCCGGTCATCGCAGGTCTGGCGTCATGACGGGCAAAAGCTATCACAGCCTTTGAAGAACTGTGAAGAAAAACCCGTCGGTACCATCGTGGAACGGCGTTAGCCGATATCCGGTTCCACGCGGCCTACCCGCGCCGGGGTTAACGTCCGCTGCACGCCAGCCCGGATGGCGCGCGAGGAACGCCGCGGCCTGGTCGGCGCCCTCGGCATCGAGCAGCGAGCAAACGACGTAGCCTATGCGGCCGCCAGGCTTGATCAGCGCAGCGGCAATGTCGAGCAGGCGCGCCTGGAGCGCGGCGTGGCGCTTGATGTCCGCCGGTTGCAGCCGCCAGCGCGTCTCGGGATTGCGCCGCCATGTGCCGGTACCCGAACAGGGCGCATCGACCAGCACGGCGTCCGCCCGTTCGCGCCAGTCTGCCAGTAGATCGAGTTCCTTTCCGGGATTCAGGAGCCGGGTCTCGACTATCGCTCCAGCCCGCCCGGCACGTTGTGGCAGGCGTTGAAGCCGGGTTCGGTCGGTGTCACAGGCGAGCAACGCGCCGCGATTGTCCATCGCAGCGGCGAGCGACAGCGCCTTGCCCCCCGCGCCGGCGCACAGATCGACCACTGCCTCGCCGGGCTGGACGCGCAGCGCGGCGCAGGCCAGCTGGCTGCCGCCGTCCTGGACCTCGAACAGCCCTTGCGCGAACTGCGGCCAGGTTTCTGCCGGCGTTCCCGCGGGGTAACGAAGGCCATCGGGGGCGGCGATCGGTTCGCCCGCGACCGGCAGCGTCTCTCTCAGCGCTACGCGCGTGGCCTTGAGCCGGTTGGCCCGGATATCGAGCGGGGCGCGTTCGAGCAGCGCGGCGAATTCAGCGCCGGGAATTTCGGAAGCCTTGAGCGCGCCGATCAGCCAGGCCGGGGCAATACCCGACTTGGCGACCGGCTCGCCTTCGCTCACCGGCACCGGGGCGTGAGTGGAACCGTCGAACAGAACGGCGAGCGCCGGGTCGGTCTTGGCCACCAGCAGCATCGCCGCACGCCCGCTTGGCGGCGGCTCTCCGCAGCTGCGGATCGCGCGCCACGTCAACTCGCGGATCGCGCGGCGATCACCCCCGCCCGCATAGCGCCGCGCGCGGAACCATTCGGAGGCAACCCGGTCGGCCGAAGCACCGCCGCCCCTCGCCGCATCGAGGATCGCATCGAGCAGATCGATCGCGCCCTGGACGCGTGCCGTGGGGGTCATCTCGCCCCCTCTCCAAGCTTCGCTAGCTTCGTTCCGAAGCAAGCTGCGCTATCCTCCCCCGCAGAGGGGGGAGGACGGCACTGTGCACTCCTCTCCCCTTGCGGGAGAGGATACGAAGCCTTGCGCGCTTGCGCGCTAGGCGAAGTTGGCGAGGGGTTCACCGCGACTGGTAGTTCGGAGCTTCCCGAGTGATCGTCACGTCGTGGACGTGGCTTTCACTGAGGCCCGCGCCGGTGATCCGGATGAACTGGGCGCGCGCCCGCAAATCCTCGAGAGTGGCCGCGCCGGTATAGCCCATCGCCGCCTTGACCCCGCCGACCAGCTGGTGGAGCACGTCGCGCGCGGGACCCTTGTACGAGACCTGGCCCTCAATTCCTTCGGGCACCAATTTGAGCGCATCCTTGATGTCGCCCTGGAAATAGCGGTCGGCCGAGCCGCGGCCCATAGCGCCCACCGAACCCATCCCGCGGTAGCTCTTGTAGGCGCGGCCTTGATAGAGGAAGGTCTCGCCCGGCGCTTCGGCGGTACCCGCAAGCATCGAGCCGATCATGACGCTGCTCGCCCCCGCCGCGAGCGCCTTGGCCGCATCGCCCGAACTGCGCAGGCCACCATCGGCGATCACCGGGACGCCGTGTTTGGCAGCCTCGGCCGCGCTGTCCATCACCGCGGTCAGTTGCGGCACGCCAACCCCGGCGACGATCCGTGTGGTGCAGATCGAGCCTGGTCCAATGCCAACCTTGATCCCGTCCGCCCCGGCATCGATCAGTGCGCGAGTAGCCTCGGCAGTAGCGACGTTGCCGGCGATGACTTGCGCCGAATTGGACAGCCGCTTGACCCGCTCGACCGCGCGCGCGACGTCCTTGTTGTGGCCGTGCGCGGTGTCGATGATGATCACGTCGCACTCGGCCTCGAGCAGCGCCTCGGTGCGCTCGAAGCCCTTGTCGCCGACCGTGGTCGCCGCAGCGACGCGCAACCGTCCGCCCGCATCCTTGGTCGAATCGGGATAAGTCACCGCCTTGTCCATGTCCTTGACGGTGATCAGCCCGACGCAGCGGAACGCGTCATCGACCACCAGCAGCTTTTCTATGCGGCGCTGGTGGAACAGGCGCTGGGCCTCATCCTGGCTGACCCCGGGACGGACGGTGGCCAGGTTCTCATTCGTCATCAGTTCGCTGATTTTCTGTTTCGGGTTGGCAGCAAAGCGCACGTCGCGGTTGGTGATGATGCCGACCAGCTTGCCCGAAGCCTCGACCACCGGAATTCCGCTGATCTTGTTGGCAGCCATCACCGCCTGCGCCTCGCCCAGCGTCGCGTCGGGGTGAATCGTGATCGGATTGACCACCATCCCGCTCTCGAAGCGCTTGACCGCGCGCACCGCGGCGACCTGTTCCTCGATCGTCAGGTTGCGGTGGAGAACACCGATTCCGCCCATCTGCGCCATGACGATCGCCATGTCGGCCTCGGTCACAGTGTCCATCGCGCTCGACAGCACCGGAATGTTCAGCGCGATGTCGCGGGTCAGCCGGGTGGACACGTCGGCGCGGGTGGGCATGACATCGCTTTCGGCCGGACGCAGCAGGACGTCGTCGAAGGTCAGGCCGAGCGGGATTTCCATGGAGCGCGCCACTTTCTGTTCTGGCCCCGTGCCGGGCGATTCGTGGCGGCCCATGTAACGACGGTTTGTGACAAGGGCTAGGGGGGTGGCTTCGATCCGTAATCGCGCTGGAAGTCGCGCATGAACCCAGCGAACCGCCCTTCCCCGATTGCCGCGCGCATCGCCGCCATCAGCGCTTGGTAGAACCACAGGTTGTGCTCGGTGGTCAGCATCGCCCCGAGCATCTCGCCCGATTTGTGGAGGTGGTGGAGATAGGCGCGCGAATAGTCCGCGCAGACCGGGCAGACGCAGCGCGGATCGAGCGGGGCGGTGTCCTCGGCGTGCCTCGCGTTGCGCATATTGAGCGGCCCCGCCCAGGTGAACGCCTGCCCGTTGCGCCCCGAACGCGTCGGCAGCACGCAATCGAACATGTCGATCCCGCGCGCGACCGCGCCGACGAGGTCGTCGGGTTTGCCCACCCCCATCAGGTAGCGCGGGCGGTCCGCTGGAAGCATCGACGCAGCGAAGTCGAGCGTGGCGAACATGGCATCCTGCCCCTCACCCACCGCCAGCCCGCCGATCGCATATCCATCAAAGCCGATCGCGGTCAGCGCCTCGGCGCTGGTGCGGCGCAAGTTCTCGTCGAGCGCGCCCTGCTGGATGCCGAACAGCGCCGCTCCGGCAGCGTGGTCACCTCCTGCATCGAACGCATCGCGACTGCGCTGCGCCCAGCGCATCGAAAGCTCCATCGAGCGCGCGATCTCGTCGCGGGGGCGGTCGGCGCGGGGGCATTCGTCGAATGCCATGACGATGTCGCTGCCGAGCAGCCGCTGGATCTCCATCGAGCGTTCGGGGCTGAGCATGTGGCGCGAACCGTCGAGGTGGCTGGCGAAAGTCACCCCCTCCTCGGTGATCTTGCGCAGCGCCGCCAGGCTCATCACCTGGTATCCGCCGCTGTCGGTGAGAATCGGGCGATCCCAGTTCATGAAACGGTGCAACCCGTCCAGCCGCGCAACCCGCTCCGCGCCGGGGCGCAGCATCAGGTGGTAGGTGTTGCCGAGGATGATGTCGGCGCCAGAGGCGCCCACCGCTTCGGGTTTCATCGCCTTGACCGTCGCCGCGGTGCCTACCGGCATGAATGCAGGCGTGCGGATGTCGCCGCGGTGCATGGCGATCGCGCCGGTGCGGGCAGCGCCATCGGTAGCGGAGATAGTAAAAGCAAAGCGGGTCACGCGCGCCCGCTAGCCGGTCAGTCGCGCAGCCGCCAGCCCGTCTTGAAGATGACCGCGATCACCGCCACGCAGAGCACCTCGAACGCGACGGTGAAGGCGAGCGATACCGCGATCGGCACGTCCGAGGCGCCGGTGAAGGTCCAGCGCAGCCCGTTGATCAGGTAGAAGATCGGATTGAATTGCGCGACCGTGCGCCACGGCTCGGCCAGCATCTCGATCGAATAGAACGTGCCGCCCAGGAACGTCAGCGGGGTGAGGATCAGCATCGGCACGATCTGGAGCTTCTCGAAGCCGTCGGCCCACAGCCCCAGAATGAAGCCGAACAGCGCGAAAGCTGAAGCAACCAGCATCACATAGCCCAGCGCATAGAGCGGATGGACGATCGTATAATCGACGAACAGCAGAGCGGTGGCGAGGATGATGCCGGTGATGACCAACGACTTCACGATCGCCGCGCCGACGAAGCCGACCAGTGTCTCGAAAACCCCGACCGGGGCGCTCAGCAGCTCGTAGATCGCACCGGTGAAGCGCGGCATGTAGATACCGAAGCTGGCGTTCGAGGTGGGTTCGCCCAGAAGCGTCAGCATCAGCAGCCCGGGGACGATGAAAGCGCCGTAAGAGACGCCACCGATCTCCTCAATCTGTCCGCCGATCGCCGCGCCGAACACGACGAAATAGAGCGAGGTTGTCAGCACCGGGGAGAGGATCGAGCCGAAGGCGGTGCGGAAGAACCGCGTCACCTCGTTGGTGAAGATGGCAATGGCGCTGCGCAGGTTCATACGCGCTCCAGTTTGTTTTCGACCAGATCGACGAAAATGTCCTCGAGCGAAGATTCGCGCGTCTCGACACCCTCGAACGCCACGTCATGCTGAACCAACAGGCGCAGCACCTCGGCGACCTCGCGCTTGCCTTTGCCCGACCCGTCGCCGCCACGGTAGACGAGCGTGCGACCATCGCCTTCCAGCGACAGCGGATAGGCCCCGAGCCAGCTCGGGATTTCCCCCAGCGACTGCGCCAGCGCAACCTGCGCCTGGGTGCGGCCGAGCTTGGCCATGATTGCCGCCTTGCCATCGACCAGCAGCAGCTTGCCCTTGTCGATCACACCCACGCGGTCGGCCATCTCCTGGGCTTCCTCGATGTAGTGGGTGGTGAGGACGATGGTGGTGCCACGATTCCGCAATTCGCCGATCTGGCGCCACATGTCGCGCCGCAGTTCGACATCGACGCCCGCGGTGGGCTCGTCGAGGAACAGCAGCTCGGGATCGTGGCTGAGCGCCTTGGCGATCATCACCCGGCGCTTCATTCCGCCCGAAAGATGACGGATCTGACTGGTCCGCTTGTCCCACAGGTTCAGCGAGCGGAGCACCTCCTCGATGCGCTGGGGGCTGGGCGCGCAGCCGAACATGCCCCGCGAATATTCAACCGCGCGATCGACCCGGGCGAACATGTCGAAGCCCAGTTCCTGCGGCACCAGGCCGATGCGGCGGCGCAGGTCGCGCCAGTGCCGTCCCATGTCCTTGCCGAAGGCGCAGATCGTCCCGCCGCTGGGCCGCACCAGCCCGCACACAGCGCCGATCAGCGTGGTCTTGCCCGCCCCATTAGGACCGAGCAGCGCGAAGATCTCGCCCTTGCGGATGGCGAGATCGACGTTGTCGAGCGCCACCGTCCCGCCGGCATACGTCTTGCTCAGGCCTTGAATATCGAGGATCGGATCGGACACGGCGCCCGTTTCGCGGAGCGCCGCGCCGCTGGCAAGCAGCAATCCGGCGTCATGCGGGAATCCAGTTTCCGTGGAACCCGGGTGGAATTCGGTGGGGCAGGTGCACCGTGGCGACCGCTGGGCCGGAGAAGTCCTGCGCGTCGAGGATCACCAGTTCGGTGGTTTCGGTCGTGCCGTCGATCACCAGCCCCATTAGCCAGCCCTCGCTCTCGGGCGCATCCTCGGCGCGCGGCACGAACACGAACTCGCCGGGCAGCCGACCCTTGCCGAAATCGCGCACGGTGCGGGTTCCCGCGACCAGATCGTGCGCGATCAGGCAGCTCGCGCCCATGAACCCGGCGACCTCGCTTTCGGGCAGCGCAACCGACCAGGCGTGGCGATAGGGCAGGCCGAACAAGCGCTCGTCCGGGCGGGGGAATTCCTGCGGGGTGGCGTCGATCGTCCGGCGCTCGACCGTGCCCGCGGCGGGATCGATCGTCCACCGTTCGAGCCCAAGATTCTTCCCGTTCGGCCCCTTCATCCCGCCGTCGAACATCGTCTCGTAGGCGCAGACATCGACCACCACCGCGCCGTCCTCGCGGTCGAACGCGTTCGAAACGTGGAACACATAGCACGGATCGACATCGCACCAGACGATGTCGTCGGCGCTACCTTCGCGCGGGAGCAGCCCGACGCGCGCGCAGTGCTCACGATTCCAGCGATAGGGGAAGCGGAAACCGCCGAGCAGCGCCTTCATCGAGAACGTCACCGGCAGGTCGAACACCAACACGTAGCGCGCGGTCAGCGCGCAATCGTGCACCGAAGGGCCATTGATCACCGGGATCGCCAGCTCGCGGCGGACCTTGCCCGCGGCGTCGACCACCACGTGGCGCAATTCGTTGGGATTGGACGCATCGTAGACGATCGCGTGGTTCTCGCCCGTCGCCGGATCGAGGTGGGGGTGCGCCGAGAACGCGCCGTCGAGCGAACCGTCGAAGTTCGTGTATTCCTGCGCGCCGAGCTCGTGATCGAGCCTGACCGGATAGCTCCCCGCCTCGACCATCACCAGCGGCCTCCCCGCGACTGCGGCGACGTTGGTGTTGACGTTGTCGCCCTGGCCCCGCCGCGGCCCCGGCGCGGCTTCGGGTCCGCCCAGCGCAGCCACGGAGCGCGAACGCACCCAGCGGTTGCGATAGGCCAGCGCCTTGCCGCCTTGAAGACGGATCGCATGGACCATGCCGTCGCCGGTGAACCAGTGGTAACCCGCCGGATCGGGCGCGAACGGATTGGGGCCGGTGCGCATGTAGCTGCCGTCGAGCGCGGCGGGAATTTGGCCCTCGACGTCAAGTTCGGTCAGCGTCAGCTCCTCCTCCATCGGGCGATGGATGCCCGAGAGGAAAGGATGGTCGAGTTCGGCCTTCATCCGTCCGCGGTTGAAATCGGCGACGAGGCCAATGCCTTTGCCGACTGTTCCGACGATCGCTTCCTTAACCGAGGTTGCCATGACGACTCGCCCTTCCTAGATAATGTTGACGGCGTTACCATAAAGAGCAAAGATGACAGTGTCAACATTGAACTCCGCGAAGCGGCGATATCATCATGGCGACTTGCGCGCGGCGCTGCTGGCAGAAGGGCTGCGGCTGGTCGAAAGCGCGGGTGTCGAGGCGATTTCGCTGCGCGAAGTGGCGAGGGGCGTGGGGGTCAGTCCAACGTCTGTCTATCGCCATTTTCCCGATAAGCAGGCGTTGATGGAAGCGATCGCCTCCGAAGCCCTCGCACGGCTGGGCGAGGCACAGGCTGTCGCGGCGCGTGAATCCGGTCAGGCGAAAGCATTCAATGCGGTCGGCCGCGCTTATGTTCAATTCGCGCTGGCCCATCCGGGGCTGTTCCGTGTGGCTTACACGTATCCCGGGATTGCGGTCCGCGATCCAACCAGCGAAGCCACCGCCAGCATCCTGCGAGATCTCGCGCTCGACTTGGCGGGTGGCGAGGAAGCGCGGGCGCGGCTGATCGGTTTGCGTGCCTGGTCGTTCGTTCACGGGCTGGCAATGTTGATGCTCGACGGGCGAGTGCCGGCCGATCCGAAACTGATCGACGCCGCGATCGACTCCGCGGCGATCGATTTCGGAGGCCCGCCGGGTTGATCGCAGAGCACTTTCGCTTCACTCCAGATGCCATGGCCGAACTAACCTTCTGGATCGACACTGCCGCCGTCTGGCTCTCCGACCATGCCCTGCGCATCGCGCTGGCTTCTGGCATCGGCGCGCTGATCGTGGTTCTACTGATCGGAATCAAGGGTCTGTTGCTGCGCGCCGCCGCCCGCCTTGGTGGCGACCGTTCGTGGCCCACGTTGATCGGATCGGTGATCCGCCGCACCCGGCTGTGGTTCCTGATCGCGCTCGCCGCGCGGCTGGTCCAGGGCTACGCCAACGCGCCCGAAGTCGTCGGGCAGACGATCTCGTTCGTGTTCGTGGTCGCCGCGACATTCCAGGCGGCGATCTGGGCGCGGACGTTCGTGATCGGCTTGATCGAGCACCGCGCGGGCAGCGGCCCAGCCGATCCCAACCTGGCCAGCGCGATGACCATCGTCCAGTTGCTGGTCAGCTTCGCGGTGTTCGCGATCGCCACGATCTTCGTGCTCGACAATCTGGGGGTAAATGTCACCGGCCTCGTCGCCGGGCTGGGGGTGGGCGGGATCGCCATCGGCCTCGCCGCGCAAGGCATCTTTGGCGACCTGTTCGCCGCGCTCTCGATCCTGTTCGACAAGCCGTTCCAGGTCGGCGACACGATCGTATATCAGGGCAAGGAAGGCCCGATAACCGGAACGGTCGAGCGGATCGGGCTCAAATCGACGCGCATCCGCGCGCTGACCGGCGAGTTACGAATCATCGCCAACGCCAAGCTTCTCGAACAGGAAGTGACCAACTTCGCCGGGCGCGAGTTCTTTCGGATGCAGATCAATGTCGGGGTGATCTACCAGACCGCGCCAGAGCTGGCCGACGCCATCCCGGCGATCATGCAGGAGGTGGTCGAGAACACCGGCAACGACTTCGTGCGCGCCAACTTTGCGGCATTCGGTCCGAGTTCGCTCGACTACGAGGTGCTTTTCGAAGCGGAAGTCGCTGACGTACCCGAGGCTAAAATCGCCTATCAGGCTGTAGCGATGGGGTTGCTGCGCGCATTCAAGACGCGCGGGATCGAGTTCGCCTATCCCACCCAGACTACTTACACTGCCGCCCCCGACGGAACGATGATCTTGCCCTATGCCGATCTGTCTTCGGTACTGGGCAGAAGCAGCGATGCGTCGCCGTAGCTGTAGAAGCGATAGTTATGAGCGATGGAATGCGCATAGGCGCTGCGCATCGTCTCCAGCCCCATCAACGCCGAGACCAGCATGAACAGCGTCGAGCGCGGCAGGTGGAAGTTGGTCATCAGCGCGTCGACTGCGCGGAAGCGATAGCCCGGCGTGATGAAGATCGCGGTGTCGCCCGCAAACGGTTGGATCACCCCATCCTCGCGGCAAGCGCTTTCGAGCAGGCGCAAGCTGGTGGTGCCGACCGCGACGATCCGGCCCCCCGCGGCACGCGCGGCATTGAGCCGGGCGGCGGTTTCCGCATCGATCCGGCCCCATTCGGCGTGCATCGCGTGGTCTAGGGTATCGTCGGCCTTGACCGGCAGGAAGGTTCCCGCGCCGACGTGGAGCGTCAGCGTCTCGCGCCCGATCCCCGCCGCGTCGAGCGCGTCGAGCAGCGCAGGCGTGAAATGCAGCGCCGCGGTGGGTGCGGCGACCGCGCCATCCTCGCGCGCGAAGATCGTCTGGTAGTCGGAACGGTCGGCTTCATCGGTCGGGCGTTTGCCCGCAATATAGGGCGGCAGCGGCATCCGTCCGGCGCGTTCGAGCAGGACTTCGACCGGCTCCTCGCCGCCGAACGCGAGCGTCCACGAGCCATCGGGGTGGCGCGCCTCGGCAGTGGCCGTCACCCCCGCGCCGAATTCGATTCCGTCGCCCTGGCGCAGCCGCTTGGCGTTGCGCACGAACGCCTGCCAGCGGCGCAAGTCGATCCTCTTGTGGAGCGTCGCCCCGATCCGCGCCTCCCCCCGCCGCCCTTCGAGCTGCGCGGGAATCACGCGGGTATCGTTGAACACCAGCACGTCGCCGCGGCGCAACAGGCCGGGCAAGTCGCTTACCCCGGCGTCCTCCAGCCCGTCAGGCCGCACCACCAGCATCCGCGCCGCATCGCGCGGCCGTGCCGGGCGCAGCGCGATTCGTTCAGGCGGAAGCTCGAAATCGAAGAGATCGACGCGCATCATTCGCCCTTACGGCGAAAGCTTGAAATCGTCAGTTCGAAGTCGAAGCGTTCAGTTCGTCCACCGAAGGCGCCGAGACGGCGGCGGGCGCTGCCGAGATTACCGGGCGCGGCTTGTTCTCGCTGGCCAGCGAGGCCTGGACGATCCGGGTCGGGCTCTGCGGCGGCTCGCCCCGTACGATGGCGTCGACATGCTCCATCCCCGCGATCACCCGGCCGAAGTTGGTGTACTTGTTGTCGAGCGCAAAGCGCGGATAAAACATGACGAAGAACTGGCTGTTGGCGGTGTCGGGCTCATTGGTCCGGGCCATCGATACGGTGCCGCGCAGATGGGGCACGGTGTTGAACTCGGCCTTGAGGTCGGGCAGCGGCGAACCGCCCTGCCCGGTCCCGGTTGGATCGCCGGTCTGGGCCATGAACCCTTCGATTACGCGGTGGAAAATCACCCCGTTGTAGAACCCCTGCCCGGCCAGCATTTTGACCCGCTCGACATGCGCGGGCGCCCATTGCGGCTTGAGGCGGATGGCCACGCGCCCGCCGTTCGACAGATCGAGCACCAGCACGTTTTCGGGATCGACCGCCGGGTCGAGACTGATCGTCAGGTCGATCGGCGCGGGCGGCGGAACCAACGGCTCCTTCTTCTTCGCGGCAGCGGGGGAAGCAATCAGGGCCAGGCCCATCAGGGCAGCGGCCAGCACGGGCAAACGCATAGGCTAATCGAGCTCCGTCACGGGAAAGGGGGCGGTCCCGAGCGGCGGCGCGATAACCCGAACCGCCTGTCCCCGCAATGAATAACGGCTCTGGATGCCGCGCTCAGCGGTCCCCCGACCGCGCGTTGGCGAGAACCCGGGCGCTGACTTCGTCGCGCACCGCCGGGCTGACAAACTTCGAGATGTCACCCCCGTATAGCGCGATCTCCTTGACCAGCCGGCTCGCGATCGGCTGAAGCGCGACATCGGCCATCAGGAAGATCGTATCGACCCGGTCGTTCAACTGGCGGTTCATGCCCGTAAGCTGGTATTCGTACTCGAAGTCGGTCACGCCGCGGATACCGCGGATGACGGTGGCAGCGCCCTGGCTTTCCGCGAAGTCCATCAGCAGCGAGTTGAAGCCGACCACGCGGATATCACCGCCCAGCACCGCCACTTCGCGCCTGACCATCGCGATGCGCTCGTCGTCGTCGAACATCGGCGACTTGGCGATGTTGGTCGTGACCCCGATGATCAGCCGATCGACCAGCTTCGCCCCGCGCCCGATGATATCCATGTGGCCGAGCGTGATCGGATCGAACGTTCCGGGATAGACGCCGATGCGTTCCGTCATCTCAATGGTCCCTCTCCACCACATAGCGCGCCACCGCGCGCAGGATATCGGCTTCTTCGCCATAGCCCGATAGATGCCCGATCGCTTGCTCGACCAGCATCGCGGCCTGTTCGCGCGCACGCTCGGGGCCGAGCAGGGTCAGGAAGGTCTGCTTGCCGCGGTCGGCGTCCTTGCGCAGCGCCTTGCCCGCCAGCGCCTCGTCGCCTTCGGCATCGAGCATGTCGTCGGCGATCTGGAACGCAAGACCCAGGTCGCGCGAGAACCCGCGCAAGTGCTGGCGGCCCTCGGCGGGCAAGCGCGCGAGGATCGCGCCCATCTCGACCGCCGCGCCCAACAATGCCCCGGTCTTGAGCTGCTGGAGCCGGGTCACCGTCGGAAGGTCGAACACCTCGCCCTCGGCCATAATGTCCATCATCTGGCCGCCGGCCATCCCCCACGCCCCGCTCGCCCCGGCCAGCGTCTGGACCAGCTCCGCGCGGACGAACGGATCGCCGCTGGTCACCGGATCGGCGATGATCTCGAATGCCAGCGCGTGGAGCGAATCGCCCGCCAGCACCGCGGTTGCCTCGTCGAACGCGCGGTGGAGCGTGGGCTTGCCGTGGCGCAGCGCGTCGTCGTCCATGCACGGCAGGTCGTCGTGGATCAGCGAATAGACGTGGATCGCCTCGATCGCGGTCGCCGCGCGCACCGCGGCGGCGCGATCGACCGCGTGCATCTCGGCAGTGGAGACCAGCAGCAGCGGGCGCAACCGCTTGCCCCCGCCGATCGCGGCATAGCGCATCGCCTCGATCAGGCGGCGGCGGGGATCTTCGGGCACGCTCAGCATCGCGTCGAAACTGGCGTCGATCTCGCGCGCGATGCGCACCAGCGGCTCGCGCAATCCTACCCCGCGCGTCAGGTCCGCACTCACCAGGTTCACCGCGCGTCCGCGTCGTCGAACGGTCGCAAACCGGTGGGCTTGCCGTCCGCCCCGGCGACGATCGCCTCGATCCGCGCCTGGGCCGAATCGAGCCGGGTCTGGCAATGCGCGCGCAGCGCCTCGCCCCGGGTATAGAGATCGAGCGATTGCTCGAGCGGAGTCTCCCCGCTTTCGAGCTTGCGCACGACATCCTCGAGCGCTTTCAGCGCATCCTCGAAGCTGAGTGCGGCGATATCCGGGTGGTCGGCCATGCAGTGCCAAGCATTGACCGCGCGCGGCGGCACGGTCAAGCAGACAGCAAGAGGAGAAGCGGGCATGAAGTGGATCGTTGCCTATCTCGCCGCGGGAGTGTCGTTCGGGGCACTCGATGCGCTGTGGCTGCGCTGGGCCGGGCCGAATCTCTACCGTCCCGCGCTCGGCGAACTGCTCGCCCCCAGCTTTCGCCCGGCCCCGGCGATCGTGTTCTACCTGCTCTACATCGCCGCACTCGTGTGGTTCGCGCTGCGCGCGGGGCATGCGGGGGGAATCGGCGCGGCCATGCTCAACGGCGCGCTGCTTGGCGCGATCTGCTATGCCACCTACGACCTCACCAACCAGGCGACGATGAAAGTCTGGCCGGTCCATGTGACGCTGATCGACATAGCTTGGGGCGCGTTTGCGAGCGCAGTGGCAGCGGGGGTGGGGTGCTGGGCTGCCAGCCGGTTCACCTGAGCCCATGTTCATAGGCCACTTCGCCCCTGCCCTCGCCGCCGCGGCGCATCCCCGCGCGCCGAAACTCGCCACCCTGTTCGTCGCCGCCCAGCTGGTCGACTGGGGGTTCTTCGCGCTGCTGCTGACCGGCGCGGAGAAGATGCGCGTGGTCCCCGGGATCACCGCGATGAACCCGATGGACCTTTATCACATGCCGTACACCCACAGCTTTGCGGGCAGCGCGGTGTGGGCGGCGGGCTTCGCCACACTGGTCTGGCTGGCGCGGCGCGACCGTGTGGCGGCGGGTATCGCGGGCGCGGTGGTGCTCTCGCACTGGCTGCTCGACTTGGCTGTCCACCGCCCCGACCTGACGCTGGCGGGCGCGCCGCCCAAGCTGGGGCTGGGACTGTGGAATTATCCTATGATCGAGATGCCGCTCGAACTGGCGCTGACCTTCGGCGCGCTGTGGTTCTTCCTCAGCCGGACCCGCGGCCCGGCCTTGCCCGTGATCGTGCTGAGCGCGGTGCTGCTCGCGCTCCAGTTGGTCAACTGGTTCGGCCCGGTGGCGAGCGAGGTGACCGCGGGGACGTCGCTGCTGGCGTTTTTTGCCTTTGTACTGGCGACTCTGGCCGCGTGGTGGCTGGGGAAGACTCGCCTGAAGTCGTCCGTGTAGGGGTAGCCCCGCCCTTGCCCCGCCGCTATGCGCGCGCCATGCCAGAGACTCCTTCCCCCATCACCCCCGGAACCGTCGCCGCCCACGGGCTTTCGGAGGACGAATACGCCAACGTGCTCCACGCGCTGGGGCGCGAGCCGAACATGGTCGAGCTGGGGATTTTCTCGGTGATGTGGTCCGAGCATTGCTCGTACAAATCCTCGCGCCTCCACCTCAAGAAGCTGCCCACCGAAGCGCCGTGGGTGATCTGCGGCCCGGGCGAGAACGCCGGGGTGATCGACATCGGCGACGGGCCGGACGGAACCAAGCTCGCCTGCATCTTTAAGATGGAGAGCCACAACCACCCCAGCTATATCGAACCCTATCAGGGCGCGGCGACCGGGGTGGGCGGCATCCTGCGCGACGTGTTCACGATGGGCGCGCGGCCGATCGCCAACCTCAACGCGCTGCGTTTTGGCAACCCCGATCACCCCAAGATGAAGCACCTCGTCCAGGGCGTGGTCGCGGGGATCGGCGGCTACGGCAACTGCGTGGGGGTGCCCACCGTGGGCGGCGAGACCAACTTCCACCCGGCCTACGACGGCAACATCCTGGTCAACGCGATGACCGTGGGAGTCGCCGACCAATCGAAGATCTTCTATTCGGCCGCGACCGGGATCGGCAATCCGATCGTCTATGTCGGCTCGAAAACCGGGCGCGACGGGATTCACGGCGCGACGATGGCCAGCGCCGAATTCGATGAGAATTCGGACGAGAAACGCCCCACGGTGCAGGTCGGCGATCCGTTCACCGAAAAGCTGCTGATCGAGGCCTGTCTCGAGCTGATGGCGACCGACGCGATCGTCGCGATCCAGGACATGGGCGCGGCGGGGCTGACCAGCTCTAGCGTCGAGATGGCGAGCAAGGGCGAGGCCGGCATCCGGCTCAACATGAACGCCGTCCCCTGCCGCGAGGAGGGGATGACCCCCTACGAAATGATGCTGTCCGAGAGCCAGGAGCGGATGCTGATGGTCCTCAAGCCCGGCAAGGAGCCGATGGCAGAGGCGATCTTTCGCAAGTGGGAGCTGGACTTCGCGGTGATCGGTGAGGTGACGGACACCGGCCACATGGTGCTCGAATTCGACGGCGAGGTGGTGTGCGACATTCCGCTCGGGCCATTGGCGGACGATGCGCCGCTCTATGACCGGCCCTACCTGAGCCAGGCCGAGTACAAGGCTTGGGCGGCGGTGAAACCGCTGGGCGATATCCCCGAAAGCACCGACATCGCCGCCGATCTGCTCAAGCTGATGGCCTGCCCCGATCTCGCCAGCCGCCGCTGGATCTGGGAGCAGTACGACAGCCAGGTCGGCGCCGACACGCTCCAGAAATCGGGCGGCGACGCGGCGGTGGTGCGGATACACGGCACACGCAAGGCGCTGGCGATGACCACCGATTGCACCCCGCGCTACTGCTACGCCGACCCGGTCGAAGGCGGCAAACAGGCGATCGCCGAGGCATACCGGAACCTGTGTGCGGTCGGCGCGAAGCCCCTGGCGGTGACCAACTGCCTCAACTTCGGCTCGCCCCAGCGGCCCGAGATCATGGCCCAGATTGTCGGCTGTCTGCAGGGGATGAGCGAGGCCTGCATCGCGCTCGACATGCCGATCGTGAGCGGCAACGTGTCGCTGTACAACGAGAGCAAGGCGACAGGCGGCGGCAGCGCGATCCTGCCGACCCCGGCGATCGGCGCGGTGGGGCTAATGGACGACCACGACAAGACTGCGACCATCGCCTTCAAGGCCGAGGGCGAGTGCCTTGCGGTGATCGGTCCCTGCTACCCAGAGCTCGGCCAATCGCTGTGGCTGCGCGAAATCCACGGCCGCCAGGACGGCGATGCACCGCGCGTCGATCTGGTCGATGAAAAGCTCAACGGCGAGATCGTCCGACGCCTGATCGCCGAGGGCAAAGTCACCGCGGTCCACGACATCGCCGACGGCGGCCTGCTGGTGGCCGTCGCCGAGATGGCGCTGGCGGGCGGCATCGGGGTCGAACTCGACGCGATGGACGCCGCCTTCGCCTTCAACGAATCGCAGGCGCGCTACCTTGTGACCTATCCCGCGAACGCCCCGCTCGACCGCGCCACAGTTCCGTTCGAGAAGATCGGCACCACGGGCGGAGACGCGCTGCGCGTAAATGGCTCCGCCCTCCCTCTCACCGACCTCCGCGCCGCCAACGAGCGCTTCTTCCGCGAGTGGATGGAGGTTTGAGCTTACGCCGCCTTTTTTGCCGCGCTCAGCAGGTCGTAGGGATCGATCGCGGTCTCGCGCCACAGGCGATGAACTTCGTGATAGTAATGCGGGCGGGCGATATTGAACTTGACGCGCGCCTCGTCGAGCGGCTTCGCCAGCAGCTCGCGGATCGGCATCTCGGCGACGCGAGGGCAGGCCTTGCCTGAAAGCTGCGCCTCGCGCACCGCCTTGAAGATCGGGGTATCGACCGCGCCGACTTTCTTGAGGCGGCGAGAGATTTCCCAAGCCCCGGCATAGCCCAGAAACAGGTGTGCCGGGCTCGGCGACTGGCTGTAGGTGAAGGCGAGCACGCATTGTTCTCCCAGCGCGTCGCGGCCGTAGCCGGTCAGCACGTGGAGCAGGTCATGGGTGTCGCGGTGACGGCGACCGTACCAGGCGAGCACATCGTCGTGGCGGGGGCGCTCGCCCCACGACTTGGCCTCTTCCTCGACAAGGCCGGCAGCGGTCAGGCCTTCGGCTTCCATAAAGTCGCAATAGGCATGACCGACGGTTCCAGCCGGCAGGCGACGCAAGGCATCGTGATCGTCGAGGATCGGCGGCAACTCGGCCTCGGCACCGTAAACCTTGCGGCCGGCTTCGCTGGCGATGTACGCCCTCGCGCTGGGCACGAAATCCCGACGCGGGAGCGCTTCGAAAATCGGAAACACCTCGGCGGTGTTTTCCTTGTCCTTGATCAGGTTGCGGAAGTGACCCAGCGCCTTGAACGGGCGGAATTTGAGCGGGACGCGCGCTGGATCGGAAAAGGGCCGATCGCCGAGCATCTCGGGCACGAAATCGTGGGTCAACGCGTTCATGGGATCGCCGCTAGCACAACTGACATCAATGTCAATAAAAGTTCAGCAGCGGCACTCCGGTCTTTGCGCGGGCTTTGGCGCTGTGGCGCGAAATTCCGCGGGGGTAAGCTGAAGATTTCCGTCCACGTCTGCTCCCTTGAAGCGGTTGGCCGTGGTAACCGCCCACTCTTCGAAAGTGAGCAGATTGTTGCCGTCGACGTCGAGCTTGCGGAACGCGGCAGTGCGCGTTGCGAGCAGTTCGTTGCGGCTGACGATGCCGTCGCCGTTGCGATCGGAGCGCGAGAAGCGGCGCTGCTCGCGGCTCATCTCGCTCGCCACGGGCGGGGCGGGGCCGCGCAAGTCGCTGGCATTCGCCAAGGGCAGCGCGTCGGGGATTGCAGCAGGCCCACCTTCCATCAGGTCGGGCGGCGGGGCGCCGGCCTCCAGCGCATCACGCCCGGTGAACCAGAACACGCCCGCCGCGGCGGACAGCAGAACCGCCAGCGCGGCCAACACGATCCGGTTCATCGACTTGCCTTCATCGGCGCGATGATAGCCTACCGCCCGAACAAGCCAAGCCGGACGATGCGCAGCAACGCCTTCGGTCCGGCATTGGATGAGCGGGGCAGATTGGCGAGGATCACGAGCGGACGCAGGGCGCGCGGCAGCCGTACCGCTTTCGGCTGCGGACCATCGCGCATGGTCCAGCGGCGCGCCAGAATTTCGACCGCGGCCCGGTCAGTCGCACAGCCCGCCATCCGCGCGAGCGCCACCACCACCCCCGCCCGGGCATCGGCCAGTCGGTCCATCCCGACCAGGCCGGCCTCCTCTCCGATCAGACCCTCCCACGCATCGACCAGAGCCTCGAGCGCCGCACGTTCCAGGTCGAATGGCGCGAGTGCCGCGAGCAGCGGCTCTCCCTGGGGCCAATGCGATGCGGGGGATCGCATCCGGTCCCTCCACCAGGCGAGTTTCAACTGGGCCAGCAGCGGCTCTCTGTCGCCCGCCGCGGCGCGCGACAGCCGGTGGTCGAGGGTCAGCAGCGCGGCCCAGGACATTCGCTCCCGCGCCCGAGCATAAGCCACCGCCAACCGCAGCGGAGGCGGCAATTCGTCCAAAAGTCCTCCAGTTTCAGTGTCCTGTGCCACTGCAATCCGGTCCTCGAGGTGAAAGACGGCGTTAACCACCCTGCTTGAAGGACCGCTTACTAAGCCCCGCTATTGGCAGCCACAACGCCGAAGCAGAATTTTGGACCGGGGCAGGCTGGACATGTTGAAAAAGGTCAAGCGGCTCATCAAGAGCCTCTGCCGCGAAAGCGGTGGTAACGTGATGATGATTTTCGCACTCGGCATGCCGGTGTTCGTCGGCGGCGCCGGGCTCGCGGTCGATACCGCGCAGTGGTACATGTGGAAGCGCGAGATGCAGTACGCGGTCGATCAGGCCGCCCTGGCCGGCGCGTGGTCGCGCGTTGGGGGCAGTACGGGTGACATCTACCAGACCCGCGCCCAGCAGGAACTTGCCGCAAACCTCCAGATCGTCGATTTTCAGGGAACGCCCGCAATCAGCCTCGCCAATTATGAAGGCGGAACCAACAACAGCGTGCTGGTGACACTCAGCGCGAGCAAGGCATTGCCGTTCAGTTCGATGCTGATGGGACACGGGGCGACGATTGCGGTTCGGGCGCAGGCGGCGTTCGAAAAGGGCCGGACGTTTACCGCATGCCTGATCGCGGTCGATCCCACCACCAGCGGCGCGATCACCATCGGCGGCAGCGCATATGTCGTCGCCAACTGCGGCGCGGCGGCGCTTTCGACCAATGCCGATGCAGTAATTAGAAACGGTAGCCCGGTTTTCGATGTCGGCTATATCGTCGCCAGCGGCGGGATCGACGACGAGTTCGACGGCGACCCCAATCTTCAGGTCTATGAGAACCAGACCGGGCTGGTCGATCCGTTCGCAGAGCTGGTGCCACCCGACAACCCGACGCCCCGCACCTACGGATGCGAGCCGGCGACCACCAAGTATATTGCCACCTATTCGGATACCAAGACGGTCGAAGAATGGACCTACTCGGGCAAAAATAGAAACAACCTCCCGCTCGTCTCTAAAAGAGTGTTGTCGTCCGGTACGGAGCCCGCCCTGACAAGGGAAGTCACCCGCCAGGCCGCTGTCGGCGACGTGATCATCGACACTCACACGACAACTGCAACGGGAACGGTCACCAGTTCGGGCGGCAATTTCAATCGCGTGGATACGGTGAAGACCCAAAAAGCCGTAATCAACGCCATCGAAGAAAAGGTCACCGAAGGAGGAGCGAACCCCGACCCCGGAACCTACGCGACTTTCGTCATCGGCTGCAACACGGTGATGAAAAAGGGCGTGTATGTAATCGATGGCGGCTTGTTCAGGATCAACGCCAACTACAACCTTGTGGGGCAAGGCGTAATGATCGTGCTCAAGAACGGCGCGGGGATCGAGATCAATGGAAACTCCAACCTCGATCTGCGGGCGATGGATTTCGATGAGATGCGCGCTGCCGGGATAAGTGCGGAACAGGCGCTGAAACTCAAGGACATGCTGATCTTCGAAGACCGCAATTCTTCGGGCTACGCCGGCAATTCGGTCAACGGGACGGCGGGTGCGATCCTCGATGGAACGGTCTATCTGCCCAAGAGTCCTATCAGGTTCAACGGCACGTTCTCGGTCGTAAAGCGCTGCCTGGTGATCACCGCCAAGACGATCACCATCGAAGGCAATGCCAACATGACTTCGTTCTGCCCGACCGGCGTAAACAACACCGTGTCCGTCGGCGGCGGCGTCACATCGGTGAGGCTGGTCGCATGATGCGCAAGCTCCTCTCCTGCCTGGGTGATGCCCGCGGCGCGGTGGTGGTCGAAACCGCGCTGGTAGCCCCTGTCCTGGCGCTGATGAGCATCGGCGCGTTCCAGGTCAGCCAGGCTGTGACGCGCCAGCACGAGCTTCAGACCGGCGCGGACGACGCCGCATCAATGGCGCTCGCCGGATGGGAACACGACACGGGAGACATCACCGCGGTCAAAGCGGTGATCAAACGGACCTTGTCACTCTCCGACAGCCAGGTCACCGTCGTCCGGAAATTCCGTTGCGGCACCGATACCGCGCTCGTCGATGACCGGGCCACGTGCACTGAAGGTACGATCGTCACATCGTATATCCAGATCCGCCTGACCGACACCTATCGTCCGCTGTGGACCGATTTCGGCGTGGGATCGGACATCGACTACGACGTGCAGCGGATGGTGGTGGTGTCGTGAGCGCCCGCCTGCGCCAACTGGTTTCCGATCGTTCGGGTAGCGCGATCATCGAGTTCGGTATCCTCGCGCCAGCCATCATCACGCTGCTGTTCGGCGTGGTCCAGGTGGGCTTGTGGATGCACACCTATAACGCGCTACGCTCGGTCGCCGCGGAGTCGGGCCGGTATGTCGCGGTAGAGTACCAGAAGAGCAACAAGATCAGCAATGTATCGATGGCGTCCTGGGCGCGCGACCGGGCCATTTCGACCTATAAGTTCGACGGTTCGCAATTGAGTACGTCCGTGGTGGACTCAAGCACCCAGTCGATCGCCGGGGTGACCGAAAAGACCCTTACGCTCAACTACACTATGAACTCATTCATGGGGATCGTCGGGATCGACGACATCCCCGTCAGCTTTTCACGACCGATTTTCGTCAAGACGATCTGATGGCCGACCGCGTTCCTACACGCGGTTGCAGACCTTTTTTACCGCCGCGACGATGCGCGGGGCATCTATCAGGGCCATCTTCTCCAGGTTCGCTGCGTAAGGCAGAGGCACATCCTCGTCGCAGACCCGCGCGACCGGGGCGTCGAGATCGTCGAAACCGTCTTCCATGCAGATTGCGATGATCTCGCTGGCGATCGAGCACACCGGCCAGCCCTCTTCGGCGATAACCAGGCGGTTGGTTCGCGACAGGCTCTCGAGAACCGCCGCCTTGTCGAGCGGGCGCAGCGTGCGCAAATCGATCACTTCGGCGTCGATCCCCTCGCCCGCGAGCGTCTCGGCGGCATCGAGCGACATCCCGACCCCGATCGAGTAGGTTACGATCGTCACGTCCTTGCCCTTGCGCACCGTGCGCGCCTTGCCGATCGGCAGGACCCAATCGTCGAGCTGCGGTACATCGAAGCTGCGCCCGTAAACCAGCTCGTTCTCGAGGAACACGACCGGATCGTCACTGCGGATTGCGGCCTTGAGCAGCCCCTTGGCGTCGGCCGAATCGTAAGGCGCGATCACGATCAAGCCGGGTACACTGGCATACCACGGGGCGAAATTCTGGCTGTGCTGCGCGCCAACGCGACTGGCCGCGCCATTGGGGCCGCGGAACACGATCGGGCAGCGCATCTGCCCGCCCGACATGTAGTTGGTCTTGGCCGCCGAGTTGATGATGTGGTCGATCGCCTGCATCGCGAAGTTGAAAGTCATGAACTCGATGATCGGCTTCAACCCGCCCATCGCCGCGCCGCTGCCGATCCCGGCAAAGCCGTATTCGGTGATCGGGGTGTCGATCACCCGGCGCCCGCCGAACTCGTCGAGCAATCCTTGCGTGACCTTGTAGGCGCCCTGGTACTCGGCGACTTCCTCGCCCATCACAAACACGCGGTCGTCGGCGCGCATTTCCTCCGCCATGGCATCGCGCAACGCCTCGCGCACGGTGGTCGAAACCATTGCGGTTCCCGGTGGGATCTGCGGATCGGCGGCGGATTTGGAAGCAGCGGAGGGTTTTGCCGAAGCTGGAGCCGCCGCAGGGGCAGGCGCTGGTGGCGCCGCCTCGGCTGCCGGAGCAGCGGCAGGGGCCGGCGAGGAATTCTCCCCCTCCCCACCGATCGTGGCGATCACCGTGCCTACCTTCACGTTCTCGGTTCCCTCGGGGACCAGAATCTTGCCGATCGTCCCCTCGTCGACCGCTTCGAACTCCATCGTCGCCTTGTCGGTCTCGATCTCGGCGAGGATGTCACCCGATTTAACCTCGTCGCCTTCCTTGACCAGCCACTTGGCGAGCGTGCCTTCCTCCATCGTCGGGGAGAGCGCTGGCATTTTCAGTTCGACCGCCATCTCAGTAGCTCCCCACCAGGATGTCGGTGTACAGTTCAGCCGGATCGGGCTCTGGCGAGCTTTCGGCAAAGTCCGCGCTTTGGGTCACCACCGCGCGAATGCGCTTGTCGATGTCCTTGAGCTTGTCTTCGGACACACCGCGCTGGAGCAGGTAGGCCTTGCAGCCTTCGATCGGGTCGCGCTTTTCCTTGACCTCGGTCACCTCCTCCTTGCTGCGGTATTTGGCCGGGTCGGACATCGAATGGCCGCGATAGCGATAAGTATTGAGTTCCATCAGCACCGGGCCGTTGCCGCCGCGCACGTAATCGAGCGCGACTTCGGCGGCCTGGCGCACCTCGAGCACGTCCATCCCGTTGACGTCCATCCCCGGGATGCGGAACGCGGTGCCGCGGCGGTAGAACTCGGTCTCGGCCGAGCCGCGCTTGACCGCGGTGCCCATCGCGTAGCCGTTGTTCTCGATCACGAAGATGATCGGCAGTTTCCACAACGAGGCCATGTTCATCGCCTCGTAGACCTGGCCCTGGTTGGCCGCGCCGTCGCCGAAATAGGCGAGGCATACCCCGCCGTCGCCAGTGTACTTATGGCCGAACGCCAGCCCGGCGCCGAGGCTGACTTGCGCCCCGACGATCCCGTGCCCGCCGTAGAAGCGGTGCTCGGTGCTGAACATGTGCATTGATCCGCCCTTGCCCCGGCTGATCCCCGCCGCGCGGCCGGTCAGTTCGGCCATGATGACGTTGGGATCGATGCCGTAGGCGAGCATGTGGCCGTGATCGCGGTAGCCGGTGATCACGCTGTCCTTGCCCACCGTGAGCGCAGACTGGAGCCCCACCGCGACCGCTTCCTGACCGATGTAGAGATGACAAAACCCGCCGATCAGCCCGAGACCGTAAAGCTGTCCGGCGCGCTCCTCGAAGCGGCGGATCAGCAGCATCTGCTCGTAGAATTCGAGCAGTTCGGCATCGCTGGCGTCATAGTGGCGCTGGTTGGCGTGGGTCTGCTGAAGGCTGCGCAATTCCTGGCTGGCCTGGTCGGTCCTCGGATCGACCATCACGGGTGCGGCCTTCGATGCTGCGGAAGCGTCTTTGCTTGGCGCCTTGGCGGCAGGCTTGCGGGTCGACGGTCTGGCCAAGCGAGATCCCCCCTTACGTGCGATGGTTGTCATGCGGTAATGCCCGTTCGCGCGAGCAGCGACCCTCACCGGTATAGGACCGCTTTCGCCCGCGAAGCAACGCGGTGATTGCGTTTGGAAACCGCATTGGTTCGATTATTTTGCGTGGTTTGCCCGATCAGGGGCGGGCGATAACGATCTCGTCGGGGTGAGCCACGTTGAGATCGCGGCGCAGCAGTTCACCGACGAGGTCCGGATCGGCACGGCGCGGATCGAGCAGGTCGACCCGATTACGCAGTTCGTTCCGCCGCTCGCCCAGCTGGGACAGCTCGAGCTTGCGTTCGGCCAGCAGGCGGCTGTTCTCGCTCCACGCCAACAGTCCGCTTGGTCCCGCAATCCCAGTGCCGCCCAGCACCAGCAATGCGACCAGCGCCAACGACTGGGTCAGCGTTTCGCGGGGCAGGCGCGGGCGGGAACGAGAATGTCGCACAACACCCTAGAATCATAAACGACTCGCGGATTCAAGCGGATTTCCAAGGAAAGGCGACAGGACGAATGAAATGATGCGACAGTGTGACATCTCAGTAGCTGCGAGGTAATCCGAGAACGTGCTCGGCCACATAGCTGAGGATCAGGTTGGTCGAAATCGGCGCGATGGTATAAAGCCGCGCCTCTCGAAACTTGCGTTCGACATCGTACTCCTCCGCAAAGCCGAAGCCGCCGTGGGTCTGGACACACATGTCCGCCGCCGCCCAGCTCGCCTCGCTGGCGAGAAGCTTGGCGATGTTGGCCTCCTCGCCCGGGTTTCCGCCTTCGTCGTAGACCCGCGCGGCGTGGTGGACCATCAACTCGGCTGCGCGCATCTGGGCATAGCAACGCGCGATCGGGAACTGGACGCCTTGGTTCTGCCCTATGGGACGAGCGAAAACTTGGCGTTCCTTGGCATATTGGCTCGCCCGAGAAATGAACCATTTGGCGTCGCCGACGCATTCGGCGGCGATCAGGATGCGTTCGGCGTTCATTCCCGAGAGAATGTAACGAAAGCCTTTGCCTTCTTCACCGACCAGGCTGGTCGCGGGAATGCGCAAGTCGTCGAAGAACACTTCGGTGGTCGAGTGGTTCATCATCGTGCGGATTGGCTTGATCGCCATTCCGCCTGATGCCAGCGCCGCGCGCATATCGACGAGGAAGATCGAAAGCCCTTCGGTCTTGCTCTTGACCGCTTCACGCGGCGTGGTGCGGGCGAGCAGAAGCATGAGGTCGGAGTATTCGGCACGGCTGGTCCAGATTTTCTGGCCGTTGATCACATAGTCGTCGCCATCCTTCACCGCGACAGTCCGCAGCGAAAGCGTGTCGGTGCCGCTGGCCGGCTCGCTCACCCCAAACGCCTGCAATCGCAGTTCGCCCTTGGCGATCTTGGGCAGGTATTCGCTCTTCTGCGCCACGCTGCCATAGCGAAGCAGCGTGTTCATGATGTACATTTGCGCGTGGCAGGACGCTCCGTTCGCTCCGCTGGACTGGATTTCCTCCATGATCACCGCCGCGGCATCGAGCCCCAGTCCAGCGCCGCCGAAGGCTTCGGGGATCAACGCGGCAAGAAAACCGGCTTCGGTCAGCGCGGCGACGAACTCGCTCGGATAGGCCCGCTCGCGATCCTTCTCACGCCAGTATTCGCCCGGAAACTGTGCGCACAGCGCCTGCACCGCGCGGCGAATTTCGGTGACGTCCTCGTCTTCGCTGACGCTCATCGCACCCTCGTTTAACCGTTCGATTAAACGGTGCGCCTAGTCCCGGCGACGCCTCGTGTCCAGAAAGTCGTCTGCCAAAAAAGTCCGGGAGCGACCCATCCAGCTCCTGCATGCCTATTTCGCGACCAACTAACGCGCGATGGTTGATTTTCGCGATCTTCAGCATCGCTGCCTCGCCCGGTGGTTAATCCGGCAAAGACGCACCCCGCACCCTGAGGGTGCAAGCGCAGCGGGGCGGCAGAAGCAGCCCGATTTCGGGTGATATTAATCAATCCACAAACCCGCGTCCCGCCGCGGGACGCGCCTGCGAGAGGCATTGGCGATCTGCGGCAAAGACATAGGCTGCTCCGCATCGGTCACGGGAACTTGTGCAGCCCAGCATCGTTCCACCCCCCGGAGATCGGTATGGAGGACGATATGTCGAACCTCAGCTATCGCAGCAGCCAGCCCGATGCGTGGAGCCTTCCACGCCCCCACCGCGACGCCTCGCAGCGCTATATGACTTACGGCCCGATCCAACCGATGGACGATCGGCCGGGCTTCTGGCACCGCCTGTTCGGCGCGCGCTAGGCCAGACGGAGCCGCAGTTCGATCCGGTTGCGCCCATTTTCGCGCGAGTAGGCGAACCCTTTCGCCCACGCCTTGACCAGTGCGAGCCCGACCCCGCCGCCGGTTTCCGGGTCGGGGCCGCGAAAGCCACGCTCCTGGGTCGGATCGAACGCAACGCCATCGTCTTCGAGCACGATTGAGACCTCACCGCCACAGACGGCCATGGCGAGTTCGATTGCGATCGAGCCGTCGTCTACGCCGTGCCGGACGGCGTTGCTGACCAGTTCGTCGACCACCACCGCGAGGCGGGCTGCGCCGGGTGCGTCGAGACCAGCCTCGCTCGCGAAATCCTCGGCAGCAGCCAGGGCCGCAAGCGACGCTGCTGCGGGATCGTCCCCTGCCGACACGCGCGCCGAAAAGCGTTTTCCCGCCCCCATGGCGATGGTATGGCACAATCAGGTTTGGAATTGGGGGAAGAAATCGTGCGCAAGCCATTCGTCATCGCCGCCGCCGTAGCCGCGCTACTTGCAGCACAACCGGCCTTCGCAGAGATCGGTCGGGTCAAGAGCCATGTCGGCCCGGTTTCCATCCAACGCGGGGGCAGCATGATCGCCGCCAAACCCGGGCTCACGCTCGAACAGGGCGACGTCGTGGTGACCGGCAAGACCGGCCGCGTGGGGATCGCCTTCCTCGACAACACGCGGATGGCGCTCGGCCCCAACAGCAGGATCACCCTCAGCGAATTTTCTTATGACCGCGCCCGCCAGACCGGCACGTTCGTCACCAGCGTCAACCGCGGCTCGCTCGGGGTGGTCTCGGGCAACATCGCCAAGTCCAAGCGCGACGCGATGCGCGTCCGCACCCCAACCTCGATGCTGGGGGTACGCGGCACGAAATTCGTGGTCGAGGTCAAGTGAGGCGGGCATCGCTGGCGTTGGGCGCAGCGCTGTTCGCCGCAGGGTGCGCGACCGACCGGGTGACCCTTCTCGACAACGAGTCCGGCAGTGAGACAGGTGCACTCGCGGTGTTGGCCTCGGATGGCCGCGAGTCGGTCATCGACCAGCCATTGACCCAGGCGAAGCTGCGCGATGGACCGACTCGCGCCCGTCCGGTCAAGGCGATCAAGCCTGCTTACGCCACACTGCTGGCCAACTTGCCGCCGGCAGCAAAGGGGTTCGTCGTCACCTTTCCGCCTGGCCAGTCGGCAATACCCGTTGAACAGCGCGGCATCCTCGAAGCGATCCGAACCGAGCTTTCGATCCGTCCCGGCGCGCAGATCGAAGTCGCCGGGTTCACCGATTCGACCGGCGATGGCGCCTTGAACGACGAAGTCTCGCGCAAGCGTGCCGAAGCTGTGGCGCAAGAACTGCGCGACTTCGGTTTCAATGTCGATGCCGGCGATGCGGTTGGCCGCGGTGAGGACGAAGCGAAACAGCAGCTTGGCGACGAGGTGGCGAGCGAGGCCTACCGCCGGGTCGAGGTCATCGTCCGCTAATCGCCGCGATAGCGGATCGTCACGATCGTCAGGTCGTCGCTCGGTTCGGTATCGCCTTCGAACGCACGGATGCGGTCGGCGAGATCGCCGGCCCGCTCCGTCGCGGGCATGGCACCCTCGCTTTGCAGCGCGTGAATGACCCCCTCGAGGCCGAGCAGCGCTTGCGAGGCGTCCTGCGCCTCGGTCGCTCCGTCGGTGATCAACACCAGGGTATCACCGGGAGCGAGCCGCGCGCGCTCTTCGGGGTAGGGAAAATCGACCACGCAGAACGGCGGCCCGCCGCGCAGCGGCAATGACTCGACCGTGCCTGCGGCGCGCACCACCAGCGGGTTCTCGTGCCCGGCGTTGACGAAGGCGATCTCGCCGGTCGCGCAATCGAGCACGCCGACCAGCATCGTCACACCCATCTCGTCGTCGGCCTCGGCCATCAACTCGCGATTGAGCGCGGCGACCGCCTCGCCCAGATCGCCCCCCTCTCCCCCGCCAACGCTGCGGCTCAACACGCTTTTGCTCAGAGCCTTGGACAGCGCCATGTAGAGCGCCGCGGGCACCCCCTTGCCGGTGACATCGCCGACCACGACCAGCAGCCGGTCCGGACCCAGCATGATCGCGTCGTAGAAATCTCCGCCCACCGACTTGGCCGGGCGCAGCACCGCACCGATCTCGGCCCGCGGATCGAGCGCGGTGAGGCTGGCGGCGTCGGGCACCATACCCAACTGGATCCGCCGCGCCGCCTTGAGCTCGCCCTCTTGCTCGGCGGCTGCGACGCGCTGATCGACCAGCGCTGCCGCCAGCCGGGTGCGTTCGGCGCGAGCCATCAGATAGAGACTGATCCACATCGCGAAAGAAGCGAAGACCCCGACCATAATCGGGCGAACCGGATCGAACAGCAGGTTGGCGCGATCGAACGCAATGAACGAAGCCAACGGCAGCGCCAGCGCGAGCACAAGGGCGACCGCAAGTTGCCAATAAGCGCGCAATCCCCCCGCAGCGAGCACCAGGATCAGCAACACAAGGCTTGCCGCCACCTCGGCCCAGATCACCCAGCCGGGGCGGGACAGCCAGCCGCCGGACAGTATGGCATCGACTGCCTGCGCCTGGACCAGCACCCCGAACACCTCGTTCTGGAGTGGCGTGGCGACAATGTCGGCCGTCCCCTCGGCACCCAGCCCGATAAGAACGACCTTGTCCTTGAAGGCGTCGGTGGGCATTTCGCCCGCCAACACATGGGCGGCAGAGTGGCTCGCTATTTCTGGAAAAAAGCCGAGCCTGAGAGGCAGGCTGCCGGACTCGTCGGCGGGCAATCGGGTATCGCCGAGGTTCAGCGTATTGCCGCGCCATTCGAGCTGCGCTGCACCCTTCGCCATCCGGGCCAGCTCCACCGCCAGCCCAGGCATCGGCTTTCCGCCCACTACCACGCTAAGCGGAACTTTCCGCACGTTCCCGTCCTCATCGGGTGGGCCGTTGAACATCGCATGCGCCAACGCGACATCATCGAGTTGGGGAATGCTGGTGAGCACTTGTTTGGTCTTTAACGTCCCGGGCGGTGGACTGCCCGCCACCGGGGGGTCGACCAGCAGCTGCGCCGGATCGCTCCCGTCCCGATCGACCCCGAGCCGGACCAGCATTACCGGGGCCGACCCGATCACTTCGGCGAACACTGCGTCCATCGTCGGAAGCGCACGCACCTGCGTCGCAGTGGCCGCACCCATCTCGGGATAGAGGCTGGCAAAATTCGCGGGATCGAGCGCGTCGGGTTCGGCGAAGACGATGTCGAATCCGATTGCCTTGGGCTGCTGCGCGGCGATCGCCTCGGTCAGCCGCGCCATGTAGTAGCGCGGCCACGGCCAGGGCCCGACCGCGTCGAGGCTGAGCGAGTCGATCAGCACCACCGCGGCCTTGTCGCTGGCGATCTCCCGCGGCGCGAGCCGCTGCCATTCGTCGAATAGCATGCGGCGGTGCCAATCGGCGCTGACGAGGCTGAGCAGCGCTCCAACCAGTCCGCCCAACAACACTGCCCAGCCCGTCACGCGACGGACCCGGCCGTCAGATTTCGACGACGAGCCCGTCATAGGCGCACAGCACCTCCAGCGGCGCCGCGCCCCGGGTCAGTTCCTCGTAGCGGATGCTTTCGCGGTGCATGCGCTCGATGTCGGCGTCGCTATACGTCGGCTCGTGGTGGAACAGCGCCAGCCGTTTCGCCGCCGCCTCGTGGCACAGATCTACCGCGACGATGTTCGATGAATGGCCCCAGTCCTCCTTCATCGAGACGCTGTCGGCCAGGCTGTACATCGTGTCGCAGACCACCAGATCGGCCCCTCCGAAGAACGCGACGACATCCGCCTCACCCTCCATCCGGTCGATCTTGTGCTCGCTATCGGTCGAATAGACCGCGACCTTGGCCGCCGCGTCGCGGAAGCGGTAGCCATAGCTGAGGTGCGAGTGGTGCTGCTCGATTAGCGAGACGGTGACCGCGCCGATCGCGTAATCCTGCCCCGGCACCAGCGTGCGGAACTCAATGTCCGCCTTGAGCCAGTCGAACGGCACGGGGAACGAGATTTCCTCCTGCTGGCGGCGCAGCGCAGTTTCCGCATCGGCGTGCCCCGCGTGGATCACGATCTTCGATCCCGGGACGAACGCGGGGACGAAGAACGGGAACCCCATGATGTGGTCCCAGTGGAGGTGCGAGAGGAAGAAGTGCCACTCGCGCGTATGGCCCCCGGCGCACCGGCCCAGCGAATCAAGTCCGAACTCGCGCAGTCCCGAGCCCATGTCGCAGACGATGAAGGCGCCCTCACCCACATCGATTTCGACACAGCTGGTCGCGCCGCCATAAGTGTGCGCGGCGGCGAAATCGAGTTCGGTCTCGAGGTAAACGCGGGCTTCGGCCTCGTCGGCAAAGCGGCGGCCATCGGCGGCGACCAGCGCGGTGGCCACTTTGTCGCGCACCGTCGCGGCTTTCGCCGCCACCGGAAGCGAGCCGCGGGTGCCCCAGAACCGAACCTGCATCGCCCCTCCTGCGCGCTCAGCCGGCGAGCGCATCCTCGATCGTATCGGCGACTTTGAAGATCATGTCGTAGCGACTGATCGCCAGAATTTCTCGCATCGTCTCGTTGGGTCGCGCAAGGACGATGGTCGAACCGCTCCGGGTCGCCTCGCGCTGCGCCAAAGTCAGCGCGCGCAACCCGCGCGACGACATGTAGGCAATACCCGAAAGGTCGAGCACCAGCATGGTCCGCGCGGCACCCGCTTCGCCGATCAGTCGTTCGGTAAACGCGGTCGCTGTCGATTCATCGACGCGCCCCGCTGGCGCCGCGATCCGCGCGCCTTCGCGCTCGTCGATCCGCCAGTTCAGTGTGCCCCCGCTCATGATCGCTGGTTACCGGCTGAAGCGAGCGTTGCCTAGCCATGACGTGGCCACGCCCCGCCCGAAATGGTGCGCCCGACGGGATTCGAACCCATGGCCCCCAGATTAGGAATTTAATCTAGTGCTCACCGGACGCTTCTGATTGAACTCTAGACTACGATAAGTTTTTTCTTTCAATTATTTGCATAGCCAAACCTTTCCCATGGTATCCGATCGAGCACGATTGCGTGCTTGCTGGTTGGTTGCTAGAATGTCGTGCATGGTAACTCGAAAGCTCACCCTGACAAGCGTCAAAGCGCTCAAGCCGGGCGACCGTGACGTGTTCATGTGGGATGCCGACATCAAGGGTTTCGGCATCAAGCGCACGCCGACCGGCAGGGCTGTGTTTTTGGTCCAGTATCGTCTTTATGGCGGTCGTTCGGCCAAGACGCGGCGCTACACCATCGGATCGCTGGGCGTGTGGACCCCGGAGACCGCGGGGAAGGAAGCGGGCCGGCTCCTGCGGATGGTGGCCCAGGGGGTCGATCCGGCGGAGGAAAAGATACGCAGGCGCATCGAAGCGAAGGAACTGGCGTTCTCGGCCTATGCGGACAGCTTCCTCAAGCGCGAGGTGACGCCGAACTGGCCCAAATCCTACGCGTTTGCCGAATCCATCATTCGCGTCCACCTCAAGCCTCATTTCAAGGACACGCCGCTACCCGACATCGATGGTCGGCGCCTGACGCGGTTTTTCGACAGCCTCGACCACAGCGCGGCGACCAAGCGCAACGCATTCGCGGTGCTTCGGCGCATGTTCCGCTGGGCGAAGGGCCGCCACGATATTGCGGTCAATCCCATCGCCGATTTCGACGGCCCCGCCCCCGTCGCCAGCCGGGATCGGTGGCTGAAAGAATGGGAACTCAAAGCCCTGCTGCAGGTAACCGACGACCTGCCCTCGCCCGGCCCGGCCTTTATCCGAATGCTGTTGTTCACCGGCCAGCGGCGCAACGAAGTCTCCGGCTTGCATTGGGGCGAACTGGATCGAGCGGACCGCGTCTGGGTTCTGCCGGGCGTGCGGGCGAAAAACGGTGTCGAGCATCTCGTCCCGTTGAGCGATCGCGCCGTGCTCGAGTTGGACGAGATCGCGGGAGGCGATGTGTGGCCGGCACGAGGGCTGTTGTTTCCCGGTGGCGATGAAACGCCCTTCTCCGCATTTTCGAAACTGAAGAAGGCGCTCGATGTTGCGATTCTCAAGCACCTCAAGGAAGCCGACGAAGGGGCTGTGATCGAGCCGTGGCGATTGCACGACTTGCGCCGCTCGCAGGCCACGCACCTGCAGCGTCTCGGAACTCCCAACGAGCACATCGAGGCAGTCCAGAATCGCCTAGCGGGCCGCAGCAAGGCCGGCGCGGGCAAGGCTTATCTTCTGTGGGAGTTCGAGCCGGAAAAGCGGGTCGCGTTGGACAAGTGGGGGGAGTTCGTCGCCGGCCTGCCAGTGGACAGAAATCAGGCTGCGAAGAAGCCGACCCAAGCCTGAACGAACTTCGCACCGATCGCAGGGCGATTGGAACAAAATGCTTGTACAGATTCGCCATGGTGGTTTCAGCTAAGGGATGGCTGGAGGATCGCCGGATTGGCTGCCGGACCTCATTCGCGACAGGGTGAGCCTGGCGTTGCGGTCGAACCGGCCACTTGTGAACTTATCACGCGGGATTTTGGCCTGTTGGTATCGAAAGGGGAAAGGCTTCCCCTGAGCCGGAACTCGCGCCGCGATTTCCAGCTACCCCTTCAGCGGGGCTAGCGCGCCGCAACGCCCCGACATGCGGAGCGGGGCTCTTGACGCGCTCTGTCCCGCAGGCCTGGCGGCCTGCTCCTTGTATTATTGACCCGTGGTATTGGCGTGCTGTTCCTTCGGGAACAGG
>JAUYQH010000185.1 GCA_030697365.1 Novosphingobium sp. | reverse complement strand
ACATCGGCGCCGACGTCGACGTTCCGGCTGGCGATATCGGCGTGGGCGGGCGCGAGATCGGGTTCATGTTCGGCCAGTACAAGCGCATCACAAACGAGTTTACCGGGGTGCTGACCGGCAAGGGCCTCGAATGGGGCGGCTCGCTGATCCGCACCGAGGCGACCGGCTACGGCGCGGTTTATTTCCTCGCCAACATGCTCGCAACCAAGGGCCAGGACCTGGTCGGCAAGACCGCGGTGATATCGGGCTCGGGCAACGTTGCCACCCACGCCGCTGAAAAGATCGTTCAGCTGGGCGGCAAGGTGTTGACGCTGTCGGATTCGGGTGGGTTCATCCACGATCCTGCGGGAATCACCCAGGAGAAGATCGACTGGGTCAAGACGCACAAGACTCACCGCCGCGGCCGGATCGAGGAATACTGTGCCGAATTCAAGGGTTCCAGCTTCACCGCGGGCAAGACCCCGTGGGGGGTCAAGTGCGACGTCGCGCTGCCTTGCGCTACGCAGAACGAGCTGCTGGGTGCGGACGCCAAGACGCTGGTCGCCAACGGCTGCCAGGCGGTGTCCGAAGGCGCCAACATGCCGACCGACCTCGACGGGGTCCACGCGTTCAAACACGCCAAGATACTGTTCGCCCCGGGCAAGGCGGCGAATGCGGGGGGCGTCGCGGTCTCGGGCCTGGAAATGAGCCAGAACTCCGGGCGCCGCGCGTGGAAGGAGGACGAGCTCCAGCAGATGCTTAAGGACATCATGGATAACATCCACAACTCCTGCAAGACCTACGGCGACCAAGGCGGCGGCTACATCGACTACGTCAAGGGCGCGAACATCGCCGGGTTCAAGAAGGTGGCCGATGCGATGCTGGCGTTCGGGGTGGTGTGAACTGGGTTGATCTTGGGGGCGTCACGCAGGGCGTCCCTCAAGATTTTGGGACTGGCGGCGGCACAAGTGAATCAACTGGTTCAGGAAGATCGATCGGCGCGACACCAAAAAAAGATGGGGACCGGAGCACCGCTGCCTAAGCCTCTCGCTCAGTAGCCGTGTGCTCAACTCGCTGGACATTCTGGAGCCGCCGATCGCTATCCTTCTATTTAAGGGCAGCACTGGTATGATGCCGACAGGTTCCGGGGAAACCTGCTCATGCGCGGCATTCTGTCCATCATACCACCGCGCTCGAACCGGAAAGTTCCGCTCCATCCGGACTATCGGCGCTGAACGACAGGACGGTCTCGTCGGAGCAGGTGGCGATGCGTCGTTGCTGCTTGAGCTTGCCGAACATGCGCTCGACACCGACCTTGGCTTTCGTAGAAGGGCACCTTCGGCCGATCATATGTCTGAATCAGATCGGTTGAAAACGCGCCATTAACGATAGTCGGCATAGACCATGGCCATGCCGTCATTGATTCCAAACTCTACGCACCCGCGCTTTCGAGATACCCGGCTTTGTGGCATGCTGGCGATCACGTTGATCGCCGTGGCTTATGGCATCGCAGCATACCACAGTATTCGGCTGACATTCGACACCGGCCGCATCGCGGCTCTGTGGATCGGCAACGCTGCGGTGATCGCGATGGCGCTGCCCCGCACGCGCGATTTTCGCATCGCCTTGGTCGGAGCGTGCTTCCTGGCAAACCTGGTTGCCAATCTCATGGTTGGTGACCAATGGCCCGTGGCTGTGGCGTTGGCCGGCGCCAATGCGCTGGAATGCGGACTGGCGATCATTATCCTGTCGCGGGCGACGAAAGGGGCGGGGCGAATACGCTCGTTCACTCACCTGCGAGGACTGGTGCTCGCGGGGCTGACCGCTTCAACAGTCGCGGGCATGGTCAGCGCCGGTGCGCTCGCCCTCTATGACCGGGCGGAGTACGCCACGGCTTGGGGTCAATGGTTCTCCGCCCATGCACTCGCAATTCCGATCTACACTCCGCTTGCGCTGATTTTGATCGATGGCTTGGTCAATCGCAAGCCGCTGACCCGCGCCGCGCTTCTGGAGTGGAGCCTGGTAATTGCGGCGACATTGCTTCTGGCGATCATCATCTTTGGACAGAGCACGTATCCGTTCCTGTTCCTGGCCGCTGGTTTGGTGATTCTCGCCGCCTTCCGCACCGGACTCGCCGGGGCTGCATTCGTTGTCGCCGTGCTGGCGATTGCAGCGACCGTCGCTACGCAACACGATGTTGGGCCGATTGCTCTGGTCTACGGCTTGCGCCAACAAATGATTGCTCTGCAGTTGTTCGCGGCGACCTGCGCAGCGATTGGACTGCCGGTTGCAGTCGCGCTGCGCAATCGCGAGAAGTTGGGTGCTGAATTGCGCGAAAGCCGCGACTTTCTGGGCGCGATCGTCGATGGGGTGAGCGAGGTCATATTCCGGATCGATGACGAGTGGCGGTGGACCTATCTGAACCAGGCGTGGTCCAAGCTGACGGGCACCGCAGCGCACGAGTGGCTGGGTGAACCGGCGTTCGCCAAGGTTCATTTTGAGGACCGCGAGAAAGTCACGGCCCTGAAACAAATGGTTGCGACCGGACGATGCGAGGCCAGGACCGAGATCCGCTTGGAGCTGACTGCCGCCAACTGGCGGATACTCGACCTCGCGGTGAGACCTCACTTTGACAGCGATGGTCGCTTTGCGGGCGCCATCGGCAATTTCAGTGACATTACCGAACAACGCATGATCATCGATCGCTTGGCCGAGAGCGAGCGGCGCTTCCAGACTCTTGCGAACATAGCTCCGGCCGGGATTTTCCGCACCCAACCGGATGGAACATGCAACTATGTCAACCCCGGCTGGGAACATCTGGCAGGAAAGTCAAGCAAACAGGCCATGGGTGTTGGCTGGGCAAAAGCATTACACCCTGATGACCGCGCGCGGGTCGTTGCCAAATGGCTACGGGCAGTTGCGGAACGCGTAAGCTTCGAAGAAGAACTTCGCTGGCTGCACGAAGACGGGACAGTCGTTTGGGCCAACGTCATCGCAGGTCCGGAGGTTGCCGAGAGTGGCGAGTTGGCCGGGTTTGTCGGCGTGGTTTTCGACGTTACGGTACGAAAGAATGCCGAACTGGAGCTAGTCGCTCGCCAGGAACAGCTTGCCTTGCTTGCCAACAACGCCACCGACGCAGTGGTTCGGATCGCGCTCGACGGTACGTGTCTCTACGCGTCCCCGTCGGCAAAGAAGATTTTCGGCATCGACGGACGCTACCTCATCGGCAACCAGTTGATCACCGGATTGCATCCCGACGAGGAGGACGAGGTGCACGCAAATTTTGAGCGCCTGACTTCGGGCGAGATCGACAATGTCTTGATCCCCTTCCGCTCGCAAAGTCTCGTCGAGCCAGGTGTCTTCAACTGGATCGAGGCGCATTGCGGTCTGGTCCGGTATGGAGATACCGGCGAACCCCGCGAGATCATCGCCTCGCTGCGCAACGTCAACGAGACCAAGCGACTCGAGGCCGAGCTGCTCGAAGCAAAGATCCAGGCCGAAAGCGCCAACCAGGCCAAGTCGGCGTTCCTTGCCAACATGAGCCATGAAATCCGCACGCCGATGAACGGAGTGATCGGCTTCACTGAACTGGCGCTTGCCGGCGAACTTGGTGACGAGCAGCGAGAGCGGCTCGAGATGATCGCGGATTCGGGGCGCGCAATGCTGCGCCTGCTTAACGACGTGCTTGACCAGGCCAAGATCGAAGCCGGGCAGATGACGCTCGCCCAAGAGCCCACCAATTTGCGCCATAAGCTCAAGGGCTGTTTGCGGATTATGGAACCGACAGCGCGCGAGAAGGGCCTCGCGCTGTCGTGCCAGGTTGCCGACGAGCTGCCCCAGCACATTCAGGCCGACCCACTGCGATTGAGACAGATTTTGCTTAAACCTCATCGGCAACGCTCTCAAGTTCACCGATAAAGGCGGCGTAAATATAGCGGTGCACGCAGAGCGCGACGTCATGGTAATCGCAGTCGAGGACAGTGGCATCGGCATAGCTCCGGACCGCCTCAACCAGGTTTTCGAGAGGTTCACCCAAGCCGACCCAACCACGTCGCGACTTTATGGCGGGACCGGCCTCGGTCTGCCGATCAGCGCCCAGCTAGCGCAGCTAATGGGCGGAACGATTGAGGCGAGCAGCGTCGTCGGGCAAGGTTCGCGTTTTGAGTTGCGACTGCCATTGGTGGCGGCCGAGCCGGGCTGCCATGCCGAGTTGGCGATGCCGTCAGTGCATCTCTCCGAGAATGCCCGTTCCCTTCGGATATTGATTGCCGAAGACAACACAATCAACCAACGGCTCAGCCTGGGCATGGTCGGCATGCTGGGCCATAGCGCTGAAGTCGCCGCCGACGGCGCCGAGGCTGTCGCACGGGTGATCGCCGCGCGCGAGGCAGGGGCACCGTATGACCTCGTGCTGATGGACTTGCAGATGCCCAAGCTCGACGGCCATGGCGCGACGCGCGCATTGCGCACCAAGGGGCTCGACGCCGAAACCCTGCCGATCATCGCGCTGACAGCCAACGCCTATCCTGAGGACATCGCTGGTTGCCGTGCGGCGGGGATGCAGGATCATTTGGCCAAGCCCCTGCGACTGCGCGACCTCGCGGCAAAGCTCGAGAAATGGGCCCCTCGGCCGGAACTTGTTACCGACGATTGGGAGCAGGAAACCGATCCCGAACTTATCCGGCTTTATCGCGAACGCAAACGCGTGGCGATGGCCGCGATCGAAGCCGCGCTGCGCAGCGGCAATTTCACTGGCGTCACACTCAAGGAGCTGGCCGCGCAGCTGCACCAGATCGCTGGCGTCGCCGCATTCTTCGGGGAAGCGGCGGTGGGTGAGATGAGCGGCGCGATGGAAGAGCGCCTGGTTGCCGCGTCCGAAGCCGAGGCACCCGCGCTGCTCACCCAAACACTTGCCCAACTTGCCGCCTGATGGCGTGACGTCCGCCATCAAGCCACGCTCTAAAGTCTGATGACTGGCTGGAGAGGTTGTCGAGGATGACGATGTCGCCCGGCCCCAGCGTCGGGCCGAGCTGGTCCTCGGCCCATTGGGCGAAGCTGGCACCGTTGATCGGCTGATCGAACAAAAAAGGTTCATCGATCCGGTCGCAGTGCAGCGCGGCGAAGGAGGTCGACGTCATCCAGTGACCTTAAGGCACCTTGGCGTGGAGCCGCTGGCCGACCGGCGCCCAGCCCCTGAGGGGGGCCATGTTGGTCTTGGCCCAAGTCTAGTCCATGAAGACCAGGCGGGCGGGATCAGGCCGCCCCTGGAACTTCTTCCACTGCTCGCGCCGCCGGGCGATCTTCGGCCTCAGCTGTTCGGCGGGAAGCACGCCTTTTTTGTGAAGCTCAAGCCCTCGACATGGGCGAAGCGCCAATTCCTTACGTTGTCGACCTCGTTCAGAACCGCCGTAAGAACCCGCTCGCGAAGGTCAATGGAATAGGTTCGTACCATTCCATGCTGGCCCCCAGCTCCAGCAGGCATCGTGAATCTCATTCTGCAATCCCCGGGGAATCCCCAATCGACTTAATGCAATGCCATCACGCTTTAGGCCTTGCCGAACCCGACCCGCGGGACCGCCGCCCAAGCGGTTTCCTTGCGCAGGAAGCTGCGTATTCCGCGCAGGCGGTAAATCATGTTAACTTGGCGGTAGCCGAAGTTCTCGATCAACGCCGCCGCACCAATTCGCGCCAGATCGCGCGCGGTCGGGGCGCGGCGCAACTGGACTTCCTCAAGCGCAAGCGTGCCGATGCTTAGGCCGGTGCCGAAAATCACCGAGAGGCCGAAGAAGGCGACCGCGGCTACGGGGTCGAGCAATCCCAGCAGAGCAGCGGCGGGGATAAGCACATAGCCGATCAGTTCGGCCGGTGGGCCGATCACGTCTTCGATGACTAGCTGCGGCATGGCAAACATACCGATCCGCCCATAGCGCGGATTGCAGATCATCCTTCGATGCCGTTGCAGCGTTTCGAGCGCGCCTTGCTGCCAGCGCGCTCGCTGATTCTTGAGCCCGGCGAGCGCCGCCGGTGCCTCGGTCCAGCAGACGATGTCGGGGACGAACTCGATCGCATAGTCGCGGCGAGCCTCGCGCATGTGGCGATGAACGCGGACAATGACCTCGAGATCCTCTCCGACCGTGTCGTGTCGGTAGCCTCCAATCTCCAGCAGCACCGAGCGGCGGAACATTCCGAAAGCGCCCGAGATCAGCAGTAGTGTGTTGCTGTGCGCGTTGGCGACCCGCGCGGTGAGGAAGGCGCGCAAGTACTCGACGATCTGAAACCGCGGCACCCATTCGCGGGTAACGCCGATCCGGCGCATCGAACCGCCCTCAATGTCGCAGCCGTTGGCGATGCGGATCGTCCCACCCACCGCCACCAACCGCCCATCGTCGTGCATGAAGGGTTCGGCCGCGCGCAGCAGCCCGTCGGGCTCGATGATCGAATCGGCGTCGATCACGCAGACCAGCGGCGTGCGCGCAAAGCCGATCCCGGTGTTGACCGCGTCGGCCTTGCGGCCGTTTTCCTTGTCGATCACCAACAAATTGGGATAGCGTCGCGAGCGATAAGTCTGGCGCACCTGGGTGTGCTGCAGCACCGCGATCTGGGTGCGCGCATAGGGTTCCAGTTCGAAGCCGCGAACCAGCGCTCCGATGGTATCGTCCTTCGAGCCGTCGTTGACCACGATCACTTCGTGATGCGGGTATTCGAGCGCGAGCAGCGCCTTGACGCTTTGGACGATGGTCAGCTCCTCGTTGTAAGCGGGGGCGATCACCGAAACGGGCAGGGCGATGTCGGCGTAACGCTGCCACAGCTCGACAGTGCCCTTGCCTGGCTTGATACGTGTCGCAAAAACCCAGGCGGCAGTGACAAGCTGGGCGAGGCTGATGGCGTTACGGATCAGGACGACCACAAAGCAGCCGAGCGCCAGCGCAACAATCGTCTGAACTGCCGCGTTCAGGACGAACTGCGCGGTCATGCCACCACAGTCTCGTCGCTCGGCCAATCGTCGACGAGCACGTCCAGAGCATGGCGAGCCCGCAACCGCACCCACAACTCATCGTCGTCGAGCAATCGTTTGAGCCGCCATACGGCTGCCTTGATATGCAGCGTTGCGCAGCAGTTTGCCGCCTGGATGCGGACGATCGCAGCAGGGTCGTCGAGCGCTTCAAGGATCCAGCGATGCGCACGGGGATGGCCGAAGCGCCCCGCGGCGCGAATGGCGGCGCAGCGCACTTCGGCGCAGTCGGAGCGCGCCGCGTGTTCGAGCAATGGCAGAACCTCGGGTCCCTCGCACCAACCGATGGCATCGACCAGCTGCGCGCGCCAATGGGAAGAAATCTCATCTTCGAGCAGCAACTGCAGCTGCTCGGGATAATGAGGTGCGGAGGCCCGCAGCAGGGCTAGATCCAGTCTGTTCGGCTTGCGCTCGAACATGCCAAGGATGCGGATCGTCTCTCGTGGCGGGGGCAGGGCACCAGTCGCGGCAAGCGCGAAGGCTGCCTCGTTCCGAACGTTCGGGCTGCTATCGCGCGCCATCATCTCGCGCAGCCGGGCGATGCAGGCTTCGCTGCCGAATTGCTGGAGCATGCGGATTGCATCAATCCGCCGCGCGGTGCGCCAACGCCGCGATCCGCGCAGCGTCGCGTCAAGCAGTCCATCGAGTTCGGCCATCTGCATCAGCCGGTCGCGCTCGCCGCCTCGCAGCAGCAGATGGATATGGCTGACAGCGGCGAGACGGATCTGGTCGGTCCACCCCTGCCTCGGCTCGTTGTCTGCCTGTCCGGCGACGCGGCGCAGATAGCTCCGGGTGATCGAAACTTCCGCCTCACGCTGGAGAGGTGCTTTGCGCTCGCCCAGCCAGCGTCGGACTAGCAGCACGGCAAAGGCCGCGGTCATCGCTACCGAGAATCCGATGGACACTTCAATGATGGAAAGCGCCGGGGTCACGACCCGCCGAACCGCCACCCCATACCGAGGGTTAGCGCGTGTCGTCGGTAACTCCCTGCTCGGCGCTCATGCTCGCCTGTGGCACGCAGTGTGAGGGTCCGGCCGAGCGGCACGATCGCGCCAACGGCCAGCGAGCGGAGCTGGCGGGTGCCGTCGATCTCGGTGTCAGGATAGCTCGCGGCAGTCGTAAAAAAGCCGGGTTGGCCTTGGGGAGAATAGGCGAGGTTGATCGCGCCGCCGAGACGATAGCTGCGACCGCCACCCAGCAAGTTTATCGCTCTGCCAGTGAGGCTGAAGTCATCGCCAATGCCGATCCTCATCCCCGGCTGGACGACCAGCACGTCGACGCTGCGGTAATGCCCAACGCGCAGATCAAGCAGTGCATCAACGTCTTCGCTGAGTGTGTGCTGCCCGCCCGCAGCTAGGCTCCAACTCTCGCGAAAGTCGGCGGCGGGCGTAACTCCGGCGCGCAGATAGAGGTGGCCGCTATCAATGCGCCGGTGTGCTTCGAGCCAGATACGCGTATCGATCCTGTCGCGCTTCTCGCGCTCTATCCCAGCGACAAGGCCGAGGCGCGGCGCGGCGGCCATTCCGATAGTGGCTTCCTGCCGAATCCAGGTCTGAGCCGCGCCGCTTGCGAAAGTGGCGCGCGACCACCCGGCCGAAACGGATCCGGCATTGAGATGCAGAGCCCTGGCGTTGCCGGCATTACCCAGCGCGGTGAAGAAACCGTCGAGTTCGGGATAGGCCGGCGCGACCCGACGGACTTCGTCGCCTTGCCCCCGGGCTGCCGAGTGCTGGCCGTTCCACAGCAGGATGTTGGCTCGGGCGAGCTTGATATCGAGGTCGTGCGGTGAAAGGTCGGCTGCGCGGTCGATCGTCGCCAATGCCTGATCAAGCTGTCCCGAGGCAGCTTGGGTCACAGCAAGCCGTCGCAAGCTGTCGGAATCCTGGGCTTGCCGTGCGGACAACGGCGGCAAATCGGCGGTCTGCGCGATAGCCGCACCGGTCGCGGCATGGCTGGCGACGAGGGCGACGAGGCCGAGCCGCAGCGTCACAGGCTATTATTGAGCAGTGAGTCGATGCGAACCAGCAATTCGCGCGGAATGAATGGCTTGGTCAGGTATTCGTCGACTCCCGACTGCAGCGCGGCGACGACGTCGCTCTCGCCTTTGCGGGCGGTCAGCATCACCACGGGAATGGCCTTGAGCTGTTCATCTGCTTTCAGGCGGGCCAATACTTCCGGGCCGGAGACGATGGGCATCATCGAATCGAGCACGATCAGGTCGGGCCGCTCGGTGCGGGCGAGATCGAGCGCAACTTCGCCGTCGCTCGCGCAGAGCACTTTGTGCCCCGCACCCTCGAGCCGGAACCGGACCATCTCGACGAGAATCGCGTCGTCGTCCGCCAACAATATCCTAGATGCCGTAATGGGCCGGCGTCACAAGAGTAGCCAAGTTGGTTGGCTGTCCCTCAGAATGATGGTGTTGAAACGGGGTCCGAGCGATCGGCCCCAAGCATCATGAGAGGAACAGC
>JAUYQH010000184.1 GCA_030697365.1 Novosphingobium sp. | reverse complement strand
GCTGTTCGCCCGCGCGGTCGAGGTCAAGACCGGGCTCGCGGCGGCGGGCGGCGCCACGCCGGCCGATGCGGCGGCGAAGGGCGCGTCGATCATGGCGCCGGGCAACTTCATCAAGGATCCGGTATCGGCGATCTCGTTCGGGATGGCGCTGATGTTCGGCACCGCCGGGCTGCCGCATATCCTGATGCGCTTCATTACCGTGCCCAACGCGCAGGAAGCGCGCAAATCGGTGCTGTGGGCGACTGGATGGATCGGGTACTTCTATTTGCTCACTTTCGTGATCGGCTTCGGCGCGATCGTGCTGGTCGCCACCGACCCGGCCTACCTCGATGCCGACGGCGCACTGCGCGGCGGGGGCAACATGGCCGCGATCCATCTCGCCAGCGCGATCGGCGGGGACTTGTTCCTCGGCTTCGTCTCGGCGGTGGCCTTCGCCACGATTCTTGCGGTGGTGGCCGGGCTGACGCTGTCGGGGGCCTCGGCGATCAGCCACGACATCTACGCGTCGGTGATCTGCAAGGGGAAGGTGAACTCGGCCGACGAACTGCGCGTCTCGCGCTGGACGGTGCTGGTGCTCGCGGTCGCCGCGATCCTGCTCGGCGTAATGTTCGAGAACCAGAACGTCGCGTTCATGGTCAGCCTGGCCTTCGCGCTTGCCGCATCGGGCAACTTCCCGGTGCTGGTGATGTCTATCCTGTGGAAGGACTGCACCACGCGCGGCGCGGTCTGGGGCGGGATGATCGGACTTGTGACCGCGCTGGTCCTGACGATCCTCTCGCCCGCGGTTTGGGTGACCGTATTCGGCAACGCCGCCGCGCCGTTCCCCTACACCTCGCCCGCGATCTTCTCGATGCCGCTGGCTTTCGTGACGATCTGGCTGGTTTCCATTTTCGACCGGAGCGAGCGCGCTGCCAAGGATCGCGACGGCTTTGCCGAGCAGTACGTGCGCGCCGAGACCGGGATCGGAGCGCATGTGGCGGGAGAGCACTAAGCGGTTGTCACCGAAGTCTTTGCCAATGCTGTGTTAATGCCCTAATACAGCATTTGCGATGCTGTGGCGGACCGATCCTGCTTCCCCGGACCCTTTCGCGCCGACGCCGGCGCCAACGTCCCCTGGCGCCGTGGCACCGCTGTGGACCGGCGCGCCCGTCGACCCCCCCAAGCCGCAGCGCGGCTGGCGCTGGTGGACGCCGCGGGTGCTGACGGGGCTGGCCGCGCTGTTCGTAGTCCTCGTCGCCTGGCTGGCGCTGACCGCCCCGCTCTCGAAGTCGCTCGCCCCGATCGCCCCGCCGCAGATCACCCTGCTTGCCGCCGACGGCACCCCGATCGCGCGCAACGGTGCGAACGTCGAGGCGCCGGTCGTCGCGTCCAGGCTGCCGCGCCACGTGACCGAGGCGTTTCTCGCGGTCGAGGACCGGAACTTCTATTCGCACTGGGGAGTCGATCCGCGCGGACTGGCGCGCGCCGCGTGGGGCAACCTGACCAGCGACCGGACCCAGGGCGGCAGCACGATCACCCAGCAGCTCGCCAAGTTCACCTTCCTGACCCCCGAACGCAGCCTGACCCGCAAGGCGCGCGAGGCGCTGATCGCGTTCTGGCTGGAAGCCTGGCTGACCAAGGATCAGATTCTCGAACGCTACCTGTCCAACGCCTATTTCGGCGACAACGCCTATGGCCTGCGCGCGGCCTCGCTGCACTACTTCTACCGTCAGCCCGAAAGGCTGACCCCGGCGCAGGCGGCGATGCTGGCGGGGCTGGTCAAGGCGCCGTCGCGGCTCGCCCCGACCAGGAACTTCAAGCTCGCCGAAGCGCGAATGCGCGTGGTGCTCGGCGCGATGGCCGATGCAGGCTACCTGAGCGAGCAGGAGGCGCGGGCGATGCCCACCCCGCGGCTCGACGTGCGCGGCGCCAGCGCGCTGCCTACCGGAACCTATTTCGCCGACTGGGCGCTGCCCGAGGCGCGGCTGGGCGGCGAGGGCGGCTATGCGCGCCGGACATTGACCACCACGCTCGACTCGCGGCTGCAGAGCGCGGCCCGGCGCGCAATCAACCGGGCGGCGCTGGGGAAAGCCCAGGTCGCACTGGTCGCGATGCGCGCCAACGGCGAAGTCGTGGCGATGGTCGGGGGCCGCGACTACGCCAAGTCGCCGTTCAATCGCGTCAGCCAGGCGCGGCGGCAGCCGGGTTCGACCTTCAAGCTGTTCGTCTATCTCGCAGCGTTGCGCGCCGGATGGCAGCCCGATGACCCGATCGACAACCGCGCGATCCTGACGGGCGGCTACCGCCCGCAGAACGCGTCCGAGGCTTATTCGGATTCGATAACCCTTGGGGATGCCTTTGCGCGTTCGAGCAACGTCGCCGCGGTGCGGCTGATGGGCCAGGTCGGCAGCGACAAGGTGATTCGCGCCGCGCGCGACCTCGGCGTCTCCTCGCCGCTGCCCGAGGGCGATCCCAGCCTCGCGTTGGGAACATCGGGGATGACGCTGCTCGAATTGACCGCCGCCTATGCAGGGATCGCGGGCGATACCAACCCGGTGAAGCCGACCGCATTCAAGGCGCCCGAGGCGGACTGGCTCGATTGGCTGATGGCCCGGCGGCGCAGCGTTTCCGGCGGGGAGCGCGAGGCGATGGCCGGGATGCTGCGTCGCGCGGTCGAAAGCGGCACCGGGCGCGCGGCGCGGCTGAGCGCGCCCGCGTTCGGCAAGACCGGGACCACCCAGGATAACCGCGACGCGCTGTTCGTCGGGTTTGCCGGCGACCTCGTCGTCGGGGTCTGGGTAGGCAACGACGACAACACCCCGCTGAACGGCATCACCGGCGGCGGACTTCCCGCGCGGATCTGGCGCGACTTCATGAGCCAGGCGCTGGGCGTGCGCGACGCACCGCGCCCGAAGCCCAACCCGCGCGGGCCGATCGAACCGCTTGACGTTCCCGATCTCGGCGACATCCCGCTCGGCGACGGCAATCGCATCCGCTTCGAGAACGGCGAGGCGGTCGTCACCACCGACATCGGCGGGGCCGAAGTCGACGTACGGATGGGCGAGGACGGTGTCCGGATCGACGGCGAGCGGCTGCGCGACCGGCTAATCCGTCCGGACGAGATGGAGCGCCTGCGCGAACAGCAACGCCAGATGCTGGAAGACGCCCGGCGGCGCGCGCAGGAGGCGCGCGAGCGGTTCGAAGAAGGGATGCGCTAGCCGGGTCGGTTGCCCACCGGCTTCTGCCTCAGAGTCGCCGCTGGACCACGCGGAGCGGGGGAGCGGGCGCGGCGAAGCTGCCGGTCACGGAGATCCGGGATACTTCGGGATTGATCGGGGTATCGAAACAGATGCCGATATGTGCGTCGTTCTGCCACGCGACGCTGCCTTCGACCCAGCCGATATTGCGAATTTCGACCGCCAGCCGCACCCGGCCCAGCCGCGGCCCCGCAAATTGCGCGCGCAAGCCACCGGCCGACAAGTCACGGATGCGGATGGTCACGGGCTCCGGATCGCCATCGATGCGCAGCTTCGCGAGCATCAGGATCTGGTCCCGGCGGCAAGATCGCTGATCGGTGGCTGTCAACAGCGGGCTCCGTCCCTGGCGGGACGAGGCTACCAGTAGAAGCCCTTCGGCTCGATCCGTAGCATTACTTACCGGCTTGATCCCTTCCAGCATCACAGGCACATGCTGCGCGGCAGCTGATCGCCACCCATTCCGACAAATCGATTGCGGCCATTGCGAAATCAGAGGGCCAGTGTCGCTCACGGCTTAGCCAGATGCTGGGATTATCGTGCCTCGCACCCGATATCGTGACCGCTATCATCGAAGGTCGGCAGCCGGCCACACTGACCGCGCGGATTCTGGCGGGCATTGAGCTGCCGCTGGGCTGGCCTCAGCAACGCGCCTTGCTGGGCTTCTCCTGAGCATTCTCGACTGCAGTCAAAATTTTTAGACCAGAGACGCGGGTCATATTCGCGGCGAAAGTTGGCTGCCATCAGGAGGTCTCCGGCTGCACCACCGAAATGGAGGCCCTCAGAACGCGGCGGAACCGCGCCATTCCTGGGCGCAGTCTCCCCCGAAGGGTGTCTACTCTCGATATACAGGACTGTCTGGTGCGGTCGAGAAGACTCGAACTTCCACGGGCTTTCGCCCACAACGACCTCAACGTTGCGCGTCTACCAGTTCCGCCACGACCGCACATCGAAAGGGCTCAGCCGACGTCAGTCGGAAGATTTTGGCCGGCCCCCGGTAGGTAGGAGCGGGCCCTTAGCAAAGGGGTCCGGGGCTAGCAAGGAGTCTTGGCGGGTGCGCCTTCGACATCCATCTTGCCGCATAGCCGCCGGGTCGAAAACTAGGGCTTCCAGCCGATCTCGGCGATTCTGGCCGAGCGCGGGACGTCGGTCACCGCTTCGTTGATCGTCACGCTTTCCCCGGGGGCAAGCGCCTGCTTGGGCGGGCGCACTTCCCACGTGTAGACGATCCGGTCGCGCCCGTCGCGCAGCACGATCAGGATCGAGGGGACTTTGCGGGTGTCTTGGCCGACGTTGGTCACGGTGCCGCTCGCCCCGAAGAACTCGGTGCCGTTGGGCAAGGTGCGGCGATCCTGTCGCTCGGGCGGGAATTCGAGCACCAGGTCGGGTTCGGCGGCGCCGAAAGTGGCCTGGGCGATCGGGATCCAGCCAGGCAGGCCCCACACCGAGACCGACCCGATCAGCGCCGCGACCAGCAGCGCGAATGCGACCGCGGCGGCGGTCCACATCCTTGCCGGGTTGCGCCGCGGGCGGAATGGCGGTTCGTGCGCGAAACTCGACGGCGATTCCTGATAGACCACATCGACTTCGCTGCGCCCGGCATCGGCGAATACCGGCGCTTCGGCGGGAGGTGGCGCGGGCTGAGGCTGTGGCCAGGGTTCGGCTTGGGGCCCGGAATGCGCATCGGGTTCGGGGTCGGGCGCCGGCTCTACCGGAGAAGGGCGGGGGTCGAAGTCGGTGCCGTGCCGGGCTGCTCCCGCGGGTTCGACCGGCGGCGAGCCCGAAGGGGCCTCGTCGACCGCCAATGGGGGCGATGGCGGCGGGGCGGGCGAAGCGGGTTCTTGCAGCGCAGGACCGTCCTGGAACCAGCTGTGACGGCATTTGGCGCAGCGGACGGTCCGGCCATCGACGCCGATTGCGCTGTCGGGCACGACGTAACGCGTCGCGCAGGCGGGACAGGCGATTATCACGATCGAGGGTTAAGCACGCGGCGGCGGCGGCGGGCAAGGGCCGGATGCCCCAGCAGGTGCGGCGATGGCCTTTTTTCCACATCGATTGCTGGTATAGGGGCGTGGTTATCCAGCTCGAGCGGCGCCGGCCCGCTCCCCCGCTCGCCGTCCGCAGGCATGGAGATGCGGAACGGCTGGAGGGGGAGCAGGCCGGCGCTGCGCCATGAAGTCAGTTATCTTGCGATGATTTGCCACCCGACCGACTTGCCAGGCCGATGACCGGACCCGACGCCGAAATCGTCCGGTTCGACAACGTCGGGCTGCGCTATGGCACCGACAAGGAGGTGCTCACCGACATCTCGTTCACGCTGTTTCCGGGGACGTTCTACTTCCTCACCGGGGCGAGTGGCGCGGGCAAGACTTCGCTGCTCAAGTTGCTCTACCTGGCGCAGCGGCCCTCGCGCGGGAAGATCTCGATGTTCGGGACCGACGCGATCACCCTGCCGCGCGAACACCTGCCCGGCTTCCGCCGCCGCCTGGGGGTCGTGTTCCAGGACTTCCGCCTGATCCCGCACCTCTCGGCGTTCGACAACGTCGCGCTGCCACTTCGCGTGGCGGGGGTCGAGGAAGACGACTTGCGCAAGCCGGTCGCCGACATGCTCGAATGGGTCGGGCTGGGCGACCGCAGCCATGCCCGGCCGGCGACGCTTTCGGGCGGCGAGCAGCAGCGCGTGGCGATCGCTCGCGCGGTGATCGGGCGCCCCGACATGCTGGTGGCGGACGAGCCCACCGGCAACGTCGATCCCGACATGGCGGTCAAGCTGCTCCGCCTGTTCGAAGCGCTCAATCGGCTGGGGACCACCGTGGTGGTCGCCACCCACGACGTCCACCTGCTGCGCAAAGTGCCCGATTCGCTGATCATGCGGCTCGATCGGGGGCGGCTGTCCGATCCCACCGGAGCGTTGCGCTATCCGCCGCGCCGCGCCGGGCTGGTCCCCTCGCGATGAGCGAGGTGCCGGCCTTGTCGCCCACGCTGGCCCGACGCCTGCGGACCGCCGGAGCTGCGATCACTGGCGCTTCAGAGACCCAGCTTGTGCCGCAGGCGCGGCTTTCGGGCCCGATGCCGTGGGTGATCGCGATCATGGTGCTGCTGACCGCGATCGCGGCGGCGGCAGGGCTGGCGCTGGGCAACCTGGCGGCGCAGGCAAGCGCCGATCTGGCGGGGGGGGTGACCGTGCAGGTGGTCAACGCCGCCCCCGGCGCACGGATGCGGCAGGCCAACGATGCACTGGCCGTGCTGCGTGAAACGCCGGGCGTGGCGCAAGTCCGCCTGGTTCCCGCCGCCGAGGTAAACGCCCTGCTCGAACCATGGCTAGGCACGCGCAGCGACGACCCCGCCGCGGCCGACGCGCTGCCGGTACCCGCGCTGATCGACGCGCGGCTCGATGGTCCGGCAAACGCCGCGGCGCTTGACCGGCTGCGCGCGCGCCTGGCTGAAGTCGCGCCCGACGCCCGGGTCGATGCGCAGGCCGGATGGCTCGAGCCGGTGTTCGCCGCGCTCGATGCGCTGCGCTGGCTGGCGGTGGCGTTGATCGCGTTGCTCGCGCTGACGATGATGGCGGCGGTGCTGCTGGCGGCGCGCACAGCGCTCGACAGTCACCGCGGCACGATCGAGATCGTCCATATGCTCGGCGGCACAGACGCGCAGATCGCCCGCGTGTTCCAGCGCAGCATCGCAATCGACGCGGCGGCGGGCGGTGCGTTGGGCCTGGCGCTCGCGGTCGCGGTGATAATCGCGTTAGGCCGACGGTTCGAGGCGCTGGGATCGGGCGTGGCGGGCGGCGCGGGGCTCGGCTGGGTCGACTGGCTGCTGCTCGGACTGGTCCCGCTGGCGGGAGTGGCGCTGGCCACGATCACGGCGCGGTCGGCGGTGCTGCGCGCGCTGCGACGGATGCTCTAGGTGTTGCGCCGCATTGCCTCTTTCTTCGTGATTGCCTGGGCGCTGGGCTTTGTCTGGTTCGCGGCAGTATTGCCACAGCCCATCGGGGCTGGACGCAGCGATGCGGCAATCGTCCTCACCGGGGGCGAGGGGCGAATCCCCCGCGCGCTGGAAGTACTGGACAAAGGCTGGGTCCGGCGCGTGCTGATCGCCGGGGTCGACAGCGAAGTCCGCCCCCGCGAACTCGCCGCCGAATACGACGTTTCCCGGCGGACGATGCGCTGCTGTATTACGCTGGAAAAAGTCTCGGTCGATACCCGCAGCAACGCGCGCGAGGCCGCGCTGTGGATCGCCGCCAACAAAGTCCAATCGGTGCGTCTGGTGACCAGCGACTGGCACATGCGCCGCGCCGCATGGGAGCTGGGCCAAGTGGCACCTGGGGTCGAGATCGCGCGTGACGCGGTGCGGACCCGCCCGAGATTGCGCATCCTGTTCGTCGAATACCACAAGCTGATCGCCCGCAGGATTGCCGATGCCGTTGGATTCTAGGCCTTGGGCGGCGGCTGGCCCGCTCGACGTTGTGCGCAGCCTGGTCTTTTATCTCGTTTTCTACGTGGGGAGCATTCCCTACGTCGTCGGCGCCGCCATCGCGATGCCCATCGCCCAGCGGCCGTTCGTGCGGATCGTCACCGGCTGGTCGGCTTGGCACCGCTTCTGCGCGCGCTGGCTGCTGGGCATCCGGGTACGAGTGGAAGGCACGATCCCGACGGGACCAGTGATCATCGCACTGCGCCACGAAAGCTTCTTCGAGGCGATCGACTTGCCGACCCTGCTCGACGATCCGGTGATCGTCGCCAAGGAAGAATTGATGAACATCCCGCTGTGGGGGCGCGCCGCCAAGCGCTGGGGCCTGATCACGGTGCGCCGCGCGGATGGCGCAAAGGCGTTGCGGGCGATGGTCGCCGAGGCCAGGGAACGCACCGCCGCGGGGCGTCCGCTGGCGATCTTCCCCGAAGGCACCCGCACGCCGCATGGCGAGCAGATCGAACTCCAGTCGGGCTTCGCCGCGCTCTACAAGCTGCTTGGCCTTCCGGTGGTTCCGGTCGCGGTGACCAGCGGGCGGCTCTATCACCGCTGGTTCAAGCGGTCGGGAACAGTCATCTACCGCTTCTGCGAACCGATCCCGCCAGGTCTCAAACGCGACGAGATCGAGGCGCGCGTGGGCGAGGCGATCACGGCGTTCAATCGCGAGGCTTAATCCCCATGATCCGCGCGGCCGAAATCGGGCCGCGCGTCGTCCTGGCCTTCGGCGATGATCGAGCGGCGGATCGTGCGGGTCTTGCTGAACAGCTCGAACAGCGCGTCGCCATCGTCCCAGCGGATCGCGCGCTGGAGCGCGGTGAGGTCCTCGGTGAAGCGCTGGAGCATTTCGAGCACCGCGTCCTTGTTGGTCAGGAACACGTCGCGCCACATCGTCGGGTCCGACGCGGCGATGCGGGTGAAATCGCGGAAACCCCCCGCGGAAAACTTGATCACCTCGCTGCGCGTGACCGCCTCGAGGTCCGAGGCCGTGCCGACGATGGTGTAGGCGATGAGGTGCGGCAAATGGCTGGTGATCGCCAGCACCAGATCGTGGTGCGCGGCGTCCATGGTCTCCACGTTGGCGCCCAGCGCCGCCCAGAACGCCTCGAGCCGCGCCACCTGGGCGGGATCGGCATCCGCCGGCGGGGTCAGGATGCACCAGCGATTGTGGAACAGCGTGGCGAAGCCCGCATCGGGTCCGCTGCGCTCGGTCCCCGCCACGGGATGCGCGGGGATCACGGTGTGGCCGGGCAGCGCCGCGGCGAGCGCCTTCGCTACGCTTTGCTTGGACGAGCCAACGTCGCTGATCACCGCGTCGGACGCCAGGCCGGGCGCGAGTGCGGCGGCGGCGTCGGCCATCGCGCCGACCGGAACGCACAGGATGACAAGGCCAGCGCCGCGTGCGGCCTCGGCAGGGTCGGCGGCGATCACCGCCAGGCCAAGCTCTTCGGCGCGCGCCCGCACAGCGGAGTCCGCATCGTACCCGGTGACATGCGTGGCGGGCAGATGGGCCCGGATTGCATGGGCGAGCGAACTGCCGAGCAGGCCCAGCCCGATCAACGCGACATGGCTGAAGGGACCGTCGCTCATCGCGCGCCCTCCGCCAGTTCGCGCATGATCGCGGCGACATCGTCCATCTGGTCGTCGGTGCCGATGGTGATCCGCAGGCAGTGGGGCAGGCCCTGTCCCGGCAGCCATCGGGTGGCATAGCCGCGCGCCGCCAGCCCTTCGTAAGCGGCCTGCGCGGTCAGTGCACCGGAGTACTCGACCAGCACGAAATTGCCTTTGCTAGGAAGGGGTCTCAGCCCGTGGTTGCCCAGCGCGGACAGCGCGGCGGCAAAGCGCTCGCGAACCCGTGCGTTTTCCGCGCTCGCTCGCTCCACGAACGCCTGATCGCCCAACGCCGCAAGCGCTGCGGCCTGGCCTGCAACGGTGACGTTGAACGGGCCGCGGATGCGGTTGAGCGCGCCGATCAGATCGGGATGCCCGGTTGCCCAGCCGATCCGCTCGCCGGCGAGCCCGTAGATCTTGGAGAACGTCCGCGTAACGAGAACGTTGGCATGGCGCGCCGCCAGCACCAGTCCGTGGTCGTTCTCATCGGGTGTCAGATACTCGGCATAGGCCTGGTCGAGCACCAGCAACACGTCGCGCGGCAGCGCGGCGTGGATGCGATCCACTTCGGCGGCGGTCAGGTAGCTGCCCGTGGGGTTGTTGGGATTGGCGAGGAACACCACACGGGTGCGCTCGGTCACCGCGTCCAGCAGGGCGCCGGCATCGGCGCCGAAATCCGCATCGGCCGATTCAATCGGGGTCGCTCCGCATCGCCGGGCCGCAATGTCGTAGACCGCAAAGCTGAATCGCGGGAACAGGACCTCGTCGCCGACCCCGGCAAAGCCTTGCGCGGCCAAGTTTAGCAGCTCGTCCGAACCCGTCCCGCAGGCAATCCGCGCCGGATCGATTCCATGGAGAGCACCGATCGCTTGTCGCAGCGCGACTGCATCGGGATCGGGATAGCGCGAAGGCTCGCCCGCCTCGCGCCGCGCCGCCAGCGCCGCGGGGCTGGTGCCCAGCGGGTTCTCGTTGGCCGAAAGCTTGATCAGCGGACGCCCGTCCGCGCCCGCGGCCTTGCCGGGGACATAGGCGTGGATGCCCTCGATCCAGGGCTTCATCTGCGGGGCGTCGGCCATCGTGGGCCGCGCCTTAGCGTGTTACCCGGCGATTGACAGCCCCGGCGCTTTCCCGCCAAGCGGCGCGACCATGGCCGACACCGACCCGTTCCTCTCAGCCGGCAACTTGCTGGTGCTCGACGTTCCGCTGCCGCTCGATGGCGGGCAGAGCCTCGAAGGTGTGCGCATCGCCTATGAGACGTGCGGCACGCTCAACGCCGACAAGAGCAACGCGATCCTGCTGTTCCACGCGCTGACGATGGACCAGCACGTGGTCAGCACCCACCCGCGCACCGGCAAGCCGGGCTGGTGGCGCAACTCGGTGGGCCCCGGCAAGCCGATCGACACCGACCGCTTCTTCGTGATCTGCGCCAATGTGCTGGGTGGCTGCATGGGCTCGACCGGCCCGGCGAGCGCCGCTGCCGATGGCACGCCCTATGCGATGCGCTTCCCGGTGATCACCATCCGCGACATGGTCCGCGCGCAAATCGCACTGCTCGACGCGCTGGGGATTGAACGGCTTCATGCAGCGGTCGGCGGTTCGATGGGCGGAATGCTCGCACTTAGCCTTGCCGCCAACTTTCCCGAACGGACCAAGGCCGCGCTGGTGATCGCCAGCACCGCACGCCATTCGGCGCAGAACATCGCGTTCCACGAAGTCGGGCGCCAGGCGATCATGGCCGACCCCAAGTGGAAGAACGGCGATTATGGCACGGGCAAGGGGCCGGAGGCGGGCCTCGCGGTGGCGCGGATGGCGGCGCACATCACCTACTTGTCCGAAGCCGGGCTGACCGAGAAGTTCGGTCGTCGCCTCCAGGATCGCCCCGACGGGACCAAGGGTGCCAAGACCTTCGGGTTCGACGCCGATTTTCAGGTCGAAAGCTATCTGCGCCACCAGGGGCTGAGCTTCACCGGGCGGTTCGACGCCAACAGCTATCTCTACATCACCCGTGCGATGGACTATTTCGACCTCGCCGAGGAGGTCTCTGGCGGAGAAGGGGGGGGCGGGCGGCTGGCCGAGGCGTTCGCGGGAACCACCGCGCGGTTCTGCCTGGTCAGCTTCGACACCGACTGGCTCTATCCCACCGCCGAATCGCGCCACGTCGCCCACGCGCTCAACGCCGCGGGCGCGGCGGTCAGCTGTGTCGAACTCAGCGCGCCCTATGGCCACGACTCGTTCCTGCTCGACGTACCCGCGCTCGACCGGGTGATCGCCGGGTTTCTCAACGCATGACCGCGCCCAAGTCCGTTCTGCGCGCTGACCTCGCGGTGATCGCGGCCAACGTCGCGCCGGGCAGCCGGGTGCTCGATGTCGGCTGCGGCGACGGGGCGCTGATGGCGGCCTTGCGCGACGCGCGCGGGATCGACGCGCGCGGGCTGGAGATCGACGCGGCCAATGTCGCGGAATGCGTCGCGCGCGGGCTGTCGGTGCTCCAGGGCGATGCCGACACCGACCTGGCCGACTATCCCGACAAGGCGTTCGACTACGCCATCCTCAGCCAGACCTTGCAGACCACGATGCGCCCCGATCTGGTGCTCGACCAGCTTCTGCGGATCGGGCGCAAGGCGTTCGTCAGCTTTCCCAACTTCGCCCACTGGCGGGTGCGGCTGAGCCTACTGTGGGGCGGGCGGATGCCCGTCACCCGGCTGCTCCCGGTGGCGTGGTATGAAACCCCCAACATCCACCACGTGACGATCGACGATTTCCGCGCTCTGCTCGCCGAGCGGGGGGTGAAGGTCGAACAGACCTGGTTCCTCACCGGCGACCGGCGGACCAGCGCCGCCGCCGCCAATTTTCGCGCCGAGCACGCGGTGTTCCTGCTCTCGCGGTGACGTTCAGGAGCGTTTCAGGCGGTCTCGGGTTGAAGCGGGCGATGATTGCTCGCCTGCTTTGCCTGATCGCCGCGCTGCTCCTGCCACTGCCTGCCGTCGCGCAGGTCATGCTTTCGTTCCAGAGCTTCAACGGATCGATGTTCGGCGGGCGCTTTCCGCATACTTTCGTGGTCATGCAAGGCACGCTCGAGGCGACCGGGGCGAAGATCGACGAGAACTACGGCTATTCGGCCAAATCGGCGACCCCGGCGGTGCTTGCGGGTCCGGTTCAGGCGATCATCATGACCGAACCGCCCAAGTATGTGACCTCGACCAACCGCCATTTCACCGTGCCGATCAGCGACGCGACCTATTGGGCCATTCGGACAGAGGTGGCGAAGTGGCGCGATGCGCCGGGCAAGACCTACCGGCTCGACCAGAACAACTGCATCCACTTCGTCGGCAAGATCGCCGAGCTTGCCGGGATCAAGATCGAATACCCCAAGGCTCTGATCCGCAAGCCCAAGGCCTGGCTCAACCATATTACCGGGCTCAACCCGCAGCTTGGGGCGAAGGCGATCAAGTAGCGGGCATCTGCTGGCTGGCGCAGTGGAAGCCGCCGCCCCCCGCGAGCACCGCATCGGCCA